>NZ_WSPD01000002.1:0-359512 GCF_026319105.1 Enterobacter sp. HSTU-ASh6 | reverse complement strand
CGCCTCGCGGCCGGAGAGTTTCCAGAAGAGCAGCCCCTCGACCGGGAGCTGGACGGTAATTCGGTTGAGCATAATCGATATTCCGTAATGTTTTATGCTAAATAAATGTATCAACAAAGACGAGATTTTTGACAAGACGTTTTGGGATATGCACAAGTCACCGTCTGCTTAATTTCGATACCGCTTTTGCCTTTTCAAAGATTCATTGTCTTGTTCATATTGATATATCCACAGGGAGTAGATCTTAAGAAACTCTGAGAATATAAACAAAACACTATTCAGCCAGACGTTCTGGGCCCCCGTGAGGTTCAACAACAGCGGAAAAAGGGTCACCGAACACCGGAAAGAGATCAGGCGGAAAACTTCCTGGCAGAGCGCCAGTTTGCTCGCAAAAGGCTTCCCTGTCAGAAAGCACCATGCTGAGGCAAAAAGCGACAACAGCAACAGGAAATCGAGAATAAAGAACAGCAGCAGAACGCTATACCCACCACCAGAAGGCCCGTTTCCTGTCGCAATGAAGGAGAAGATATCGGATACAAAGGGGACTCTGTCATGGCGTACAGACTGCGCACAGTAGATCGCAACAGCCAGCGCATCCATCGTTCCCCAGAAAATGAAAACCTGCTTTTTAACAGTCATCATTGCTTAAGGAAGCTCACGGTTTAACGACATCACTGACTCACCGGCGCGGGAGGCCATTTACCACCATGCTGAATAAGCGCGTCCTTAATTTCAGTCAGTTTTTGATATTCGTCACTGCCCTCTTTCGCCCGGTTCAGATAACGCTGCAGCTGGTTGGCCATTGTCCAGCCATTATCCGCCTTGATCTCAGCGTTTGCGCCACGCTCCAGCAAAAGCAGGACATGGTCGTAAGAGTGAAAATCCAGCGCGGCGATCAGCAACGTATTACCCAGTGAGTTGGTGATATTGATATCTGCTCCGCCATCGAACATCGCCTGGAGCGTATCGGTGTTTTTTGCTTCGAGGGTTTCGAAGATAATCGGTTCCCCAAACGTTTTGTCCTTCGCATCCGGCGGTAATCCGCCCTCCAGCATCGCCTTTATCCAGACGCCGCTGTCCGCTTTCAGGACAAATTCTGCAGGACTGCTCTCCCCCCGAGGTCGTGGCTGCAGTGGATCTGCCCCCGATTTGACCAGCGCGGTAATAATCTTTAATTGATCCGGTGTTTTCTTATCGTTAATTGAATTCATCACCGCCCAAAACAGCAGCGTCATGTCCTCTTTACCGGGCGTATTAAGGTCGGTTTGCGAAGCGAGCTTAACAACTTCATTCACCTCACCGGCCTCAATGGCGCGTGCTAAGGTGAGCTGCTGTCCGCTGAAGTAATTGTCTGGTTTCAAATCCATATTTTGCTTGCACCCCTGCACCATTAACATTAGACAAAGCGCTATCCAGCCAGTAATCAATGATTTCACGCGCGACTCCCGATAATTGCGATGTCTTCATCTTTCTGTTGCTCAATACAGTTAATCGCCTGATCGATGCCATGGCGATCGAGAGCGCCTCCCGTTCCCCCCGGAAGGTCGTGTGCAATTCCGGCAGCGTCAGGCATGACGGCAGAAAGCTCTTCTTTGGCTATCAATGCCGGCACGTGTCCTTTAACCGTTTTGAAATCTTCCCAAAGGTTAACTTCCTGAATTTTTGTCAGCAGTTCACCTTCAACCCGGTAAGCCTGAATATTTTCCGTACTGCCCAACAAACTTCCGCCGTATTTCTCTACGGTCCCAGGATGCAGTCCGGCCGCGTTGAAGGTCCATCCCGGCATACCGCTGGCCATCGAGGTCGCAGAGGCTAATCCGCCCCCCAGCGAGTGACCCGCGATGTCCACTTGTTGTCCGGATTTAGAGAGTTGTTCGCCTAGCCCCACCGCTCTTTTGTAATAATCTGACGCCATGCCAAGCCCTTGCGCACCGTTATTTTTCCAGTCAGCCATGTTTTTCATGGGGAAGAATTCAGGTTGCCGTGATCCTCTGAACACTAACGTTGGATTCATATCGCGACCAAACACCTCAGGATCGGGTTGATATACGCGGGCAAGAAAATCAGGCGAGGCTGTATTGTCAAAAAGGGCTTTGCGGTTTAGCCCAAGCTTCTTCAGCGCGGCGGCATCATTGCTGATATCCTTCCACCCCTCCGGTACCCCCGGCGTGGTTTCCAGCGGGTTTACGGTCTTATAAACATTTTCCGCAAGCTTCGCCTTCTCCACCGCAATGTTATTCGCCGCTAACCGCTTAGCCGCGATCTGCGCATCCGGATAGAGACTGTTGCTGCCCTTCGCAATCAGGTCCTTACGGGCCTGCCAGCGTTCGGCTTTGGTCATATTCTGCAACTGAGAGGCATAGGTTTTACCGTCTTTGCCCGGCGTTGGCTGGTCAGGCACCTGCGCCGCTTTGGATTTCACCACCTGCGTCGGCAGCTCCGTTGGCGCAGGGCGGGAACCATAGGTGCGCACCATCGTTTCGTAACGATCGACGATATTGCTTACCGGGTACCAGCCCAGCCCGGTGAGCGAGGCGGCCTGAAGCCGCCCCTTTGCATTGATGTAAAAGATTTCCGTTACCGACGACCAGCTGCGAAAACTCTCGTCAATCGCAACGATCCTGCCCATATCGAGATCCTGTGCAATCAGCTTGCGCGTATCGCGCCCGGACTGATAGGGATTTGCGCCAGTGATGGATCGCAGTAAATCGTAGCGCGTGAAGAGTGAGCGCAACGAATGGTCTGGCACCGACATAATCCACTGCCCGGCGACGGACGGGCGGATAATTTTCGCAAAAAGCGCTGGCGCAACGTTCTCGCTGAACAGATAGACAAACTTAATGTTATACATTCGCTCCGTCCTGTACCGGCCTGACTTACGGATTCACCAGCCAGGTGCCCGGCTTAACGATATCCAGCGTCTGGCTACGCGTTCTTCCGTTGCCCTGCAGTTCAATCTTCGTCTCACCTGCCGGCAGTTTGAGCGACGCATAGCCGTTATTTGCCGGACGCAGCGCTTTAGGCTCGCCGTTCACCTTCAGCGTTTCGCCATCGAGAATACGGATATAGACCAACGCAACCGGGCTCGCAACAGGCGGTGGCGTTTGTTGCGCTGTCGCTGGCGCAGTGGCCTGCTCGCTCACCGTCGCCGTTTCTGGCTTCACCTCTGGCGCGTTTGCGGCGGTTTCAGTCGGACGCGTCTCTGCCGGTGCCTGTGCAGCCTGCTCTGGCGCATCGTGGCCGCCGCTGAACAGCATGGCGCCGGCGACAACGCCCACCAGCGCGCCCGCGGCGACCATGCCCGGGATCTTGTAACGACGCCAGTCGAGTGGCGACGCCGGTTTTTCCTCTTCCACCGGGACCAGCATCGTGCCGGGCTTTTTCGCCGTCAGCACGTCGTTAATACCGGCAACCGGCATCTCAATCAGCGCGGCGAATTCGTCAATAGACTGAGGACGGTCCTCCATGTGCAGCGCCAGCGCGCGGTCAATGGCCTGCAGCAGCGGAATGGAGTAGCCCTGCGGCATGATTTCCACCAGCGGCTTACAGGTGTCCTGAATGGATCGCACCACGCTGACCGGCGGTGGCGATCCCACGATCAGGGTACGCAGCACGGCGCCGAGGGCGTAAATGTCGGTCCACGGGCCCTGCTCGCTTTCGTTGTCGTCGGTGTACTGCTCAATTGGCGCAAAGCCCGGGCGCAGCATGGTTTCGGTTTCATCAGAGAGGTTACCGATGGTGCGGCGTGCGGAGCCGAAATCGAGCAGCACCGGCAGGCCGTTATCCTGGATCTGGATATTATCCAGAGAGATGTCGCGATGCAGGTATCCTTCGTCGTGGATGGTCTTGATTGCGCCAAACAGCATCGGCAGCGTACGGCGGATCCAGGCTTCGTTAATCAGCTCCGGCTTTTCTTCGCGCAGGCGTGACAGCGTGGTGCCGCTATAAAACAGCGTCCCCATGTAGGCCGTGTCGTTTTGCACCCAGAAGCGCAGGACGTGCAGCAGGTTCGGGTGGTTAAAGCGCGCCAGCAGACGCGCCTCCTGAATAAAGCTGTTCAGCCCGGCGGAAAAGGCTTTGCCAAAGCGCTCGCTGCGCAGCACCAGGGTCATGTCGTCGCCGCGCACGGCGAGCGAGGAAGGCATAAATTCTTTGATAGCGATAGTGCGTTCGAGCTGGTGATCCCACGCGCGATAAACGATGCCGAAACCGCCGCCGCCGATCACCTCTTTGATTTCAAACTCATTGAAGCGGTACCCGACCGGGAGCGCGTTTGGGACAGTCCGATTGTTATCATTATCCGTCATCTTTTACAGTTCTCTTGATGATTATTACGCGGCAAACTGACAGTGAAACTCGCCCTGCTCACAGGTCACATGCAGACGTCGGAACTGCTCGTCGCTGCGGCTGGCGGTAAGTAAAATCTGGCTCATCTGAGGCAGCAAGGTATTGGTCAGGATCGCATCCACCATGCGGCCGCCGGACTCCACCTCGGTACAGCGCTGAACAATCTGTTCCACCACGCTGTCGTCAAACTCAGAAATGATGTTGTGATTCTCTTCCAGGCGACGCTGGATGCGCCTGAGCTGCAGGCGAACAATTTGCCCCAGCATCTCGTCGCTGAGCGGGTAATACGGCACCACCAGCAGACGGCCCAACAGCGCCGGTGGGAACACCTCCAGCAGCGGCTGGCGCAGCGCGCCGCTTAACGCCTCCGGCTCCGGCATCAGCTCCGGGTCAGCACACATGGCGCTGATCAGCTCGGTGCCCACGTTAGACGTCAGAATAATAATGGTGTTGCGGAAATCAATATGGCGCCCTTCGCCATCTTCCATCCAGCCTTTGTCGAAGACCTGGAAGAAGATCTCATGCACGTCCGGGTGCGCTTTTTCAATTTCGTCCAGCAGCACCACGCTATATGGGCGGCGACGCACGGCCTCGGTTAACACACCGCCCTCACCATACCCTACGTATCCCGGCGGTGCACCTTTTAAGGTAGAGACGGTGTGTGCTTCCTGGAATTCACTCATATTGATGGTAATGACGTTCTGCTCGCCGCCGTACAGCGACTCCGCAAGCGCCAGCGCGGTTTCCGTTTTGCCGACGCCAGACGGGCCGCACAGCATAAAGACGCCCACCGGTTTGTTCGGGTCGTCCAGCTTCGCACGGGAGGTTTTCACCCGGCGGGCAATCAGATCCAGCCCGTGACGCTGGCCGATGACCCGCTGGTTCAGCGTGTCGGCAAGGTTCAGCACCGCATCGATCTCGTTTTTCACCATCCGGCCCAGCGGGATCCCGGTCCAGTCAGAAACTACTGCCGCAACCACGTTTTCATCCACCGCGGCGAACAACAGCGGTTCGTCACCCTGTAAGGTTTTCAGCGCCTGCTGCTGCTCCGCAAGCTGGTCGTGCAGCCCGGCGCTCTCTTCATCGCCAGCCGCAAACAGCGCAGCACGCAGGCGGATAATCTCCTGCACCAGGCTGCGCTCTTCCTCCCAGCGCTGGGCCAGGGCGTCGCGTTTTGTCTCATACGCGTCACGCTCTGCGCGTAAGGCCGTTACGCGCCCGGCGTCACCAGCCCCCACCCGCGCTTCGCGTTCGGCAATCCCGATTTCTACGTCCAGCGCGGCAAGATGGCGCAGGCAGTCTTCAAGCTGCGCCGGCGGCGCGCTCTGGCTGACCGCGACGCGGGCACAGGCGGTATCGAGCAGCGCAACGGCTTTATCCGGCAGCTGACGCGCAGGAATATAGCGATGGGAGAGCTTCACCGCGGCGCTCACCGCTTCGTCGAGCAGCAGAACCTGGTGGTGCGTCTCCAGCGGCGATACGGTACTGCGCAGCATCAGAACGGCTTTCGCTTCGTCCGGCTCATGAACCTGCACCGTCTGGAAACGACGGGTCAGCGCCGGATCTTTCTCGATGTATTTTTTGTATTCCGCCCAGGTGGTCGCCCCGATGGTGCGCAGTTGACCGCGCGCCAGGGCAGGCTTCAGCAGGTTGGCGGCGTCGCCGGTGCCCTGCTGGCCGCCTGCGCCAATCAGGGTGTGGATCTCATCGATAAACAGAATGATCGGCGTAGCGCTGGACTGCACTTCATTGATTAACGCCTGCAGACGGGCCTCAAATTCGCCCTTCATGCCCGCGCCGGCCTGCAGCATGCCGATATCCAGCAGCCACAGCTGTATATTTTGCAGCGGCTCCGGTACGTCGCCGTCAGCGATACGCAGCGCCAGCCCTTCCACCACCGCCGTTTTACCGACCCCGGCCTCCCCGGTCAGCAGCGGGTTGTTCTGGCGGCGGCGCATCAGAATATCGACCATCTGGCGGATCTCTTCATCACGCCCGACAACCGGGTCAATCTTCCCTTCACGGGCGCGGGCGGTCAGATCCTGGCCGTACTGGGCCAACGTCCCCTGAGCGGCCGGAACCGCCCCCGCCGGTGCGTCAACCGCGGCAGCGGCCTGCTGCGTCTCTTTGCTGTTGGCGCAAATGGCGTCGAACTGCTCAATCAGCACCTCGACGTTTAGACGGGTAAACTGCGCCGAGATGCTTTTCAGCACGTTGGCCAGATTCCAGGTTTTCAGCAGGCCGATCAGCAAATGGCCGCCGCGAATACGGCTGACGCCAAACTTCAGCGAGCCGTAGACCCAGGCGCGCTCCACGGCGCTGTCGATATGTTCGGAGAGATCGGAAACAGAGCTCGCTCCGCGCGGCAGGGCGTCCAGCGCGGCAACGATATCGCGCGTCAGCTGCTGTTCGTCGAGGGCAAAGTGGCGGATGACCTGCTGCAGATCGCCATCCTGCTGCTGCATCAGCTGATGCAGCCAGTGCACCAGCTCCACATACGGGTTGCCGCGCAGCTTGCAGAAGGCGGTGGCGCTTTCCAGAGAGGTAAATAACAGCGTATCCAGTTTGCCGAAAAGCACGGCACGGCTAATTTCTGACATGTTAGTTTCCATTAACAATGATTCGGTATACGGAAGGATTACCGCTCTGCGCGATACACCAGATCGCCACGCGGGACAGGCTGAGGTTGATGACCCAGCCAGGTGTTATAGCCTAATAGCCCGGTACCGCCGAGCGAGGTGCCCTGCACCGCGTCTTCGCGCAGGATCACCCGTGTATCCCATTCAAATTCCACCCCGGCATACTGGCGCACCCAGTCGCGCAGTTCGGTGACCCAGGCTTCGCCCGGCAGGAAGCGGTTGTACTCCTCCGCGCTCAGCGGGCCAATCTCGATGCGAAACTTATGCTGCACGTCGCGTACCGCAATGCCCAGAAAGGCGGATTCCCCCAGGCGCGGCATGCGCCGACCGGCTCCCAGCTGCGCCTGCTCGCGCGCGGAGAGCGGCATCCACTGCGGGACGTTGCTCACCAGTTTGACCGGTGCCTTAAAGTAATGACGCAGGATCTTTTCCAGCCCCTCCGGATCCCGCCCGTGACGGGTCAGGTGCCCGGCGTGGGTAAAGCGGGCATGCGGGCTGAGGCTGCCTTTGTTCATCTGACCCGGCTGTCCCATCCCAATCAGCGACGCCAGATACCTCTCAAAGCGCCTGTTGTCGGCGCGATCAAGGGAGACGGCGGGCTGTGCATCCGCCCAGGCGCGATAAAACAGCAGCGTCAGGCGATGATGGAACAGATCGGCAAAGGCACTCAGGCTGCTGTCCTGATGATGATGAATACGCTCGCGGGCGTACTCCGTCATGTGGACCGGTAGCGGGCCGTTCGGGCCAAACAGGCCGAAGCTGAGGATAGACACCTCATGCAGCCCGCTCCCTTCGCGCTGACGCACCTGCGCCACCGTGGAAGGCGCAAAGCTCATCGACGGCTGCTGGCCGATGCGTAGTGGCTCAAATTTCGGCAGCGGCGCGCGACCCAGCGGATAGCGCTCGCCGCCCTGGGCATCAATGCGTCTTAACAGCTGGAACAGATCGTAGCGCCACGGCGTTTCGCGAACGCCGCGCCAGAAACTGTCCGGCAGCGGCGTGAGGCGGTGTACGCGCAGCGGTGCGGCAGCAACGTCACTCATAGCAGTGCCCTTTTACCCATCCGCGGTGCCCAGTAGCCGATCTCGCCGCGCTGCTGGCTCTTGAGGGTAAATTCCGTGAAGCTGTTAATGGACACCAGCCGGGCAAAGAGACGCTCCAGCACGCTGCCGAAAAGCCAGGGGCTGGCACCGGAGAACGCCCGCTCATCTACCGTCAGGGTAATGCCAATCCCGCGGGCGAAAACGACCGGGCCAGGCTCCGGCACGCGGCGGTGAACCGGCTCCAGCACGCAGTGTCGAACCCCTTCCACCTGACGCGCAACTGGCGTCTCAGCCAGGTTGGCATACAGCCCTAACAGCTGACGCAGCGCGGCTGCGCCGTCTTCGTTATCGCTGTCCATCAGGCTGAGGTAGTTCATCTGCAGCTGGCTGATGAGGCGCCAGGTGCTGAACCCTTCGGCCAGCGCCGGACGCGGCGGCGTCGGGCCTTTACGCAGGGTCAGGGATTTCACCGGCATGGAGTCAGCCATAATGAACTGCCCGAGCTCCTGCTGCAGCATCAGCGGCAGATCACGGCTGGTGCAAAGCACCTCGGCAGAGATGTAGCGCAGGTTCTCCTGCCACGGCGCGTGCTGTTCATCAACCAGCGACACAAACACCTCTGAACCGATATAGCCGGTACGGGTGCCGTAACGCAGGGCATGTTCAGAGAGCACGCGCTGTTCCCGGCGCAGTGAAAAATAGGCCCCGTAGTTGCCCGCGTCCCCGCTCCAGGTGCTCCAGAAAGGACGAAACGTCTGGTCGTCGCGCTGCCCGTCGGCGCTGCCGTAGATTTTATTCACCGCGTAAATTTCATAATCCAGCGGGCGAATGTTATCGACCACCAGATGATATTCATGCTGGCCTTCATTCAGCTTCTGCCGGGCCGCGACCTTCGGGAACAGGTTGATCACCGGAGTGCAGTGCAGGGCCAGATGGCTGGTGTCGACCACGCGCTCCAGCTGTTCATCCGACTTATCCAGCAGAATGAAGATATCGAACGCTTTTTCGCTGTCACAACGCTGCACAAGCGAGTTCAGTCCGCTTAGGCTGATAAAGCGGAAACGGGCCGGGAAGGCGAAATACTCCTGCAGCAGACGGTAACCGTCAAAGTTGCGCAGATCGTCCGGGAGCAGCGCCTGATCCGGCTCAAAGCCCTCCTGGCGCAGCGCATCCGACGGGAGCAACTGCCGCTGCGGATGCGGGCTGACCGTCTGGCAGACGATCCCGGCATGATGCTCCATCACCAGCTCCAGCAGCTTCAGCGCTTCAATGTCCGGACCGCTGAGAAAAAGCGCCAGCTGGTCGAAATTCAGATGACCAAGGTTTTGCGGACCGTCGCAGGCAATACGGATGCGTAACGCGCTGTTAATACCGCGCTGGCTCAGACCCAACTGCGCCAGCGGCAGATCCGCCGGCACGCCGCCCAGCTCAACCTTGTCGATTTTCAACGGCAGCAGATTGACCTCGTGCGCCGTGGTGTAGCTGCAGGTTACGCCGGTTTTCTTCAGCGCCAGGCTGTCCATCATGGTGCCGCGCGGCACAATGAAGCCGTTGCTCAGATCGCCACGGCTGCTGTCAGGTTCAATTTGTGCAATCGCTATCGAGGGGGTCGGCGCAAGGTAGTTCGGCGCAATCATCTCCAGCAGACGCTGGGAGAAACGCGGAAACTCCGCATCCATTTTCATCTGCACGCGGGAGGTCAGAAACGCGAACCCTTCCATCAGGCGTTCAGTATACGGATCCGCCACTTCGATGCCGCGCATGCCCAGCCTTCCGGCGACTTTCGGGTAGCGTTCGGCAAACTCGGCCCCCATTTCGCGCAGGTAAGCCAGCTCACGGTTGTAATAGTCGAGCAGTTTACTTTCCATGATTACCCCGCATCTTTCAGTTCAAAGTGGCCGTTTTCCAGATCGACATCGGTGCGAAACAGGAACTCCAGCGGGTACGGCACACACCACAAACGCCCTTTTATCTCGATGGAGAGCACGTTGTGCAGATCCAGTGAGGAGGTATCCGACACGCAGCGGACCTGCAGCCCCTGCGGCAAAATACGCGGTTCAAAATTGATGATGGCCTCGGTGAGTTTGCGCTGAATATCATGCCATTCGATATCCGACATGCGCTTCCCGGCCAGCGGTGCAACGCCGAAGTTCACCACCGAGCGGCTCACGTGCGGCAAGGCGCTCAAATCGCCGGAGGCGTCGTGGTTGATGGTGTTAAACAGCCACTGCAGATCCCGCAGCACATTGCGACGCAGTGCGGCGTGGGTAATCAGGTTGCTGTTAGCCGGCTCGCGTTTTTTCTCCGGGTCGTTATCGGTGAGACGATCGAGCAGCGAGGGCTGCATTTTGTCGCGCGCCCCCACCTTCTCCTGCTTGCTGCGGGCTTGCCAGCCGCTGCGCAGCAGATCGCCTTCGCCAGCGGGATTACTCATCGGCTCCGTCCGTTGCAAACGTCACGAGGCTTAACGACAGCAGCGGGCTTTCGCTTTGCTCGCTCAGCCAGGCCTTCTGCCCCATTCCTTCGTACAGGGTGCCGTCATCGTCGAGTGGGTGCCAGTCGGTGGTGCGCCCCAGCTTGACCGCATCGGAGGCATCGGCCGCAAACGGATAGCGCGCCGGGATCTGACACACCTGTTCCGTACCGTCGGTCAAACGCACCAGCGCATGACGCCAGACCAGATCAGTTACGCTGGCCGGCGCCTGGAAACGGATCTCCGCGATAGCATTAAACGGCAGCCAGAAATAGCGGCCGTTAACCAGGGTTTCGCAGACGGGGCCCAGACGGGCATCGCCGTCCATTAGCCATTCGAACGCCTGCGTCTCTTCGTTTTCGAAGGTCAACTGACCGGCGTTCGCCTGTGCCTGTTCAAGGGCTTCCAGGCGCAGCGCGTGGGCGCGTTCGTCGCTTTCGTTAAGCGCTGCGGCAAGCGTCGCGAGCCACGGCCACTGGGTTTCAGGCATGGCAGGACGCAGCGCACCCGCCATCACCTGCGCGCGCTGCAATTCACCCTGAATGGCCTGCTCCAGCAGCGTGACGGTGGGCTTCGCCTGAGGCTTCAACGCCAGCCAGCTCTTCAGCTGGGTCAGGGCCCGCGTCCAGTTGCCGCTGAGGGTTAAAAACTGCACGAACGCGGCGCGGAGATCGGCGTCTGCCGGACGGGCTTTGATTTCGGCCTCCAGACGCGCCAGCGCCTCGTTGAGGGACTCACCCGCCAGGTGTTGATAGAGCGTATTCATAGCCATTCCTTAATTCGCCGCGCGCCATGCGCCGACTGCCGGGTCGCGCAGCTGCGGACGCAGGGTGTCAATCAGCACGATATTCAGCGGAGTGCCGGGCGCAACCCAGGCGCTCCACGTTTTTTTCACCGCGGCGATACGCGCCTGCAGTTTTGCATCGTCGCTGGCGACTTCGCGCGAAATTTCCACCGCCACCGTGCCGTTGCTCTTCCAGCTGTTCAGGGCGTCATCGTAAGGCAGGATCATCCAGCTCTGATCGCTGTCAGAGGTGCTGAAGACCATGCGCTCTTTGTTGACGGAGGTGATCAGGGCGTTTTCCGGGTCGGCGTTTTGGTTCAACCCGGTCACCGGGAAGCCGTGAATGTAGGTCACGGCCATCTCTTTTTGCCCGCCGTTGCGGGACTGGGAGATAACGGTGTGTCCGCTCAGCCAGCTGCCATTACCGCAGCGGGTGGTCTCAGAATCCGGAATGAAGAGCGCCGGTGCGGATGCGCCACCTTCCCAGAAGGTGCGCAGATGGCAGCCGTCCTGAAGGGTAAACTCCTGCCACGGCGTGCGGTCGGCGGGCGCAGTCTGGGTAGCCACATTCTGGTCTGGTGGGAGTAATGCGCCGCTGGCAGCGGTTTCGGTCGCGGCGGGCGCAGCCTGCGCCTGTTTCACCACCAGCGCCCAATCCTGCGCTTTGCCTGCCGTGCCCTGTGCCAGCGTCGTGCCCGCCGGATCGTTGAGCGTCCAGCTGAGTTTATTGAGTTTGCTGCACTGGTGCTCCAGCAGCGAGCCAAGACGCGGGACAAAGTTTTCCAGCACAGAGACGTCTTTCTTGCCGTTCGCCACGATACGCAGCGCCACCTCTGGCTTACACCAGCTTTGCGGGGTGTTGTCTTTGATGTTGTCGATCCAGATATCCAGCTTCTGCGCAGGAGACTGCACGATGCGGAAATTCTCAGCCTGAGCGGTGGAGGTCACCACCAGAAGTGCCAAACCCGATAGCCAAAGTTTCATAGCGTTCCTTGTGTGTCTAATCAGTTCCGCAGGGAAGAAATTGTGCTGCATCAGAGAGGGTGTGCAGCAATGTTGTATCCTGAGGGTTGCCCATCCATACCGCCAGGGCGGTATAGTTATCCTGAGCATTCCCCTCCTGTTCGCCATTCTTTTGAATGATTTGGTTCATTAAGGTCAGCCACTCCTGCGGCGTATTGACCATATGCAGCGACTGCTTCATTTGCTCTTCGCTGACGCCGTGCCAGAAGCCGTCGGTGCACAGTAAGAACGCATCGCCGTCTTCAACCTGCACTACGTCGCTATAGCTCGCTTCTGGCCCACCGTTTTCAATCCCCAGCGCCAGATACAGCAGGTTGCTGTTCAGGTTATCGGTCTGGTGCCCGGCATCTTTCATCTGCTGCACCAGGCTGTGGTCGGTGGTGACGTGCCACAGCCAGCCGCGACGAAACAGGTACAGGCGGCTGTCCCCGGCGTGCGCCCAGTAGGCCAGCCCATAATCCCGGTCAATGAACAGGCTGACCAGCGTCGTGCCCATCCGGCGGTAGTCCTGCACGGCCTGCTGTTCGCTGAGAATGGTGCGATTCGCGGTCTGCACGTAGTCGCGGATATGCTGCGCATTAAGGTGTTTGTTGCCATCGAAGCGGGAGATAATGCTGTTGCGGGCCAGTTCAGCGGCCACCTCCCCGCCCGGCAGGCCAGCGATGCCGTCGCAGACGACAAAGCAGGCTGAGCGTTCCCCAATGGTTTCTCCCGTCTGATCCTGGTTACTGGCGCGCGTCCCCTGGCGGGAGAGAGAAGCCGTTGCGATATTCATTTGTCTTCCGATCCGCTCTGTGAGTCTTTGTACTGATTCACCTCCATGTCATAGGCATGAAGGAAAGCTTCGCCAAACAGGGTGTGGAAGTCATCCTCGATCTCACCTGCCGTCTCGCCGTAACTGCGAACAAAATAGTCCCACAGGGCGGCTTTGCGGCTTCCCGGCAGCGCCAGGCGAGAGGTCATGCCGTTCTGTTTCGCCTGCTCTTCCAGCTGTTCCGGGTTAAAGGACTGGAGCATCGCGGCAATAATGGCGCGAATACCGGAGATCATCCCCAGCTGGTGCGCCTGCAGATCGATCAGCGCGTCGCGCACGGATTTCGTCGGCGGCATAAAGCCCGGCATGGGGGTACCGAACATCTGGATGAGGACAGTTTTCCCGGTCGGCAACAGCTTGAACGGGTTGTTAGCGTCGTCCAGCACCATGGTCATGTCGGCTTTGACGCCACGCTTGAGGATAGAGCGCGAGGAGAGCAGCGCCACGGTTCCCTGGGAGAACATACCGAGGATCTGCCCCAGCTGACGCATGTTTTCCCGGTCAAACTGCGGCACCGGCTGCATTTCGCTCAGGCCCATACCTTCCAGCAGCGCCTCCAGCAGCTCGCCCTGCAGCACTTCGCCCTTCTCACCGTTGTTCGCCGTGGCGCCGGGTGAGGCGGCGTTATTGACCGGATCGATACGCAGCCGTCCCTTAGGCGCCTGACTGCTACTGCGCGCAACGGCCTGCGGTGTAGGCATAGTGAAGCCTGCGTAATCCTGTCGCGGGGGTGCTTCTTCAGCTCGCGGGGCTTCCTGCGGTTCAGGGGCGAACAGCGGGGACCCGGCCAGCACGTCCTCCTCCGGCTCAGGTTCCGGCTTTGGCTCCGGCTTCTGGTCGGCAATCTCGTCCGGATGAGTTAACGGCGCCCCACCCATCAGCCCGAGCGGGTCATCATTACGTGCGGCTGGCGCGCTGGCCGCCCCCCCAAACAGGGCCAGCGGGTCGAGTTCATCCGTCGTCTCTTCTGCTGGCGCGGGTTTGCTCTCAACCGGTGGCACCAGGGTTGAAGGGGTGACGTCATCAAAGATGCTCTCTTTTTTGAACAACGCTTCATCGCTGAACAAGGTGTCTGGATCAACGTTCTTACGCTCAAGCTTCGGATCGCTGTCATTGAACATCGCCAGCGGATCTTCGGCGTTACGCTCCGGTGCGGCGGGCTGGGAGAAGGGATCGTGAGACGCCGCAGGCTGCGGTTTCGTCCGGTTGCGGGAGATGCTGTCGGAGATAGAGAACTCCTGCATCAGGCTGTCCCAGATTTCAGACGGCACGGCAGTTGGCTCAGCCTTACCGCGCGGTGCGGCGCTTGCCGGTTTCGGCTGCGCAACCGGTGCTGGCGCAACGGTCGGACGAGCCTGCTGCTGCATGCTGGCGGCCATGCGGCTCACCGGCTGGGTGTCGTGGATAAGCTCGGTCACTTCGATGCGGTAGTCATCAATGCCGAGAATGTCGCCATCCTGCAGCTCAACCTGACGGCCCCGCTCCAGCGGAATGTCATTTAATACCACGCGGGTGACGCTGCCACGGTTGGTGACGCGGCATTCGCCCTGGGCGTCAACGTGAACAATGGCCTGCAGACGCGAGATGGTGCGG
The DNA here is from genome assembly GCF_026319105.1 of Enterobacter sp. HSTU-ASh6. Lineage (NCBI taxonomy): Bacteria > Pseudomonadati > Pseudomonadota > Gammaproteobacteria > Enterobacterales > Enterobacteriaceae > Enterobacter > Enterobacter sp. HSTU-ASh6. The sequence goes on along the minus strand of NZ_WSPD01000002.1, from coordinate 344,796 downwards.
TCATTGTCCGGCAAGACCAGATTGTTATCCGTACCGCGCCCAATGGTGCCGCCCGGGGCGTAAAAATCACAGCTGCTCTGCGGCGGCTGATGACCGGGTTTCGTAGAAATAATCGTGAATCGCATGGCGTATTCCTGCTGGTATGATTAGCGCTCAAACGCTGCCGCTCTCGGGGGTGAGAACGGCGGCGTTTGGGGGTTAAGGCAAAGGACAGTTTAAATATCGAGCATCATTTGAAACGGTTCTTTTATCGCCCGGTAGCAACTAGCACAATTAACATTAACATTAAAAACACGACAAAAACCGTTAATTTATGGAACGTTGCAATCCAGGGAAAACGGTATATTGAAAGTATAAATCTTCCTGCTTCAGGAGAAATTTGCCTTCTGCTACCTGACGTTATCGGCTTGCACGCCATTATTTTTCTCATTAAGAATACGCGATGCGCAAACCCAGGTAATCCAAGCTGCTCATAAAAAAGATAATCATTTATATCTAAGAATTGTTTACTACTCAGGAGGTGAAATGCTTTTGTTAGTTCCTGAGAGTGTTTCCGATAAAAATAGACGTATAAAACCAAAGAAACAAACAAACCTAAAAATACAAAAGAAAGCAGCATCAGGCGCATTGACTCGTACACCACCCCGAAAAAAAATAAATTACATGACTTAATTACGCTGGCATGATTAACACAAAAAAAATTCCCATAGTAATAAATGTTTATACAATACCAACACTTGCCATGACTAAAAGCAGTATAAAAACAGCAGCTGTGAATTTTATTTTCTTATCATATGAATAAACCCAGAAGAGTTCAAAGTCGGACAAAACATCATGACATGCATGAGATTGAAACCTTCGAGAGTCGGTTAGCTTAACGCTTTTTCCCCGTAATAACCTTGATAAAATTGTGATACGGAAACCGAACCCCCAGAACCCCAAGCCTTCCCAAACTTGATAATCTTCCTTCCTTAATAATCTGGCTTTCGTTAATGCATTATATATTTCCGAAACTTCACCCGAGTGCTTTCGATAATCAATATAAAAAGTAACCATCAGGATTAAGAACAGAGCAAAAAGAGAAATCACAAAAATGGAGAAAATATCATTAGCAATCATATCATTCCCCACTGAATATTAAGATACCGATCTTCTCGCCAACAAACCCATCTACTTTCGTACCTCCAGCATCGCCAGCAGCACCTATGATTAATCCGTAAACAAGCGCTCCAGCCCCAGCAGTCGGGACACCTAATGATTGTTATCCGTTGAGAAATTGAATACAAAAACTATTTAATGAAGGTTATAAAATATAATCCAACAATGAGCCACAGAATGAATATTAACGCCTGTATTTTATAACGACGATGTAACTTTAGCATCCAGCCAATTCTTTCGTCCGGTAACGACCGTACGTATTTATAAGCTTCTTCCTGCACAAACCTTTCATGGGTAAACTTCATTCTGACGCCTTTATAAAGGCGTACAAACCAGATTATTTTTTGGTAATTAGCTAGTGAACCAAAAAAATAAGCGTAATTTGTCACAAGATCCAGATCATATCCTTTGCGCCGGTAGTCAGAAAGTAGCTGATTATAATCATTCTCGTGCTTTTTAAAAAAACGAGAGCTGAATAGGTCCATGATTACAACAATCAGAAACAAGACCACAATAAGAAACAATAGTAAATAGTCCATTTTCACCATAAATTAATTTCACGGTTGCTGGCTCTGCATTCGTCCTGAGCATCATCGCGAACAGTGATCTGCAAATGCAAGATGGTGCGGTCATTGTTCTATAACACCAGATGTGGTGCCCGAGGAATATAATTAACATCTGCTTCGCAGCGACCGATGTAATTACACTCAAACGCTGCCTCGCTCGGGGCCAGAACGGCGGCGTTTGGGGTTAACACATTCTATTCAGTCTGCGTAAGCTTAAACTGATCTGAGGGGCCTTCTTCTAAGATGAAACGAGCCGCATAACGAATAGAATCGTTTTTCCCTGACACTTTCAGAGCAACATCATATTCTCCCGTTTGCCACGCAATCCCCGTCCACTGATAACATTGTTGAGCCGTTAACGTCACCTCAGGGCTAAACGTTGACGGCAGCGATATCGCCTTCCATTCATTTCCCGCGCGTTTCATTATGGTGGGTGAATGACTGGTGACAGGCGCGTCTAACCCAGAGTTAGCAGGAATAGCAAAGCAGGGCTCGTTGTTCTTTAGCGTAACCGAAAGCGACTGATATTGTGCCGGATGAGACACACAGGCGCTCGCCATTAACGTGACAGCAAACACACCGAATAACTTTTTTATAACCATGCCCGCCGATCCTGAGGGCTTTTGACGTTGATAAAGACCGGGGAAAATTCCCCGGCCACATGCGCAATTACGCTTCTTTGTTCTCTTTGATGTTCCAGCCAGCGCTGCTTTCAGCACCTTTACCACCAGACGTGGTCTGCTCCCAGTACTGCTGTTTCACTTTCGCAGCCTGGAATGCATAGGTCACACCAACGGTATCGCCGTTGTCTGCACCGGTGTACTGAACAGACGTGACCAGCACATCTTCCAGGGTGATGCGGGAGTATTCCACCTGCTGGCCACCGGCTTTACAGACGGACAGCTCAACTTTGGTCAGGTGTTTACCGCTGGCGCAGTGTTTCAGGATTGCTGTGGTGGATTTGTCGATCAGGGCGTTAACGTGCAGATCGTTAAAGTTAACTTTACCGGCACCGCCGCCACCACCAACGCTCATATTACCAGGCTGGGAAGCGCCCCAGGAGAAGGAGGTAATATCAGTCCAGCCGGTGTGGTTAGAATCTTTAGATTCGCCAGTAACACCCTCGACCTTCAGAAACATATCAATAGCCATAATATCTACTCTTCGTGGATGAACAATATTGCTTTCGAAAAAGCACTTATATGGCAAACAGGAAAGCATGGGGCTGAATAAAACCGTCCATATTTTACCTCTGCCTCATATCAAATGACCCGTGTCATTTGACAGCCTTACATTCCCCCTGAATGAACGGAAAGAATGTGAAGTCTTTTACTACTGCGGGTTATCCTGAATCCAGGTACGTTCAGGATCGCCAATGATGACTTGCGGAACCAGTTTGTTCAGTTCGTCGCTATGATAAAGACGTAAACAGTTTAAGGTTACGCCTTTTATTTTTTGAGAACGCTCGGAGTGAAAGCTGTTCTTTTCGTCTTTATATTTTTTTATAACTGCCTCAATTTTCTCCATGCCATTTTCAACATCGAAAGGCATCCACTCCAACAGTGCGCTTGCACTGAGTCCTGCATCAGCAGAAAACTGAGCATCTTCATCTGCCACCTCAGCAAGACAGCGTGCCAGAACGTAATCTTTCATTACCTGTCTGTAAGTTTGCTGATGAAAGAATTGAGGGTAGGTATTAGCAGAATAAGATGTGCAACTAGTCAGAAAAAGAAACAGGCAAAGCGTTTTTTTTATCATGGCGATATCTTTATTTACGCTATAGCGTTATCTCAGTTCCCAGAACCAAATCTCTTTGCAGTCGGTATAACAATCGGAATTGCACTGCATCATGTTATCCCCTACCGGCTCCAATAGGTCGATGTGTCCACCGTTGTAATTAGTTATACGGTTAAAGAAAATCACACCTTTACGGTTACGAAGTTTTTGACCTGCCTCACGAATATCAGTATAGATTTCTGCCTTGCCAAACACACTCGCTTTATAGAGTTGGTCAGCTAAAAGCTTCGCACCAGGTTCAATTTTTTTACCCTTATATGGTCCATTCTTTATAGCCAAACGTCCTTCAAATTTAACATCACACTTTAAGAGGGCGAGACTCATTCGCACTGCGCAAGTATTCATATACCCAGGATTGGATTTGATGAGCACGTTTGCGTCGTAACCTATTTCGTTAAAGAGATCATCCCGAGGGACATAACCAGGACGCGCTTCGTTAGAGGAGTAATGTTGTGCTTTTAACTGTGCATACAACGGTTTCATGGTTGAACTCCTTTTTTGCACGGTAAATCCTGCGCCAGAGCCTCGGTGATTAACGACGCTGCAGCTTCTTTCTTACGGTTTTCAGGCAATTTTCTGAAATAGCTATAAATGCTCTCTCGTAATGAACCGGGTAAGGCGACCGTATATCCACACCAGGATTTGCCCTCCGTCGCATCCATTACCCCAAGCAGGTACATATTCGCCTTAAGCTGCTCCTGCTCGTTATCTTTTGCGAGCCACGCTGCAAGAAACTTTTCTCCGCTCATTCGTACATCATTACGGGACAGCGTATTAGGGTCGCGTAGAAGATTTGATGAGTCATTCTGACCATTAGCAGCCCATAGTGGCGCAGCTCCCAACAGACCGGCAAACAGCAACGTATGTAGGGTAAGTAACTTCATTGTTTCTCCTGCTCCAGATTAGATTTCTCTTTCAGCTTAACTAAACGTGGTCAGTGAAGGATTAACAACACTTTTTGATTTTCTCACCGGCAGCGTATATGCACATCGCGAGTGCAATACATCCGACAAGCCAAAGTACATGCAATATTGCTCTCAAAACACCCTGTTGCCAGTCAAAGAACAATAGGTAGTAAATACATGTACTAAAAAAGACCATTGCCGACATCAAAAGCAATAAATAAGCGATGAAATAGATAATGAATTTTTTCATCAATAATTCCCTTCAAATTCATTATCTGTTTCATATACAGCGTCATAGCTGCCGGCCCTGACGGACCGGCAGCTATTATCACGCGTCTTTCGTCTTCAGCGACGGCAGTTTAGACACCAGACGCAGGGATACAGTCAGCCCCTCCAGCTGGTAGTGTGGACGCAGGAAGAACTTCGCGGCGTAGTAGCCCGGGTTGTCTTCAATTTCCTGCACCTGCACTTCCGCAGCCGCCAGCGGTTTGCGGGACTTGGTCTCCTGGGAGGAGTTCGCCGGGTCGCCGTCCACGTAGTTCATTACCCAGTCGTTCAGCCAGCGTTCCATCTCCTCGCGCTCGCGGAAGGAGCCGATTTTGTCACGCACGATGCACTTCAGGTAGTGAGCAAAACGGCAGCAGGCGAACAGGTACGGCAGACGAGACGCAAGGCGCGCGTTAGCGGTCGCATCCGGGTCATGGTACTCCGCCGGTTTTTGCAGAGACTGTGCGCCGATGAAGGCAGCGAAGTCAGAGTTTTTGCGGTGAACCAGCGGCATAAAGCCGTTTTTCGCCAGCTCGGCTTCTCGACGGTCGCTGATGGCGATCTCGGTTGGACATTTCATGTCCACGCCGCCGTCATCGCTCGGGAAGGTGTGGCACGGCAGGTTTTCCACCGCCCCGCCGGACTCCACGCCGCGAATCGAGGTGCACCAGCCGTACTCTTTGAAGGAGCGGTTGATGTTGGCTGCCATCGCATACGCGGCGTTCGCCCACGCGTAGCTGTTGTGGTTCGCGCCGTCGGTCTGCTCTTCAAAGTCAAAGCTGTCGACCGGGTTAGTGCGAATCCCGTACGGCAGGCGCGACAGGAAGCGCGGCATCACCAGGCCCAGATAGCGGGCATCTTCAGATTCACGCAGTGAACGCCAGGCGGCGTACTCGGTGTTCTGGAAGATTTTGGTCAGATCGCGCGGGTTGGCCAGCTCCTGCCAGGACTCCATCTGCATCACGCCCGGTGCGGTACCGGTGATGAACGGACAGTGGGCCGCCGAACCGATGCGCGCCATTTCACCCAGCAGCTCAACGTCCTGCGGGCTGTGGTCGAAGTAGTAGTCGCCGACGATGCAGCCAAACGGCTCACCACCAAACTGACCGTACTCCTGCTCGTAGATTTTCTTGAAGATTGGGCTCTGGTCCCAGCCCACGCCTTTGTAGCGTTTCAGGGTACGGCCCAGCTCCTGCTTGGAGATGCTCATAAAGCGGATCTTCAGCATCTCGTCGGTTTCAGTGTTGTTCACCAGGTAGCTCAGACCGCGCCAGGCGCTCTCCAGCTTCTGAAACTCTTCGTGGTGAATAATCTGGTTTACCTGCTGTGACAGCTGCTCATCGATACCCGCAATCAGATTCTGAATGGTGCGGTAAGTATCGTTTGAGAAGGTGACGGTATTTTCCAGCGCCTGTTGCGCCAGGGTTTTGACCGCGCTTTCTACGGCGGAACGCGCCTGGTCGGTTTTCGGGCGGAACTCTTTGTTCAGCAGCGCGCTGAATTCATCCTGGCTGAACGCCTGACCCGCCTGCTGCTCATGTTGTTGAGTCTGGTTGCTCATCGATTATTCCTCGCTACCTTTCGCGCTTTCGTCATTTTTCGGCAACTGGCTCAGGGATTTGAGCAGTGTCGGATCCTGCAGAATTTTAGCGATCAGCTCTTCCGCACCGTTTTTGCCGTCCATATAGGTCAGCAGGTTGGAGAGCTGTGTACGCGCTTCCAGCAGCTTGTTCAGCGGCTCGACCTTGCGGGCCACCGCATCCGGCAGGAAGTCGTCCATACTGTCGAAGGTCAGATCGACGTTGAGCTTACCTTCGCCGGTCAGGGTGTTGTCCACCTGGAACGCCACGCGCGGCTTCAGCGCCTTCATGCGTTCGTCAAAGTTATCGATGTCAATTTCGAGGAATTTGCGCTCATCCACGGCCGGCAGGTTTTCCACCGGTTTGCCGACCAGATCGGCCATAACGCCCATCACGAACGGCAGCTGAATTTTACGTTCTGCACCGTAGATCTCTACGTCGTACTCGATCTGCACGCGGGGGGCACGGTTACGTGCGATGAATTTCTGCCCACTGTTACTCATTGCCATGATGTTCTCCATCAAAGATGCGCGGTGAAGGTGAAACGGCAGGCTCCATGCCTGTCGTCATAATGCCTGGACGCGTTATTCGCGGCGTCCAAAGATGTTTTCCAGTTGGTTAACGCCGTCTGGCGCCAGGTCGCGAATAATGTCCATAAAGTTAAGTTCTGACAGCCGCTGCACCCGTTCAATCATCAGCGGTGCGGGGTGGCTCGGTTCGTACTGTGCAAAATACTGCTTCGCTTTTTCCAGCATCAGCTGGGCATCGGCGCGGCTGGTGACCTGCACGCTGCGCCAGTCGGTGACCTGCTGGACAGGCTGCGCGGCCATCGGCTGCGAGGCGGCGGGCTGTTCAGCCTGCGCCTCACGGTTTGGCAGCAGCTTGCTGATGTCGGTCACCTGACAGGCGCTGGCCACCAGCCCCACGGTTTTCAGCAACTGCTCCATCTCCGGCACTCCGCTCTCGCCGAGATAGCCGGTGAGCAGCTCGCGGATCGCCAGCAGCCGTTCGTGAATGACGATAACCGCTGCGGTTCCCGGCTGGTCGCCGCGGGAGAGCTCGTCAATCAGCCTTGGACGGCCACCGGGATAGTCCGGACACTCCGTCTTACTGCCGTCCAGCAGCGCCTGGGCATCCCGCAGCGAAATCTCATCGCCGTTTGAACGCAACAGCGAGGCGTTTCGCACCGCGACGGTGAGCTCAGACTTGTCGCTCAGCCCCGCCAGGGCGTTAATGCGGTAAAACGGATCGGTTTCGCCATACTCTTCCAGCAGTGGATAGAGCGGCTCCCAGTAACGGGTGATCGCCTCCTGCACCAGCAGTAATCCGTCAGCGTAACCGGCCAGCCCACGGCGGCGTGTCCAGGCATGGGTTAACGCCAGCAGCACGCGAAGATCTTTGGTGCGGGTCAGCAGGCTGGTGGCGAATTTTTCCACCGTGTTCCAGTCCGCTGGCTCTGCCGGGATAATGGTGTCGCCAAACTGTTGTTCCGCTTTCCCGAGGCTTGCCTGGTTCATGCTCTGAAAATCAGCGTCGTACTCCAGGTTTTCGCCGCAGGGCTTGTCGGGGCTTATTGGCGCGAGAAATTCTTCGATATTCATAAGATCCCTGCTTATTCAAACATGGGCGGATAGAGACCGTGACGGCCCGGGCGGGCCCCCCCTGCCGGATCGAACAGCAGGGTGAAAAGCTGCCCGGTAAAGTTACCGCTGTGAACGTGGGTGTACAGCGGGTAACCGTCGCAGCGGTTGGTCCACCAGTAGCTGGTCTGCCGAAGGGGATCAAAACATTCTGCCGCCTGTGGCCAGCCCAGGGTGTTCTGGCCGTCCTCGTCATAACCGATCACGTCAAGGATGTCGGAACGCTTTTGCGGCTCGACGGGCTGGGGCGCCGGAATGGTCATCAGCATTTCATCCAGCTGCGAGGCGGAAAAACTGTTGCGCACCGCGTGCAGACCCAGGCGCCCAATCTGCTGGTACCAGCTCTCAGCCTGGCTGAGCAGGCTGGTCGACCATTCAGACGGGGCGAAGCTCAGCTGCAGGCACACCGGGTACTGGCGGCCAACGCTGTCGCGGCCGGGCAGCAGACAGCCCATCTGGATCATCTGGCTGCCAAGCATCGGCGGTACAACAAAATTCCAGACCGGGGCTTTGTGAAACTGGCGTTCGCCGCTGCGCTGCTCTTCCTGTTGCCAGGCCAGCAGACCGACCTGAAACCAGTGCGACCACTGGCGCTGTAAGGTGTCAGGAAAGCGGCGCTGCAAAAAATCTCCGGCGCTGGGTAATTTGCCATACCAGCTGTAGCGGTTCATCGCAGGGGTATTCGTCATACGGCTGTCCTTGCGGTTATGGGCATGAGAAACGAGGAAGCTGGAACGGGTTGCGAATGCTGTTAGGCGCAAACTCCAGCGTGACCTGATGTCCGTCAACGTTGAAGGTGGCCTGACGGCTCAGGCTCCCCGCCCCCGGGCTGGTGCTCGCTTTATCGAAGAAGCGGTTCAGTGCCCAGGCGCCGTTGGTCACCAGCGTTGCCGTGCTGCCGTTCGCCAGGCCCAGTTGCATACGCACCTGGTTGGTACCGCCCGGCCCAGGCCAGTTCATGATCTGCACGGCCTGCGGGCCATGGCTGTAGCGCAGCAGCTGGCCGTCAACGTCCAGGGTCAGGTTCAGAATGGTATTATCCATTCGCACGGTGCGTACCGTCACCTTGAAGGACGGCGTGGTTGCCCCGTTAGCAAAGAAGGCATCGCGAATAGACTGGGCCTGCTGGAACGGTCTCAGCAGCCCTTCGCTGCCCGGCAGCGTTTTACCGTCGATGCCCGGCATAAAGCGCCAGTTCGCCTGGGTGGTGTCTACCTTGTTGGTCAGGTTGTCGCGGAAGAAGGCGTCCATCAGTCCGGTGCCCGGCGCAAACATGCGCGCCAGATCGTCAGGGGTCACCTCGGTGCTGGCGCTGCGCACCAGCGGGTAGCGACCGGCAATGGCCTGACGGCAGAACCCCCCCACCTCAACGCTGATTCGCTTACGCACGTTTTCCAGGTCACGGCGCTGGGTGTCGCTGCTGGCGCCTACCGCCATATTGCTGAACATGGTTTGCAGCCCGCCCGGCAGACGACCGGCGCTGGCCTGCAGGCGGCTTATCGCCTCGCCACCCGGGGCCGGCATGCCGCTGTTGGCGGCGTCCTGTACGGCGGTCAGGTAACGATACAGCTCATCCACTTGCTTGAGAAAATCATCAAAGACGATGGTTTTCCCGCCCTTCTCCAGCGGCTGGGCCAGATCAATCATCGGCGCATAGTGGTCGGTCACCAGCTGCTCCGGCGCCTGGGTAACCACCGCAGCCTGCGTCGGGGCATTGTCATTATTGCTGAACAGCGCTTCCAGGGTGCGGGTCGCCCGGTTGCTCTGCTCCTGTGCTTTACCCGCCTCTTCCGGCGTCGGTGCATTACGCGACAGCGTCAGTACCTGGCTCAGGTTCTGCACCAGACGGCGCAGCGGCGAGTTTGCGCCCGAGAGCAGGCGCGCGGTGTTGATGCGCTGGGAAAGATCGGCGCTGTTATTCAGCTGAATGTCGGCAAGAAAGCTATCCCAGTTAGCGATAAAGTCGCGCATGTAGAGCTGGCGGACGGCGTTATCGATCTGCTGTTTATCTTCCTGCGCGGTGCTGGCCCCCAGCACCCAGGCGTCGTCCTCGTGCAGTGCCGTGGTGACGCTGTCAATCTGGCTGTTAAAGCTTTTCCAGTAGCCGTCCGGCGTATAGAGGCCCGGCACACCTTCACTCACCGGCTTACCGCTTTTGCGGGAAAAGACCAGCTCGCTCTGTGGTCCGCCCAGGTCGGAAAGGGAGACCGGTTTAAGGTTTTCATCATGCTCCAGCAGGCGCTTGAGACGACCGTACACGCGCGTGGAGAGCGGCTGCTGGTTGATCAACGCTCTTTCGCGTGCCACCAGGGACTCGTCCTGCGCGTACGGGGAGGCCTGAATTTTCGGCTCCAGCAGCTGCGTCAGGTGCCATTCAAGCTGCTGCAGCTGCGCCTTCGTCACATTCTGCGGCAGGTTACGCTGCAGGTTGAGCATCACCCACGAGTGCAGGAATTTACCGTCATAGTGCTTCGGCTGGTAGAGCATCTGGTAAGCCTTCAGCGCTTCATAGCTGTATTCCACATCGCTGCCGTTGTCGTTACGAAGCCAGGTGGTGATGTGCATGGCGACGGCAGGCAGCAGCATCTGATCCAGTGCTTTCTGGTACAGCGACTGGGCGGCGTCGCTGACGTCATCCCCACGGTAGAGCCCCATACGGCGGGAGACCGGTGGGTCATTGACGTCAAAGGAGTCGCTTTTCGGCAGGTCAACCAGCCCGTTCAGCAGCGGCAGCAAATCGAACAGATCGCGCTGAGGCTGGTTCTGCAACGCTTTGCTCTGCTGGTCCAGCAGGGGCACCTTCGCATCCACCTCGTCCAGATAAGCCTTGTTTTTGGCATAGCTGGTCAGCCACAGGCTACCCAGGATCACCAGCAGGGCCAGCAGCGCCGCGTAGCCAGACCAGATCACCGCCCGGTTGCGCAGTTCCCACCAGCGGTTTTCACCGGCGATGCCGGCTTCCTGGAAAATGACGTTTTGAAGCAGGTTTTTAATGAAGAAACTCTGGCCTTTTGCGCCCGGAATAGGCGCTTCTTTGCTGACCGAATCCCAGTGTGCTGACTCATCCCCTTCCGGCAGCGACAGCGCGCGGTTCAGTTCGCCCATCACCCGGTCGAACGGCATCCCTTCCTGAGTACCGCTGGCGAAGTAAATCCCGCGTGGGGAGAACTCGGTTTCAAAGTTGGAGCGGGCGAAGACCGTGCTCAGGTAATCCGCCAGCAGCGGACGCAGGGCAGCGAACTCCTGTGGGAAGAGGTACGCTTCGGCACGGGTTTTAGCGTCATGCTCTTTGAGCATGGTTTCCGGCAGCCCGGCATCCAGGCGCTGCTGTAAAAGCGAAAACTCCTGGTGGAAGTTGCCCATCAGGTCGAAATCGGCGTGTTTGGTCTGCTCCCATGGCAGGGTAAAGCCCCAGATCTGGTCGCGCTGCGCTTTGTCGTAGTCGGCAAACCAGGCGCGGAAGCCTTTAAGCAGGTCGGCCTTGGTTACCATCACGTAGACCGGGAAGCGAATGCCCAGCTGTTCATGCAGTTCAGACAGACGCTGACGCAGGTTCACCGCCTGCTGGCGGGACGCCTCGGCAGACTGGGTGAGCAGGTCAGAAATGCTGATGGTAATGATGACTCCGTTGATCGGCTGGCGGCGGCGATACTTGCGCAGTAGCCCCATGAACTGCAGCCATTCGCCGGCGTCCTGCACCTGCTCACTCTCCTGCGTGGTGTAGCGACCCGCCGTGTCCAGCAGCACCGCCTCGTTGGTGAACCACCAGTCGCAGTTACGCGTACCGCCAATGCCCCGCAGCGCGGTCTTACCGAACCGGTCGGCCAGCGGGAACTGCAGGCCGGAATTCACCAGCGCCGTGGTTTTCCCCGAACCTGGCGCGCCGATAATGACGTACCACGGCAGCTGATAGAGATATTGCGTGCTAAAACGCTGCGTCCACTTGGCACCCTGTCCCGCTTTGCTGAAGTGCGCTTTTTTCAGCATCTGCGCGGCTTCATCAAAGCGGCTGGCGAGGATCTGCTCCTCGTTGTTCAGCCGTTTCTGCGGATCCGCCGCTTCCGGGCTGGTGGTGTTCTCATTGAGCTTGTCCATCAGCTTGCGGTTCAGCCAGGCATTGTACAGCCGCGGCAGAATGTGGCCCTGCGCCCAGAGCAGATAGACCACGGCGATGCTGATAATACGGTTCTGCTCAGATTCGAGCGGTCGGGTGTCCACGATGGACAACAGGGGACCAATCATCCAGATCACCGCCGCAAGCGCCGTTACGCCGAGGAAGCTCCACAGAATGCGGTTGGTCAAAATGGAAAGAAGTGTAGTCAGCATCCTTAGTTTCCTTGCGGCAATCCGTTCAGCTCAGCCTGCGTATTTTCAGGCGACACCAGCAGAGTAATTTCCACACGGCGGTTACGGGCGCGGTTTTCTGGCGTCGTGTTCGGCGCTACCGGGTTAATCTCGCCCCGCCCTTCCGCTTTCACGCGGCCAGGCTGAGAGAGGCTTCCCTGCAGCATTTTCTGTACCGAGCGGGCACGTTCCAGAGAGAGTTCATAGTTAGAGGCAAAGCGCGCGCTGCGAATCGGCACGTTGTCGCTGTAGCCCACCACCAGAATTTTGCCGCTGACGTTATTCATCGCCTGTGCAATGCGGTTGATGACAGGTTCATAGCGGTCGCGCACGACGGTCGAGGCGGAGGCAAACAGACCATCACCCTTCAGGATAACGACGCTGCGGTCCGCTTCGTCCTTCACCGCCACCAGACCCGCCTCGATTTCCGGCTTCAGGAAACCACGCAGATTGAGCACCGCGGGCATCTGGCGTGCCGGTTGCTGGATGGTGGTTTCCGGCAGCTGGGACTGGTAAATCTTCGCCAGCACCGGGTTGGTGTTGTCGCCAAGACGCCAGTTCAGAATGATGTAGAACAGGCAGGCGATAAACCCGGCCAGCGCCACGCAGGCCCACAGGGGCACCATCGGCCGCCACAGTTTACGCAGCACCGGGCGATCTTCCGGATGGGGCGAGAGCGGCGGCGGGTAGCTGCCGCGCACGCCGCGGATCATCTGCCACAGACGCTGCTTGATGGTGTCAAGCTGGGTGCGGCCATTGTCCAGCACCCGGTAACGTCCTTCGAAGCCAAGCAGCAGACAGTAGTTGATCATCTCCAGCAGCAGGATATGCTCGCGCGGGTTTTGCGACAGGCGCGCCAGCAGCTGGAAGAACTTCTCGCCGCCCCACGTTTCGTTATGGAACGTCACCAGCAGCCCATTGCTTGACCAGACGCCGCTGCTGCCCCAGGGGGTGAGCGCGGCGGCCTCATCGAGCGCCGTGCACAGGCAGTAACGCGCCCCGACGATCACTTCGTAGGGCAGCCCCGCCTGCTGGCAGCGGACTTCGAAACGGCGAATCTCATCGATCAGACGCTGGCGCAACGCCACCTGATCGTCATGCGACACCGAATGACGGATCTGCGGGATCGCATTAAGCAGCGGGTTGGCGGCCGCCACTAGCTGATTGTTGCTACTGGCTCCGGTAAACGCGGCATCACTGCCGGTGTCCTGTCGTTCCTGCATATTAAGCGCTCGCTTTATTATTCTGTCGGGCTACGGATGGCCCAAAACTCCATATCCAGCCCCGGGAACTCCCCTGCAAGATGCAGGGCGAATGCGCCGGACTTATCCATCTCGTGCCACAGCTCGCTGCCCTTCTCGAGCTCGAAGTAGATGTAGCCGGCATGCCACGGGATCTGCGGCGGCGCGACCGGCATGGCGCGCAGCATTATGCCCGGCAGCTGCAGCTGGACCAGATCGCGGATTTTTGAGACCGGTGCGATCTTCATCTGGGCCGGGAAATGGGTTTGCAGGTGTTCGCCTGGCACGTTGGCTTTTACCGCCAGCACGAAGCCAAACTCACGCACCATGCTGGTTTCAGGCACCGTGGCGATGTTCAGGCCATGAGAGCGCTCGTTAAGCGGCAGCTGGATCGCGTGGTCTTCCATCACCAGCGACAGTCCCTGACGCAGCATCAGCATCAGTTTGCTGAAGCAGTTTGCCAGATCGTCATGATCGTAAATCGGCAGCACGCTTTCCGCGGTACGTTGCGACGTCCAGGTGGTGAGCTCGGTGGCAAACGGCAGCCAGCTGCGCCACAGCGTTTCCGGGTGCACCAGCGGGAGGGTTTTTAAATGAGACACCTCACCCAGATGACGGTTAACCAGCGACAGCAGCGTAAACTCGATCATTTCAGAGGTGTTGAAGCGGCCGGGCTGGCGCAGACGACCGCCAATCTGCTGGCTGCGCTGCACCAGCAAGCCGTGCAGATCGTTAATCATGCTGTAGATCTGCGGGCTGTTGTTGGCGTTCAGCATCGGCGGGATGTAGCTGTTATCGAGCCGCACGTGGTTGTCGTTACGTTTCTCAGCCACAAACGCCACGCCGATGGCGGTCCATTCAGCGGTGAGATCTTTTTCCAGCATCAGGGTCAGACGCAGGCGGCCAAACTGGACGGTGGCATCTCCCACCGACATGGCGTTATCGTCTTCCACCTCTTGCTCGAACGCGATAAAGCGCGCCAGTGAGGCTGGCTCTTCGCTAAAAATCACCTCTTCTTTCTCGCCACGACGAACCGGGAGCGCGAGCACCACCTTTTCATTGGTGAGGTTGTCAGGAATTTTCAGCGGTACAGGACCGTTGCGCCCGTTACGGACCTGGAAAAAGGTGCCGTCCGGCAGCAACCCGCTGCAGTAGCTCAGGGCAATGCATCCCTGGCGAAGCATCGCTTCATCCAGTTCAACGTCGAGAAAGCCCCACAGATAAGAACGCTGCAGCGCACCCCATTCACGAACATGGTTGAGCAGATAACTTTCAGTCCGCTGAAAATGGTGTGGACGCAGGAACATGCCTTCGGTCCAGACGACCTTTTCTGCTTTGGTCATGATGATGTGTTTCCTGTTATGAAGCGCGTTACTGGCTGATGACCCGAATGCCGTTCACGTCGAGAAAGACGTTGGCCTGAAGCTCATCTGCGGACCATTTCCAGAACTGGTAGATATGATTTTCGCCAGGCACAGGCAGAGGGAGTGAAACGCGCCATTTTTTGCCATCCAGCATCTGATATTCCGCCATCACACCGATGTAGCGGGCCTCCGGAGAGCTTTGCCCGCTGAGGGTTTTAGACAGTTGTCCCGGCATCAGGAAGAAAACATCGCTGTTCAGCAAATTCGCGCCAAGCGTGGCTGACGCGTTGTTTTGCAGGGAGTAGAAGTCGCTGGACATAAAATCCGCATCGGATTTCAGCAACAACACCCGAACCTTAAGCGGCGCAGATTCATTGATTTGTGGATGGGCCTGAAACTGCAGATTGTAGCGGGAAGGGTCGCTGTGTGAAGACGACGTACAACCACTGACAAGGGCGAAAACCACCGCGTAAAAGAGTAACCACAGCGTATGAAAATTTTTATTATTCATAAAAATGCGCTCATGACGCCGTTAGTTCAGGATCCAGGTACCGTTAGCGCTGTCTTTGCAGGCTTTGCTGTTACCATCGACATCAACACAGGTCGCTTTTTTACGCACCTTAGGACGAATGGCCTGTTTACGCACGGCAGCTTCATACTGATCGGCTTTAATCACGGCACGCATCGGGACGTAACCAATCAGCTGATCGTTACCTTCATCGGCAAGCGCCATCCAGTAGTGTTCAACCTGCCCCAGCACCACGTACGTTTTACCGGTATCGAGCGTGCGGATAACCTTGCCGCCAAAGTCAGGACGGCTCATCAGGGAGGCCGGATACATGGCACGATACGGTGCGTTGACCGGCGTAAACTCCGTCGGCGGCGTCACCGCATGACGGTGGGTTAAGGTCACGCCGTTGACCTGGCTGGTCTCGATCGTATCGTCATTGATCACAGGTTTCTGCGGCGCTTTACAGCCCGCCACCGCCATTACAAACAGAAGTGAAAACAGTACGCGCATTTTCATATGCTTTTCCGTAGCGATATTTCGATGATGGAGAAAAGGGGATGGAGTTTGACTTAAGTGCTATTGTTAAAATAGCCAGGATAATTTCGGGGCGTTACTGGTTTACGGGCATAGCTACCGCACGAGCCCTTCAGAATAAGGCCCTGTGTCTTCCTGACATATTTTGACAAACGGTAAACAAGTTTACATGAGCTTCGCATCAATTCAATATTTACCGCCACGGAAGTGGTGGTTAATGAAGCAGTCGGAAAATTATAGGATTAATCTGATCAAATGGCGTGAAATGTCTTACATACGCTTATTTCCCCACCAACACACATTCTAATGCACTGTTTTAAAAAGGAAAAATACCAAAAGAGAACCAGTTTCATTAACCCAATACGGCTATTATCGCCACTACCATAATTAGTAGAATTCCCGTATTCGTGATGTCAGAAAAATATATCGACGATGAATTATTTGTTGCACTAACAGGGCATCTTTAATATTTAACGCCATTCGCGATCGCCATTCAGACATTTCCTTTATGCTGCGCGGCGTTAATTTCACAGCTCAAAATAAGTTATATTTCATGTTGTGATAATTCACCACTTAGACATAAATTATATCCATTAATCATTAAGCCTGAGTAAACCTTTCCGGCTTTATCTCCAGTGGAAAATGCGCTTCACCCCAGACCGGGCGTGATGAATAGCTTTTCCCTCCCCTCATCTGTTTCATTCGAAATTTTAATGATGCTACATCCACCCAGCTCGTTGCCATTTATCGCACCTACCGCATGATAGATAAGATTTATTATTAAAATGATAAAATTTCGTTATAATTTCTTTAAATCTTTAAGCAACACATCAGATAATCCACTGAATTAAATAACATTTTAGATAAGTCATTTTGCAGTGCCGCCTCACCTGCGCGAGCCGGGCGTCATTGCTGTTACTTATTGCCATTTCAGTGGTTTTCGTGATGCCGCCGTTGTAAGACTGAACAGATCAGGAGTTGGTATGAACAAGAAAAGACGCGCAGTACCCGGTATCAGACATTATGCGGGCCCTGCCGGAGGCTGGGGCGCGTTGAAGGCCACGGCCATCGCGGTACGTACCCAAATGGATACCTTTGATGCCCCGGCGACGCTGCTGCGCACCAATCAACCTGACGGTTTTGACTGCCCGGGCTGCGCGTGGCCTGACAAAGAACACAAATCAACGTTCCAGTTTTGTGAGAACGGTGCCAAAGCAGTGACCTGGGAAGCGACCACCAAACGCGTGACCCCGGCGTTTCTGGCCGAAAACAGCGTCACCTCGCTGCTGGCAAAATCGGACTTTGAACTGGAAGGATACGGTCGGCTGACGCATCCCCTGCGCTATGACCGGGAAAGCGACACCTTCAGGCCTGTGGAATGGGACGAGGCGTTTCAACGCATTGGCGAGGTGATGCGCGGGCTCGACCCGAACCAGGTTGAGTTCTATACCTCCGGGCGGGCGTCGAACGAAGCGGCGTATCTGTTCCAGCTGTTTGCCCGGGAATACGGCACCAATAACTTCCCCGACTGCTCGAATATGTGTCATGAAGCCACCAGCGTCGGTTTGCCACGTTCGATAGGCATCGGCAAAGGCACCGTCTCGCTGGACGATTTCGACAAGACTGAGCTGGTGATCTCCATCGGCCATAACCCCGGCACCAACCATCCGCGCATGATGGGCACCCTTCATGAGCTGGCCCGGCGCAATGTGCCAATCATCGTCTTTAACCCGTTACGCGAGCGCGCGCTGGAACGTTTTGCGGATCCGCAGAGCGTGATTGAAATGGCGACCTACGGCTCCACGGATATCGCTTCAACCTATTTCCAGGTGAAGGCCGGGGGCGATGCCGCCGCGCTGAAAGGTCTTGCCAAACACCTGCTGGAAATGGAGGCCGAACGCGGCGGCGTGCTCGACCATGCCTTTATTGCCGAACACACCCAGGGCTTTGAGGCGTTTGCCGCAGATATCGCACAAACCCGCTGGGAGGATATTGAGCGCGAGTCGGGTCTGAGCCAGGCAGCGCTCAAAAAGGTCGCCGGGGCCTATGCGAAATCGAATGCCACCATCATTACCTACGGGATGGGGATTACCCAGCACAATAAAGGGACGGCCAATGTCCGCCTGATCGCTGACGTGCTGCTGCTGCGCGGCAATATTGGCAAGCCCGGCGCGGGAATATGCCCGCTGCGCGGCCATTCAAACGTGCAGGGAAACCGTACCGTTGGGATTAGTGAGAAACCCACACCGGCCTTCCTGAACCGTCTGAAGGAGGTGTTCGGTTTTGAGCCGCCATCTCACCATGGGCATGACGCGGTGCAGGCGACGCAGGCGATGATCGACGGCCGGGCAAAAGCGCTTATCTGCCTCGGCGGCAATTTTGCGGTGGCGATGCCCGACCATGAACGCGGTTTCCCGGCGATGGGCACTCTGGATCTGAGCGTCCACGTCGGCACCAAGCTGAACCGTACGCATCTGCTGGTGGGTAAAGAGACGTTTATCCTGCCGTGTCTGGGTCGTACCGAGCTGGATATGCAGACAACCGGCCGTCAGTCCATCACCGTTGAAGACTCTATGTCGATGGTGCATGCCTCTTCCGGCAAGCTGAAACCCGCCTCACCGCTACTCCGGTCTGAACCGGCTATCGTCGCCGGTATGGCGAAAGCGACCCTGCCGGCCACGCGCGTGGACTGGATGACGCTGGTTGAGGATTACGACCGCATCCGCGATCTGATCGAGCAGACCATTCCAGGCTTTGAGCACTATAACGCGCGGATCCGCGTTCCCGGCGGTTTCCGTATGCCGCTGCCGCCAACGCAACGTATCTGGCCAACGGCGACGGGAAAAGCGATGTTCTCGGTATTCGACGGTGTTCACGAGAACGCCAGCGGTGAGGGTGAGCACGTTCTGCGCCTGATCACGCTGCGCAGTCACGACCAGTACAACACCACCATTTACGCCCTCGACGACCGCTATCGTGGCGTGTTTGGTCGCCGCGATGTGCTGTTTATGAACGAGGAGGATATGGCGCAATCAGGGCTGGAACACGGCGACCGGGTGGATATCGAAACCGCCCTGCCCGGCAGCGTACAGCGTCTGGAAGACATCACGGTGGTGGCGTACAGCATCGCCCCGGGCTCTGTCGGCGCCTACTACCCGGAGGCCAACGTACTGGTCCCGCTCGATTATCTGGACAAGGACAGCGGTACGCCGTCTTATAAATCGGTTCCGGTTCGCATCACCCTGCGCTCAAAAGAGATCCGCATGCTGTAACGCCGTTTGCGCAGAGAAAAAGATGGATATTAAACAGTTAAAATATTTAATCGCACTCGACGAGACCCGGCACTTTGGTAAAGCGGCCGCCCAGTGCAATATCACCCAGCCGACCCTCTCCATGCGTATCCGCAGCCTGGAGGAGGAGCTGGGGCTGGTGCTGATTGTGCGCGGACAGCGCTTTGAAGGGTTTACGCCGGAGGGGGAACGCATTCTCGCGTGGGCTCGCGCGCTGCTGGCCGCGCACGACGGGTTACAGGCGGAAGCGTCGCTGTGCAAAGGCCAGGTGGTGGGTGAATTACGCCTGGGGATGGTGCCGCTGGCGAGCGTGGATCCGATGATCTTCATTCGCCTGCTGACGCAAAAATACCCGGAGCTGACCTACAGCCTCTATTCCATGTCCTCGGCGCAGATTGCCGATGGCGTCAGCCGCAACCAGCTCGAACTGGGGATTTGCTACCTGAACAGCATCGACACCAGCCTGTTCGACATTATCCAGTTGCCCAAAACGAAGATGGGCCTGCTGCACGACACCCGCCATTTCCGGTTAAGCCAGGAGAGACTGACCTGGCCCGATCTGACGGCGTTTCCGCTGGGGTTTCTGACGAAGGGGATGCACTACCGGGCGCATATGGAGGCCAGCTTCCAGTCTGCCGGCATCGAACCGACGTCGGTGTTTGAAAGCGACTCCACGTACCAGATCATTCAGGCGGTTCAGAGCGGCGTGTGCTGTGCCGTGATGCCGCTGAACAACGGGCTGGAAGAGTTGAACAGCCATTTCAGGATAGTCCCGATTGCCGACGCGGATATCGAGGCCCCTGTCGGCCTGATTATGCGCCGACAGAAACCCGTCTCCTCGCTGGCGCTGCGCTGCTTTAACGATGCGCATGGGATTTTTCAGTCGGTCAGTACGGCGTAATCCTGACGCGTCACCACGCTAAAACCGCCGATCAACACCGCGTCGCACACCTCCCGGTGTGCCGGTGAACTCACCAGCGCGTGGAGCGCATCGCGAATGGCGTTCAGGGTTTCAGGCGAGGTGTGATGCGAGGTGATGAGCGGCAACCCTGGCGTCAGGGGAGTGCGGTCAATGACCGCCAGCCCCGCAAGCCGTTCCGGCTCGTGACGCTGGAGCAATGCCCAGGTAACGCAGTCGATGGCCGCTATATCCCCTGCCCCGCGTTTGACCTCAATCAGCGACTGGCGATGGCTGCCGCTAAAGGACGTTTGCGCGAAAAACGGGCCGTCCTTCACCAGGGGAGCCACTTTTTTTCGCAGCGCATGATAGCCGGACTGCGAGTCGGCCGAATTACAGACCGCCCGGCGTCCGCGAAAATCGGCCAGCGAGAGATGCCGATCCTCCGCACGCACCGCCAGCACGCTGCGGTACTGATACCCTTCACAACCGGGTGCTGTGTAGTGAAAACAGCCAACCACCTGCACGTCAGGGAGCCGCGTGACCAGCGGATAACCACAGGTCTGGCTGAGAATAAGCCCGGGCTGTTGCCAGTGCTTCAGCAGTTCAGACTCCGGCCAGTCCGGGTCACCCTCGACGGGCACACCGCGCGCGGCCAGCAAACCTTTTACCGTCCGCCTGAGCGCGCGGGTGTCAGCGCGATCTACCGCGTACATGGGAAACGCCAGCAGGTTACTCATACTTCTCCCCTTGTTGAGCTCCGGGATGAACGGTGACATCGACGGGCGCGGCCCAGAACTGACGTAACCATTCGCCATAGCCCCTGACGAGAAAACCGTGGTTTCGCTCCCGGTACGCCTCCCGGTTCTGCTGGTAGATACGCTTCAGCGCGTACCAGGGGACGCCGGGTAAATCATGGTGTACTGAATGGTAGTTGAGATTTAAAAACAGCATCCGCCAGAATAGCCCGGCCTCGTTGATGACGGAGCGCGCGAACGGGTCATCGGCCGCACGGTGTTCGTAAAACGATCGGACCTTGGTCAGCGCCAGCGCCGGATAACTGACCGCCAGCACAAACCAGACGGGGGAAAAACCGACGTGCGTCATCCAGGCGAAGAGTGCCGCCAGCAGCGTGATGTGAACCAGCCACATCGTCATCGCCCGCAGCTGTAGATAACGAAACGCCCCGACGGCGCTGCCCAGCGTCTGCAGAATATCCAGCAGCGGCGCCAGCAGCAGCCGTCCGGCAAAGGTGTTTCGGGCGCGGATCGCACGCTTCTGCCAGGGGGAAAAGCGCGCCCAGCTCTCCTCGGTAAAATAGTACGACTCCGGATCATCCACCGGATGGGTCAGGCTATCGTACCGGTGGTGGGCCAGATGAGAATCCCGGTACAGGCCATACGGGTACCACACCGCCAGCGGGAGCGTGCCAAACAGCTGGTTAAGCCAGGCAAAACGCGTGGGATGTCCGTGGATC
The DNA here is from genome assembly GCF_026319105.1 of Enterobacter sp. HSTU-ASh6. NCBI lineage: Bacteria > Pseudomonadati > Pseudomonadota > Gammaproteobacteria > Enterobacterales > Enterobacteriaceae > Enterobacter > Enterobacter sp. HSTU-ASh6. Next base: position 323,224 of record NZ_WSPD01000002.1, on the reverse strand, counting down.
AGTTCATGCTGCAGGGACATGTACCAGGCGGTAAACCCTGTCAGCAGCAGCGTGGCGGGCAGCAGGCCAAGCGTTTGCCAGAACGCCAGTGTGGCAAACCAGCCCGCATAAATCGTCACGATCAACAGCCAGGTGGGCAGTTCGCTTCGCCACAGAAATCCCGATGCGAGATGGTGGATTTGATTGCGTTGTTGCGGATGTAAATAGAGGGAGCTTCGTTTACCCATTCCTTCAGACGCCGTTTCGCCAGAGACAGTGCCCTGACGATCGGGGATAACATCTGAAATCACAAACAACTTAAATCGCTTTGCTTTGCCAGAAACGTGAAGTGCGGGCGCACTTGACTTATTTTGTAATAAAGGTACTTTTCAGGACATGAAGAAGATCCTGATTATTGTTCCTGACGGCGGCATGCTGTTTGAAGCCGCCGGTATCGCCGACATTCTGATGCAGGCCAACCGGCTGCACCCGGAAGGACTGGCGAAGCCCTGCTATCGCATCATCATTGCTACCACCCAACCGCACCAGGTGATCCACGGCCAGTCCGGCCTCAATCTGCTGGCGGACTATCGCCTGCCGGACCTGGATCCCCGTGAGCCGCTGGATACCATCATCATTACCGGTCGCGGGGTGAACGAGCAGGAGAGCCTCGCCGTGGTGGACTGGCTGCATCTCGCCGCTCCCCATGCGCGGCGGATCGCCTCCATTTGCGGCGGTGCGATGCTGCTGGCCCAGAGCGGTTTGCTGGACGGTCGTCGCGCCACCACCCACTGGCGGCTGCTGGAGACCATGCAGGCTCAGTACCCGACAATCCGGGTCGAAGGCGGCCCGCTGTATATTCAGGACGGTCCCATCTGGACCTCCGGCGGCGTGAGTTCCGGGTTTGATCTGACCCTGGCGCTGGTGGAAGACGACTACGGATTTACCCTCGCCCGCGACGTGGCGCAGGATATGGTGATGTATCTGCGCCGCCCCGGAGGGCAGCTGCAGTTCAGTCGCTACAACCTGCAGCAGCCCGGCACATCGGGCCCGATAAGCGAGCTGCAGGCCTGGATGCTGCAGAACCTCACCGCCGACCTGTGCGTGGAAACTCTGGCTGAAAAAGCGGCGATGAGCCCACGCAATTTCACCCGCGTGTTTACCCGTGAGACGGGCGTCTCGCCTGCCCGCTACGTGACCGAAGCGCGTCTGGCCGCGGCCCGCCAGCTGCTTGAGCAGACCAGCGCTCCCCTTGAGCGCATTGCTGAGCAAAGCGGGTTTGGCACCAGTATTAATTTGCGGCGCGTGTTTGAGAAACAGCTCCACCTCACCCCGGGCGAGTATCGCCAGCGATTTCACTGCCGGAAAATGGCGTAATCTGATCCTTTTTTGTCGTTTACGCCATCCCGCCTGACGCCTACAGTGACTCCAGACAACAGAGATAAGGAGTGCACCATGGTTAAGGTCGGTATTAACGGTTTCGGCCGTATCGGACGTAATTTCCTGCGCGCGGCGCTGGGCAACCCGGATCTGCAGATTGTGGCCATTAACGATCTGACGGACAGCAAGACCCTCGCCCATCTGCTGAAACATGACTCCCTGCTGGGGAAACTGCCCGCTCCCGTTGAAGCGGCCGACGGCGCGCTGCAGGTCGACGGGCAGAGGATCACCGTATTCAGCGAACGCGATCCGGCGAATATCCCGTGGCGTGATGTCGGCGTGGACGTGGTGATTGAGGCCACCGGCTTCTTTACTGAACGGGAAAAAGCGGCGGTACATATCACCCACGGTGGCGCAAAACGCGTCATCATCTCCGCCCCCGGAAAGAACGACGACCTGACGATTGTCATGGGCGTTAATCATGACCAGTACGATCCCGCCCGGCACGTTGTGGTGAGTAACGGGAGTTGCACCACCAACGGTCTGGCGCCGGCGGCTCAGGTGCTGCATCAGCAGTTCGGGATTGAGCATGGCCTGATGAACACGACGCATGCCTACACCAACAGCCAGGCGCTGCACGACCAGCCTGAGAAGGATCTGCGCGGCGCGCGCGCGGCGGCGCTGTCGATTGTGCCTTACTCCAGCGGCGCGGCGAAAGCGCTGGGGAAAGTGATCCCCTCCCTGGACGGTAAGCTGACCGGGTATTCCCTGCGCGTGCCGGTTCCGGTAGTGTCGATTGTCGACTTAACGGTGACGCTGAGCCGTAACGTGACCGTCGAAGAGGTAAATGAGGCCTTCCGCCACGCGGCCGCCAGTGGCCCGCTGAAAGGTATTCTGGGGTACAGCGATGAGCCGCTGGTCTCCAGCGATTACCAGGGCGACCCGCGCTCCTCAATTATTGACGGGCTTTCCACGCTGGTGATTGGCGGGAATATGGTGAAAATCCTCGCGTGGTATGACAACGAATGGGGATTCTCAAACCGTCTGGTGGATTTGGCGGTGTGGATGGATAAGAAAGGGTTGTAATACCTGCATTAATGCCGGGTGGCGCTTGCGCTTACCCGGCCTACAAATTATGTAACTATTAAACATCTCTCTTCACTCCTCTCAGAATTAATAAATGAAGATAATTCTAAGTCTATTCAACGGCTGCTAATTCATCACATCAATTATTAAAAAGCACCCATTAGCTTAGAAAATAGGTCAGTGGATATTCTTCATTTTACTTTTAAAAATGCGAGTGCGATCGCTGTGCCCAGGCGACAACATAGCCCATGATAAACTCTGTACACAACAGGGGCAGGTTATGTATTACAGTAAATCGATTATCGAAAAAATTGGGTCCGATAAAGAACTTGCTTTAAGGCTTGATCGCGCCATAGCTGGAGTGAGAGACGGAGCTATTGAATATTTAAATAATCTTGGCGATGCTACAACACGCTTACTCTATTATACGTCTTGCTTCACGGATAATTACCAGGATGTATGTAAGCGATTAGGTTATGAAGATTTAAGGTTTTTAGCAGGAGTAGCACAACTCGTTAAGCATAGAGATATAATTTTTAGAATGGTTAGGATTTATATTGAAACGATGCTTCATAACAAATCCAACAGCCAAAGAAAAAGCATTCTTGAAAGTATAATACCATTTACAACAAACTACTCAGTAAAGCAGGTCTCTAAGAATGGGTTGATTTATGCCGTCACGTCATACATCTGTTATGGTAATAACATGAACGCGGCCGTACAAAGTGCATTTGTGAAAAAGATTGGTTGGGGCACAGGAGGTGTAATTAGCGTATTAAACCTTTACGCTATAGTCCAGCATGCGGCAGACAGCGCAAATACACTGAAAAAATTCCAACCGTTGTTTTACCATGCGCTGTATGTTGAAAAGCTGGAAATGATGTATTTTCTTATTGAACCCGTGATAATGAAGACCGGATATCTTAACTTAAACACTGCATCCGATGGTGAAATTGCTGATGCGCTAAATAAAATGATGCAATAATGTGGGAATCTATAAAAGAATTTTTGATGCAATTTTTAAAAAGTTTTTTAAAAGATATTATGGATGATTTTTTTTGGTATGGCACTGGAATATTCGCTGTCATTCTAGGTGCTGTCGCAGTGAGTTTTATAGAAGATGAAGAAATTGCACTAAGGGTTTTTGGGATTATTTTATTAGTTGTTTACTTCATTGCATTTCGCTACAAAACAAAGGGTAAATAAATGTCTACACCAGCACATATATGGCTCACAGATGAAAATAACGCCACGATTACTGGGGAGTGTTTAATGCCTACGAGATTGGGCTCTACCGAACTAAAATCGTTTAACCACTCTGTGTGGATCCCCACCGATTCCAACACGGGAAAACTGACAGGAACACGACTTCATGTGCCAATTACCTTTGAAAAAGAAATAGATCGCATCACACCCTATCTATTTCGTGCCGTCTGTACAGGTAAAATCTTCAAAACAGCATTAATCAAAATGTATAAGATTAATGACGCCGGGATCGAGCGTGAATATTTCAATATCACTCTGGAAAATGTCAAGATAACAAGGATCTCCCCTTTACTGCACCCGTTAGGTATCGCAAGTGCTCATATGGAAGAAGTCGAACTGCGATATGAATCAATCGAATGGAAATATTGTGAAGGAAATATAGTGTTTAAAGACACCTGGAATGAAAGAGCGACTGCCTAGAATAATGGATATCTATAAATACCCTCTCCCGAAGGAGAGGGAAAAAATCACTCCGCCTTAACCTTCACGCCCATAAATACAATCACCATCGCCGTCACCAGCAGGAAACCGCTGCCGGCGAAGACGCCTGTGGCACCGTTGAGATCAAACACCGCCCCGCCACCGGCAGCGCCAGCGCTTATCGCCAGCTGGATTGAGGCCACCAGCAGCCCCCCCGCACTTTCGGCTTCATCCGGTACGGTGGTAGCAAGCCAGGTTGACCAGCCCACCGGAACCAGACCAAAGGCAAAGCCCCACAGCGCAACCAGTAAGCCGTCCAGCATGGCCAGATGTCCAAACGCCACCATGGTCAGCGCCAGTACGCCCATGGCGAACGGCACCAGCGCGAGCGTCAGATGCAGATTGCGTGACAGCAAATGCCCGGCAACCGACGTTCCCACAAAGTTGGCGATACCAAAGCCCAGCAGGATCAGCGAAATACTCTCCACGCCCACCTGACCAACCGTTTCCAGGAACGGACGCAGGTAGGTAAAGAAGGCAAAGTGGCCGCTGAAGATCAGGATGGTCGCCAGCATGCCGCCGATCATCCCCGGACGACGCAGCACGCGGAACAGCGTCCCAAGACTGCCGCTGCTCTCAGGTTTCATGGAGGGCAGCACCCACAGTTGCCACAGCAGCGCCAGCATGCTCGGCAGAATGCAGAGAATAAACACGTTGCGCCAGCCAATCAGGCTGCCAAGATAGCTGCCCAGCGGCGCCGCGACCACCGTGGCAATCGATACGCTGGAGAAGATCACCGCCAGCGCCTTCGGCACTTTATCGGCAGGAACCAGACGCATCGTCGTGGCCGTCGACATCGCCCAGAATCCCCCGATGGCAATCCCTAACAGCAGGCGTCCCATCAGCAGGACGTGCAGCGTGGGCGCAAAGGCCACCAGCAGACTGGAGATGATTTGCAGCACCGAGAAAAACATCAGCACCCAGCGGCGGTCGATACTCTTGGTCGCCGGAGTAATCAGCAACCCGGTGACCAGCGCCACCAGCGCGGTGGCGGTTACCGCCTGCCCGGCCATCCCCTCGGTGACGCCCAGGCTTGCGGCCATTGGCGTTAACAAACTGGCGGGCAGAAATTCTGCCGTGATCAAACCAAACACCCCCAGCCCCAGTGAATAGACGGCCCGCCAGGCGGGTTTTGCAGGCGCAACAGCCTCTCTCGCCGCGACACATGAACTCATCTGTTGATCTCCCGTTATGAAAATGTGACAACTGTAGCAAAAGCATAGAGGGTTCACCGTGGACGATCTATGACATATAATCTCCACTTATTGATTATTCGTCCGGAGTTTTGCCATGACCGCTCAGTCCCCCGATCTGATCAGCGAACTTTTGCACGGCATGCGCTTGTCGGGCGTGAAATATCGTCGCATTGAAGCCAGCGCGCCGTTCGGAGTGGCGTTCCACCAGGCCCCCGGCCGAGCGCAGTTTCATTTCGTCAGCCGTGGTAGCGCCCTGCTGCGTATGGAGAGTGGCGCAACGTTCACCTTAAGCAGCGGTGATGCCCTCTTTATTCCGAATGGCGACGCACACGCCCTGCTGTCGGACGAACAGGCCACCCTCACCCCGGTCACCGCGTTTCCCAGCGAGCCCATCTGCAGCTCAGTTTGCGCGATCACCTGCGAGCCGTGTCCGGACAGCGAGAACACCATCATCTTTAGCGGCTGTATGGATTTTGAACTGGGCGGGATGCAGCCGCTGATCAAAGCGATGCCGGAGGTGATGATGGTCAGCCGGCTGATGTCCACGTGGCCGGAGATCCATCCGCTGCTGGCGGCGATGGAGCGTGAATCCCTGACGCGTCAGGCCGGTTTCGCCGGGATCCTCGCGCGCCTGGCCGACGTGGTGGCGGCATTAATCGTGCGCGGCTGGGTTGAAGGCGGCTGCGGGAAAGCCACCGGCTGGGTGCAGGTTCTGCGCGACCCGCGTCTGAGCCGGGCGATCTACGCCATGCACCAGCAGCCGGGGCTGAACTGGAGCGTGGCGGATCTGGCGAAAGAAGCCGGCACCTCCCGCTCCGTGTTTGCAGAACGCTTTCTGGCGGCGACGGGAACCACGCCGGCCAGATATCTCAGCGAGCTGAGAATGCGGCTGGCCATTCAGTATATTCGCCATGAAAATCAGCCTATTGAAACGGTGGCGCTGCGGCTGGGGTATGGATCGCTCGCGGCGTTCAGCCGGGCGTTTAAGCGGATTATCGGCCATGCGCCGGGGATACTGCGGGAAGCCAGCCAGACCCCGGAAGAGGCCTGACCGGCGTACGGCATCAGAAATAGTATTTAAAGCGCACGCGTCCGCCGTAGCGATCGTCGCTTCGGTCATCGCCATCGTTCGGATGCGCTTCCACCCAGGAAGCATACGCGCCAAGATAGATGTTGAAATTCTTCATCTGCATCACGTTCGGGATCAGGTATGACGCATGAATGGTGTGAATATCATAATCCCCTGGATCGGTCACCCAGCAGTCGCCGTCACAGTCCGCGTCGAAGTTTGCGGTGTTGAAATTGTCGATCTGGTTATGCGCGTAGATATAGCCCAGTTCGAAATTGCGCCATAAGCCATTCACGCCCGCGGTGAAATCCGTCTCATCCGTGGCATCCATGTAGGCGGTATTCAGATTCGCCACGATCCCGTTATCCGGATCGGTTTTTTGTCCGTTCCACGTCAGGGTGAAACCGTAGCCGGTGCGGTCAGACTGGTCTATCCATTTTCCTGACGCATCACGGTAGCCATAGGCGTTGTTGACGAGGTTGCTCTCCATCGCGATGGCCGTCGAGAAGTTCCCTTCCTGCCAGGCAATGACCGGCCGGACATAGGCGACGTTTTTATCGTTATCCAGGTCCACACCGTGATACTGCTGGTCCACAAACAGTGAACTGCCATCTTCCAGCAGGGTGTTTACCTCGAGATACCAGTTACCCAGCGTTTTGCTGATCAGGAAGTTACCGCCGCTGTCGCTACGCCCGCGCCCCTCTTTCATCATGTAGATGTAGCCGTAGCCATCGCTGTAGAGATCGTTGGCGGTGTTGCCGGAATATTCAACGAAGGTATCCTGATTAAGCGGGAACATGTCATAGGCTTCGAAGCGGCCCACTTTCACCTTCCAGTCGTTTTCTGTGCCAAAGAAGAAAACGGCATCATCGAGGTTCATTTTGCCCGTTAAGTCAGCCAGCGGCTGCACGGAGAAGCCGGCGAAATTGCCGTTTGCCATCCGTTTATAGCCGTCAAAACCTAACAGCAGACGCCCGTTAATATCCCAGCGTTCATGGCTGCCGGGCGCCCAGTCTTTGTTGGCCGTCGTTTTCATGGAGGTTAAACTGCCGGTCTTGCTGGCTGCGTCCATATTAAATTCAACATCGCCATAAAACTTAATATCACCGTAGCCGGATAACGTCAGCTTCGGTGCCGCTTGTGCTGTCGCAGGCTCCGTCGCTTCCACCACAACAGGATTTGCGACCGCGACCGTTTGCTGCTGTTTTTCCAGTACCTGAATTTGTGCCTCCGCCTTTGCCGCCCGGCTTTCGGCTTTTTCAAGACGCGCCTCCAGTTGCGCCAGTTTATCTTCCAGACGCTGGGTATCGTTTGCTGCCATTGCTCCGGTAGTACAAAACGCACTGACAATGAGTGCAAGGGTTTTCACTTTCATCGACTCCATCCTCGTGAGTTAATCATTATTTCCTGACGGACACAGAGAACCTCACCGATACTTCGCATGAATTATCGGCTTACTACTGAAAGCATTAAGAGTTAGCGAATTCGCCTTTATTTAAATCATTCACCACGCCATTCATGACGTTTTCCGTTAATTTATAAAACTTAATGGAGAATGCAGTGAGTAAATAAAAGAGAGAGGGAATCAAGGTAAACAGAAGAATGACGCCCTGAACGGCGGATTCCGATTGTACAGTGCTGCTGGATTCATAATTGTACCAGGCCAGTACCCAGCCCAGAATAGCACCGCCGACCGCCACCCCTAATTTAATGACGAATATATTGGCCGCAACATTCATACCTGTAATTCGACGCTGGGTTTTCCATTCACCGTAATTATTTGCATCGGTGATCATCGACCACTGCAGCGCACCGTTACCGCCCTGAACAATCTGAATAAGAATGTGGGCAATTAAGGGAATAACCCAAAATTCCAGCGGCAGCCAGAAACAGGCCACGCCTAACGCCGCATTGAGAATATTGATCCAAAACGAGAGTTTGACCTTGCAAAAACGGGTGCCAAATGGCTGTGCCAGTACGGAGCCCAACATCGAGGCCAGCATCCCGCCCAGCATAAAGTACGAGATGATGTCGGCTCCTTTGTTCAGTACGGTATTAACGTAATAGACCACCGCGCCGCCGCGGATCACCACCGCTACCAGCATCATAAAATTGTAGATGGAGAGAATGCGCCACTGATCGTTACGAAAGAGGATCTTAACGTCACGGGCAATGTTGAGATTCTCCTCTTTGATGGGTTGCACGCGCTCTTTGGTGGTGACAAAACAGACGATAAACATCAGGCAGCCGATCGCGCCGAAGAGCGCCATCGCCACCTGAATACCTTTCGCTCTGTCGCCCGGGTAGAGGTAATCAGCCAGGGGCAGAATGAGGGCGGTGCCAAGCGCACCGCCAATCGGTGTGATGGCAAAACGCCAGGACTGCAACGAGAGGTTTTCGCGTGGGTCGGACGTTAGCGCCGCCCCCAGGGAGCAATACGGGATATTAATGGCGGTATACATCAGGGTCATAAATATATATGCGCCGACGGCATAATAAATTTTTCCGGTTTCGGTAAAATCCGGAATGGAATAAACCAGCACGCAACTCACCGCAAAAGGAACGCATATTGCCAGCAGCCAGGGCCGAAAACGGCCCCAGCGCGTGGAGGTTGCATCAGCAATTGCGCCCATAATCGGGTCGGTAATCGCATCTAATAAACGCACCAGAAGAAACATGGTTCCCATGACGGCCGGGGGTAATCCATAGATATCCGTATAGTAATACGCCAGAATGGCCACCGATGAGTCAAATACAATATGACTCGCTGCATCGCCCAGGCTATAGCCTATTTTCTCTTTGACCGGAATTTTCTCTGCAATTGACATCGCGTGACTCCTCATTTATGAAACCGGTTTCTTTTGTAACGATAATTTCGCCTGAGAGCCATGCGGCGATCCATTATGTTTTTTCACCTCGAACTTATGTTTTTTGCTTTATGTGATCGTGATAATTAAAAGAAAGCGTTCGTCGGGCACATTCTGTGCAACGGATCGCAATTTATTTTCTTTGCCGTTAGATATTCACAAAATCAATATTCCAGCGCGTCATACCGGGCATGAAACGCACCGGTAAATAGTCTGGATTTGTGCAAAATGCGATGTTCGGCACGCGAAGCGCGGCATATTCGACTAAGGTTTTCTGGTGATTGATGACAGCGTAACTGCTGCTCAGTGAAATAAGGAGAAGCACCAATGATAATCCCACAAAAGCTGCGCCCTCGCCTCTTACCTGTGGTTCTGGGCAGTGCGCTGCTCGCGGTGGCCGCTTCTGGCAACGCGGAAGAGATGAACGCAGGCCAGACGAATTCACCGGATATTCTGCTCGGGCCCCTCTTCAGTGACGTTCAGAGCGCCAAACTCTTCCCCGATCAAAAAACCTTTGCCGACGCGGTGCCAAACAGCGATCCCCTGACAATCCTTGCCGACTACCGTATGCAACGTCGTCAGTCCGGGTTTGACTTACGCCATTTTGTCGAGGTGAACTTTACGCTGCCGGGTGAAGGAGAAAAATATGTTCCGCCCGCAGGACAAAGTTTACGTGAGCACATTGACGATCTCTGGCCGGTGCTGACGCGCACCACCGACAAAGCCAGCAATAAATGGGATTCCCTTCTGCCGTTACCGAAGCCGTACGTTGTGCCTGGCGGACGTTTCCGTGAGGTCTACTACTGGGATAGCTATTTCACCATGCTGGGCCTGGCGGAGAGCGACCACTGGGACAAAATCAGCGATATGGTGGACAACTTTGCGTATGAAATTGACACCTTCGGGCATATTCCCAACGGCAACCGCAGCTATTACCTGAGCCGCTCCCAGCCGCCGTTCTTCTCGCTGATGGTTGAACTGCTGGCGACCCACGACAGCGATGCGCTGAAGATATATCGTCCGCAGATGGAAAAAGAGTATGCCTGGTGGATGGATGGCGTCGACGCCCTGCAACCCGGGCAAGCCAACAAACGCGTGGTGAAGCTGGATGATGGCGCTATCCTCAATCGCTACTGGGATGACCGCGATACGCCGCGCCCGGAATCCTGGCTTGATGATGTGAATACCGCCAAAAGTAACCCGAACCGTCCTGCGACCGAGATCTACCGTGATTTGCGTTCCGCTGCGGCCTCGGGCTGGGACTTTAGCTCCCGCTGGATGGATGACCCGCAAAAGCTCGCCACTATCCGGACCACCAGCATCGTGCCCGTGGATCTGAACGCCCTGATGTTCAAAATGGAAAAACTGCTGGCCCGGGCAAGCCAGGAGAGTGGCGATGCCGCCAGCGCGAGCAAATATGAAGCGCTGGCAACGGCACGTCAGAAAGCCATCGAGAGCCACCTGTGGAATGATAAAGAGGGCTGGTACGCTGATTACGATCTGAAGAGCAAAAAGGTACGTAATCAGCTCACCGCCGCGGCCCTGTTCCCGCTTTACGTGAAGGCCGCGGCGCAGGATCGTGCCGATAAAGTCGCAGCGGCAACCTCATCGCACCTGTTACAACCGGGCGGGATTGCGACCACTACCGTCAACAGCGGCCAGCAATGGGATGCGCCAAACGGCTGGGCTCCGCTACAGTGGGTGGCCACGGAAGGATTACAGAATTACGGACAAGATAAGGTCGCGATGGACGTGACCTGGCGCTTCCTGAAGAACGTTCAGCATACGTACGACCGCGAAAAGAAACTGGTCGAGAAGTATGACGTGTCGACCACCGGTACTGGCGGCGGCGGCGGAGAATATCCGCTTCAGGATGGCTTCGGCTGGAGCAACGGCGTGACGCTGAAGATGCTGGACCTGGTATGCCCGAAAGAGAAACCGTGCGACAGCGTGCCGGAGAACCGGCCTGCAGCGAATGACGAGGTTGCGCCAGCAAAAGCTACGGCGCAGTAACGTGTATTGCCGGGTGGCGGCTACGCCGCCCGGCCTACATTTTGCCCTCAAAGGGCTGTGCTCAGAAACTGTAACTCGCCCCTAACTGATACGTCCGGTCATGCCCAATCCAGCAGTTTGTTGCGTCGTAACAGGTAAGCGTCTCTTTGTTGGTGATGTTCTGCGCGCTGGCTTTAAGCGTTAGCCCCGCAAGCGACGGCAGGATTTCGCCCATCCGGTAAGAGGCCGACAGATCGTACTGCGTGGTCCCGCCCAGTTTACCCGCATCGTTAGCTGGTGAAATCTCCATGGAGCCAGTGTAACGCGCCCCCGCACCCAGCATCAGCCCTTTCAGCGGCGTGTTTTCAAAGGTGTAATCTCCCCAGAGGTTAAAAGCATTCTCCGGCACCTGCGTCGGGCGTTTGCCCTGGTATTTATCATCTTCGGTATTGATTGCGTGGGTGTAAGCATAGTTGGCAATCAGCGTCAGATTATCCGTCGGACGGCTGACGACCGAGAGCTCTGCCCCTTTGGATTCCACCTCACCGGTCTGGCTGTAATTCAGGAACCCCGGATCGGAGGTGACGACATTTTTCTGACGGATGTTAAACACCGACGCCGTCAGGGTGGTGGCATAATCGGCCAGCAGGTATTTCACCCCACCTTCCACCTGTTTGCTGGTGGTCGGTTTCACCTCTTTCGCCGTGAGCGTTCCCTTTGGCGACACCGGCGCAAAACCTTCGGAATAGCTGATAAACGGTGAAATCCCGTTATCGAAAGCGTAAAGCGCGCCGAGACGTTTAGTGACGCGATCCTGGGATACCCATGCCTTGTCGCCGTTCTGCAGGTAATTGGTGGTAACGGAGCGATAATCATCGTAGCGCAGGCTGGCCAAAAGATTTAAGCCGCCAAACGCGACCTGATCCTGCAGGTAATAGCCGTTCTGCTGATAACTCAGACGGTTTTTCTGGGCGGTATAAAGCCCCAGCGCGTTTTCATGGATCTGCGAATAGTCAGGATCGCGCATATCGATACCCGGCGTGGCCGTCGCATACCGGTAGTGGAAGTGGGAGTTCAGCTTCTGATAGTCAAACCCGGCCAGCAGATGATGTTCCCAGTCGCCCAGCGCCACGGTTTTGGTGACCTGGTTATCGATATTGAAGCTCTGCAGATCTTCATCCGTGGTATAGGCAAAGCGGTTGAGCTGATAGACCTCGCTTCCCGTGCCCGTTGCATAGACGCTGCGCTGATGCGTGTCGACGTCAAAATAGCGTGCCTTCTGGTTAAAGCCCCAGCCGCTGTCAAACGCGTGTTCAAAGCTGTAGCCCAGCATCCACTGCCGCTGCTTAAACCCGCTCCACTCATCGCCGGCGTAATCGCGCTTGCCCGCGTATTTCGAGCGCAGGTAAGAGAGCGGCAGCGGGTTCGATGGGGTCAGACCTGGGCTGTTCTGCGCCAGCGCATCCACGGTGAGGCGGGTTTTGCTGTCGGGCTGCCAGGTGACAGACGGGGCAACGAGATAATTTTCATAGCGGGTGGTGTGCGGCTGATCGTCACTTTCCGTCGCTTTGCCCAACAGACGGTAGTTCCAGTCGCTGTCAGCAAGCTGCCCGGTTGAGTCAAGATAACCCTCTTTCAGATTGCGGTTGCCGGTGTTGAAGCCGAACTCGGTTCGGGCTTCCCGCTGCGGCTTTTTACTTTGAATATTCACTAGCCCGCCCGGCGAGGCGCCGCCGTAGAGCACCGATGAAGGGCCTTTCAAAATATCCACGCTGTCAATCAACAGCGGATCGATACGGGCCTGGGTATTGCCGGTCACGTTGTAGGGCAACTGCAGCCCGTTGTAGAACTCCTGGTCGACGGTAAAGCCACGAATTTTATATTCGCTCAAATAGGAGGTATTCCCCCGCACTTCCGTCGAGACGCCCGGCGCATAGCGCAGAATTTCATTCACCGAATTCGCGTGACGCTTTTCAATTTCCGGGGCAGAGAGGGTCGTGATGACCTGCGGCGTTTTACTTTCTGCCACGGCCGATTTCGTGGCACTGTTTGTCCAGGTTGGCAGCGCGCTGCCCTGCTCTGAGCCCGTGACGACGATGGTTGATTCTTCGGCGAACGCCTGAACCTGTAATGCCAGCGTGATAGCGCCTGCCAGGGCGCATAGCGTAAAACGTGAGGTATGCATAATGTCGTCTTGTGGTTGGATGTAATTCGGAACGACAATTATTATCATTTAGATTAACAAATCAATATTCAGGCAAAAAAAACGGCCCTCCGCAGAGAGCCGTTTCCGTTAATTTATGCTCGTCGCAGTAACCTGAATATGCCCAGCACCACAATGGCGCCCACAACAGCGACCAGAAAACTGTGCAGGTCAAAACCACTTATGTTGCCGCCAAAGCCAAACATCGTCGCCAGCCAGCCGCCCACAACCGCACCAACGACCCCGAGTACGCAGGTCAAAATAAAGCCGCCGCCGTCGTTTCCCGGCATGATCAATTTCGCGATAGCGCCAGCAATAAGACCGAAGATAATCCAGGCGATGATACCCATAGCGATGCCCTCTTGCAGGTTTAACGCATGCGCAGAAAACCTTCTGCGCAGCTAACTTAAGTATAGGTCATCGCCAGAAAACCATTTTCATCTCACCGACTTATCTTTGCGTAAGCCGAAAAAAAACTCACCGGTTTGTATTAAGTTTCATTGCAGCGTGCCGATAACGCTAAGACAGTCTGTCATTTATCAAGGAGCCATCCGGCGTGAGTCATTACAGTGAGCAGTTCCTCAAGCAAAATCCGCTGGCTGTATTAGGGGTATTACGCGACCTGCAAAAAGGCGAAGTGCCGCTGCGCATTAGCTGGTCGAATAATCAGTTCATCAGCAAGATCCTGGATGCCTCGCAGGAGCGGCTGGTGATTGATTTAGGCAGTCAGGAGTATGAAAACCGTGCGGCGCTGAAAGCGGAGAATCTCGCGGTGATGGCCGAAACCCAGGGAGCTAAAGTGGAGTTTGTCCTGTCGCGACTGGAACTGCGCGAATACCAGGGACTCCCGGCCTTTGTGACCCCGCTTCCCTCCAATCTCTGGTTTGTTCAGCGTCGTGAATATTTCCGCATCAACGCCCCGCTTCATCCCGCCTATTTTTGTAAGGCAAAAATGCCGGACAAAAAAGAGATCCGCTTCCGTCTCTTCGATCTGTCGCTCGGTGGTATGGGCGCACTGATGGATACGCCGAAACCTGACGGACTGGTAGAAGGCATGCGGTTTACACAAATCGAACTGGATATGGGTGGCTGGGGTCGCTTTTATTTCGACGCGCAGTTGATTGCTATCAGCGATCGCACCGTTGTGGACAGCAAAAATGAAACCATCACCACCCCGCGTCTGAGTTTCCGTTTCCTCAATGTCGGTCCCGGTGCAGAGCGTGAGTTGCAGCGCATTATCTACTCGCTGGAGCGAGAGGCGCGGGAGCGCGCCAATAAAATTCTGTAAGGAAAATCGGGCAGCGTGACCGCCGCCCGTCTGCGGCATTACATGGCATCCATCGCTTTCTGTACTTTCCAGATATAACGAGGCGCCTGTGGTGCCGGGTGATTTTTCACCACATGCTCAAAGAATTCGTCTTTGTCCATGCCGTTAATCTCTTCTATCGCCTCTTTGCGGTCTGATGAGAAGGTTCTGAGCAACGCGCCGGCACCGTTGACGTAAGAGACCACCAGCGCGTACTGCATCACATCCGGATCCTCAATGCCCTTCAGCACGCCATGTTCCATAATGCTCAGATAGGCTGTGCCCATTGAAATGTTGCGCTCCGGGTTCTTCAGCTCGCTGGTTGACGGCTGGCCGCTCCAGCCCATATAGCGGTACACTTCTCTCCCCGCCGTTGACGCTTTAAGCTGCATCAGCCCTACCGCGTTGGACTTGCTGACAAGCGTGGGGTTACCGCCGGACTCCACCGCAATAATCGCCGTGATCAGACGCGGACTGACGCCCCAGGCCTTCCCGGCTTGTTCACTGATCGGCATCCACTGCATCGCCCGCTTCACCGGCACTTCCGGGTTCCACGGCGGATTTTGATAATCATGCTTTGAACTACAGCCAGCGAGCAACACAATCAAAAAAGCAAACCATCTTAATTTCACGTCATCTATCCTTATAGCCGGTCATCGCGGTGCGCCGCCCTTGAAGCAGGCAGCGTATAAGCGGCATGATATAGACAATTAGTTTCTCATTCAGTAAGGAATTGCCATGTCTCAGTTTCATCTCATCGCGCCATCCGGCTACTGCATTAACCAGGACGCGGCACAGCGGGGCGTTCAGCGTTTGCTGGCGTCCGGCCATCAGGTAGAAAATCAGACGATTATCCCCCGCCGCCAGCAGCGTTTTGCCGGCACGGAGGCGCAGAGGCTGAATGATATCAACAGCCTGGTGAACCTGAAGGGTGCAAACCAGATCGTTCTGGCAGTACGCGGCGGATATGGCGCGAGCCGTCTGCTGGAGAGCATTGACTGGCAGGGTCTGGCGCAGCGTCAGCAGCAGGATCCGCTGCTGATCTGCGGCCACAGCGATTTCACCGTCATCCAGCTTGGGCTGCTGGCGCTGCATAACGTCATTACCTTCAGCGGCCCGATGCTGGCCGGTAACGTCGGTGCGCCGGAGCTGAATGCGTTTACCATGGACCATTTCTGGCGCGCGCTGCGCAATCCGACCTACAGCGTGGAGTGGCAAGGCAATGGGCCGCACTGGGAGTGTGAAGGCCAGCTCTGGGGCGGCAATCTGGCGATGCTGGTCTCGCTCATTGGCACGCCGTGGCTGCCGCACATCGAGGATGGCATTCTGGTGCTGGAAGATATCAACGAACATCCGTTCCGCGTCGAGCGCATGCTGTTGCAGCTCTATCATGCCGGTATTCTTGAGCGCCAGTCCGCCATTATTCTGGGCAGCTTTAGCGGCTCTGCGCCTAATGATTATGACGCGGGTTACACCCTTGAGACCATGATCGACTTTATTCGCTCGCGGCTGGATATTCCGGTCATTACCGGTCTGGATTTCGGTCATGAGCAGCAAACCGTCACCCTGCCGCTGGGGGCGCACGCCTCCCTGATTCATAATGATTCGGGCAGCCGGCTCACCCTCAGCGGCCATCCTGTCATAAAGGCATAAAAAAGCCGTCAAACCCGCTTAATAAAACGCTGTTGCCGTGGTTAATATGTTAGGGTTTTAGTAACAGCGTTAACATTGAGGTGGGAGTAAGAGAACATTGGATGCCGCAGCGATAATCAGTCTTTTCATTCTGGGTTCGGTCCTTGTAACCAGCAGTATTTTATTAAGTTCATTTTCATCGCGTCTCGGCATACCTATTCTTGTTATTTTCCTTGCCATCGGCATGCTGGCTGGCATTGATGGCATCGGCGGTATTCCTTTCGATAACTACCCTTTCGCCTATATGGTGAGTAACCTCGCACTGGCCGTGATCCTGCTTGACGGCGGGATGCGCACCCAGGCGAGCTCCTTCCGCGTGGCCTTAGGACCTGCACTGTCGCTGGCAACCGTCGGCGTGTTGATAACCTCAGGCCTCACCGGGATGATGGCCGCCTGGCTTTTCCATCTCAATATCATGGAAGGACTGTTGATTGGCGCTATCGTCGGCTCAACCGATGCGGCAGCCGTGTTCTCCCTGCTCGGTGGTAAAGGGCTTAACGAACGCGTGGGCTCCACGCTTGAGATTGAATCCGGCAGTAACGATCCGATGGCGGTGTTTCTCACCATCACGCTTATCGAGATGATTCAGCAGCACGAAAGCGGGCTGAGCTGGATGTTTGCGTGGCATATCCTGCAGCAGTTCGGCCTGGGGATACTCATCGGCCTGGCGGGAGGGTATCTGTTACAGCAGACCATCAACCGCATATCGCTACCGCTGGGACTCTATCCGCTGCTGGCGCTGAGCGGCGGCATTCTTATTTTCGCCGTCACCACAGCGCTGGACGGTAGCGGCATTCTCGCCGTTTATCTGTGCGGGTTCCTGATGGGCAACCGCCCTATCCGCAACCGTCATGCCATTTTGCAAAACTTCGACGGACTGGCCTGGCTGGCGCAGATCGGCATGTTCCTGGTGCTTGGGCTTCTGGTGACACCCTCGGACCTGCTTCCCATCGCCGTTCCGGCGCTGCTGCTGTCGGCGTGGATGATCTTCTTCGCCCGTCCGCTGTCGGTGTTTGCGGGGCTGCTGCCGTTTCGCGGCTTCAACCTGCGCGAGCGCGTCTTTATCAGCTGGGTGGGTCTGCGCGGCGCGGTGCCGATTATCCTTGCCGTCTTCCCGATGATGGCCGGTCTGGATAACGCCCGGCTGTTCTTTAACGTGGCGTTCTTCGTGGTGCTGATTTCGCTGCTCTTCCAGGGAACGTCCCTCGGGTGGGCGGCGAAAAAAGCCAAAGTGGTGGTACCGCCTGTGGGCTGGCCGGTATCCCGCGTCGGGCTGGACATCCACCCGGAAAACCCGTGGGAACAGTTTGTCTATCAGCTCAGCGCCGACAAATGGTGCGTGGGCGCCTCACTGCGCGATTTGCACATGCCCGCCGACACGCGGATTGCCGCCCTGTTCCGCGATAATGTCCTGCTGCACCCGACCGGCAGCACCCGTTTGCGCGAAGGGGACATTCTGTGCGTGATAGGCCGCGAGCGCGACCTGCCCGCGCTGGGCAAACTGTTCAGCCAGTCGCCGCCGGTGGCGCTGGACCAGCGTTTCTTCGGCGATTTTATTCTGGAAGCCAGCGCCAAATTTGCGGATGTGGCCCTGATTTACGGTCTGGATGAGGGGGCTGAAGACGGTGATAACCAGCAAACGCTGGGCGAAATCATCCAGCAGCGGCTTGGCGCGGCCCCGGTAGTGGGCGACCAGGTGGAGTTTGCCGGGATGATCTGGACGGTTGCCGAAAAAGAAGATAACGCGGTACGGAAAGTCGGCTTAAGGCCGAGGGAAGAGGACGTGGAGTAGCGGTTTTTTGCCGGGTGACGGCTTCGCCTTACCCGGCCTACAAAACCCTCGAACGTAGGCCGGGTAAGCGTTAGCGCCACCCGGCGAACTCAAGTTACACCGTCACAACAGGCACTCTCGGTGCCAGCGCGCACATCAGTTCATACCCTACCGTCCCCGCCGCGGCGGCCACGTCATCAATTTTGATTTCGTTACCCCACAGCTCGACCGGTGAACCGATGCCCGCCTGCGGACATGGCGTCAGGTCAACGGCCAGCATATCCATCGATACGGTGCCCACCGTTCCCGTGCGGACGCCATCCACCCATACCGGCGTCCCGGTCGGGGCGATGCGCGGGTAGCCGTCAGCATAGCCGCCTGCCACAATACCAATCCGCTGCTCACCCGTCGCCCGGTAGCGGCTGCCGTAGCCCACCGTGTCGCCGGCCTTAAGCGTCTGCACGCCAATGATTTCACTGCGCAACGTCATCACCGGCTTCAGGCCGCTGTTGGCAATATCCTGCCACTGGCCTGAGGGTGACGCACCGTACAGTACGATCCCCGGACGCACCCAGTTGTAATGCGCCTCAGGATGCCACAGCGTTGCTGCGGAGTTAGACAGCGAACGCGGGCAGTCCAGCCCCTCTGCCGCCTGCTCAATACGGACCATGGCATCAGCAATGCCGTCCGGTTTTTCCGCATCGGCAAAATGGGCCATTAGCGTCATTTCACCCACGTTCTTAAGGGCGCGCAGCTGCTGCCAGACGGTATGTACCCGCTCAGGCTGGAAGCCCAGACGGTTCATGCCGCTGTTCACCTTGAGATAAATATCCAGCGGCGCATGGAGCTTCGCATCCTGAATCGCCTTAATCTGCCAGTTGCTGTGAACGCTGGTGGTCAGCCGGTACTTATCCAGCAGCGGCAGATCGTCGGCATGGAAGAACCCCTCCAGCAGCAGAATGGGCCCTTTCCAGCCGCGCTCGCGCAGCAGAATGGCCTCTTCCAGATTCAGTAACGCGAAGCCGTCGGTGGCGCTCAGCGCGCTCCAGATACGGTCAATGCCGTGGCCGTAGGCATTGGCTTTCACCACCGACCACACGCGGGCGCCAGGTGCTGCCCGGCGAACAATCTGCAGGTTATCCTTCAGGGCCTGCAGGTTCAGCTGAGCGAGAACAGGACGGGACATGACAGCTCCTTAGTTATGCGCGCCGTGCAGGTGCTGTGGACGCGAAGGCGTAAACCCCGACTGATAGCGTGCTGCACTTAAATCGTCAAACGGAATGGCCGGCGTGCGCCCGGAGATCAGATCGCTCAGCAGCTGGCCCGAGCCGCAGGCCATCGTCCAGCCAAGCGTACCGTGTCCGGTATTGGTCCACAGGTTTTTGTACGGCGTGCGCCCGACAATCGGCGTGCCGTCTGGCGTCATTGGACGCAGACCGGTCCAGAAGGTTGCCTGCTCAACAAAACCGCCGCGCGGGAAGAGATCGCCCACCACCATCTCCAGCGTCTCACGGCGCGGCTGCAGCAGTTCGGTGTTAAAGCCGACAATCTCCGCCATGCCGCCTACGCGGATGCGGTTATCAAAGCGGGTAATGGCAATTTTGTAGGTCTCATCCAGAATGGTCGACACCGGCGCCCCGCTCTCCTCTTTCACCGGAATGGTCAGCGAGTAGCCCTTCAGCGGATAAACCGGAATATCGAGAATGCCTTTCAGCATCGCGGTGGAGTACGAGCCAAACGCCATGACGTAGGCATCGGCTTTGATCACCTCTTCACCACATTTCACGCCATAAATTTTTTCCCCTTCCGACAGCAGTTTGTCGACAGAGGTGTTGAAGCGGAATTTCACCCCCGCCTGCTCGCACATTTGCGCCAGACGCTGCGTAAAGAGCTGGCAGTCACCGGTTTCGTCATTCGGCAGACGCAGACCGCCCGTCAGTTTATGCGCCACTTCCGCCAGGGCCGGTTCAACCTGACCTAGCTGGCTGGCTTCCAGCAGCTGATACGGTACGCCGGCATCTTCCAGCACGGCGATGTCACGGGTCGCATTTTCGTACTGTTGCGCCGTGCGGAACAGCTGCAGCGTCCCGCCCTGACGACCTTCATACTCGATCCCGGTTGAGGCGCGCAGCGCTTTCAGGCAGTCGCGGCTGTATTCCGCCAGGCGCACCATGCGCCCTTTGTTCTCCATATAGTGGCGGGTGTCGCAGTTGCGCAGCATCTGCCACATCCACTTGAGCTGGAACTGCGTGCCGTCAAGGCTGATGGCCAGCGGCGCATGGCGCTGGAACATCCATTTAATCGCTTTCAGCGGAACACCCGGAGCCGCCCACGGCGCCGCATAGCCCGGGGAGATTTGCCCGGCGTTCGCCGCGCTGGTTTCCAGCGCAGGGCCTGGCTCACGATCGATAACGGTGACGTCATGTCCCGCCTGACTTAAATACCAGGCGCTGGTTACCCCAACGACACCACTTCCCAGTATGACAACACGCATAGCCACTCCATTATGTGCAAAAGAACAATCTTCTAATTACAGATTGATAACCTAGTTGAAAATATTATTCAACATACGACTTTTTTATGGTGACTTGCCTCACACATCCCCCAGCATCAGGGGATAGGGCTAATTTGGGATCTCCTGCTGCGCGTTATTTTTAGCCAGCATAATATGCTGAGAGATACCGTTTTTTTGCCGTATCAAAAACGCGAAATCGCAAAGAAAAAATTTCTGCCCCAGCACGCTTTTTAACACGTTGATCTATGCTTGAAAGGAGGCTCTCCAGACAGAGAGAGCACCCACAACGAGGGCGCGCTAATGGCTACTATTGATTCCCTGAACAAGGACAACACACGTCTGAGCGATGGACCCGACTGGACCTTCGAGCTGCTGGATGTCTACCTCGCCGAAATCGACCGGGTCGCGAAGCTGTATCGCCTGGATACCTATCCCCATCAGATTGAAGTCATTACGTCCGAACAGATGATGGACGCCTACTCCAGCGTCGGGATGCCAATTAACTATCCGCACTGGTCGTTCGGTAAAAAATTCATTGAAACGGAGCGGCTGTATAAGCATGGCCAGCAGGGGCTGGCGTATGAGATTGTTATAAACTCCAATCCGTGTATCGCCTATTTAATGGAAGAGAACACCATTACCATGCAGGCGCTGGTGATGGCGCACGCCTGCTACGGGCATAACTCTTTTTTCAAGAACAACTACCTGTTCCGCAGCTGGACGGACGCCAGCTCCATCGTCGATTACCTCATCTTCGCGCGTAAATACATTACCGACTGCGAAGAGCGCTACGGCGTGGACGAAGTGGAAAAACTGCTCGACTCCTGTCACGCGCTGATGAACTACGGCGTTGACCGCTACAAACGCCCACAGAAAATCTCCCTGCAGGAGGAGAAAGCCCGGCAGAAAAGCCGCGAAGAGTATCTGCAAAGCCAGGTGAATATGCTGTGGCGTACCCTGCCGAAGCGTGAGGAGGAGAAAGCGGTCGCCGAAGCGCGTCGTTATCCGTCTGAACCGCAGGAAAACCTGCTCTATTTTATGGAGAAGAACGCCCCGCTGCTGGAGTCGTGGCAGCGTGAGATCCTGCGCATCGTGCGCAAGGTGAGCCAGTATTTCTACCCGCAAAAGCAGACCCAGGTGATGAACGAAGGCTGGGCGACATTCTGGCACTACACCATTCTCAACCATCTTTACGACGAGGGAAAAGTCACCGAGCGGTTTATGATGGAATTCCTCCACAGCCACACTAATGTGGTGTTCCAGCCGCCCTACAACAGCCCGTGGTATAGCGGTATCAACCCGTATGCGCTTGGTTTTGCCATGTTCCAGGACATTAAACGTATTTGTCAGTCGCCAACCGAAGAAGACAAGTACTGGTTCCCGGATATCGCCGGCTCTGACTGGCTGGAAACGCTGCATTTTGCGATGCGTGACTTTAAGGATGAGAGCTTTATCAGCCAGTTTATGTCGCCGAAGATCATGCGTGATTTCCGCTTCTTCACCGTGCTGGATGATGACCGTAACAACTACCTGGAGATTTCAGCGATCCACAACGAAGAGGGTTACCGGGAGATCCGCTCTCGCCTCTCTTCCCAGTACAACCTGAGCAACCTTGAACCGAATATTCAGGTATGGAATGTAGATTTGCGCGGTGACCGTTCCCTGACGCTACGCTATATTCCGCACAATCGCGCGCCGCTGGATAAAGGACGCAAAGAGGTGCTGAAGCATGTGCATCGTCTGTGGGGCTTTGACGTGCTGCTGGAGCAGCAGAATGAAGACGGGAGCGTCGAGCTGCTGGAGCGTTGCCCGGCGCGGTTGAATACGCTGTAGTTTTTTTGCCGGTAAGCGAAACGCCACCGGGCGAAAAAAAACCTCTCATACGAGAGGTTTTTTATTTCAGCGGCTCTGAATCGCTAAATCACCCGGCAGGGTTTTCTGCATCCGGTGCCAGATTTCACCGGAATCGTGGCCGTAGCGACGCACCGTTTCATAAACCTGATCGTGCAGGCCTTCGGAACAGAGCTTGCTCAGTTTATGGTAGAAACCCAGCGCCAGGCTACGCGCCTCAGGGTTGGCAAAGTAGTGACGGCCGATGCGGGTATAGAGCCCTTTCATACCGTTGAGGATAAGACCGTATACCGGGTTGCCGGAGGCGAACGCCAGACCGCGAAACACGTTGTAATCGAGGGTGGCAAACGCGTCGGCGTGATCTTCCACCTCGTTCGCGCTGGCCAGCACCGCAAGGGCATCGTCCGGGTGCTGACGAAAAGCCGTGCGAATAAAGATCGTCGCGATGTTGGTACGAACGGAGAGCAGATTATCAATGAGCTGCGGCACGCTTTCATGATCGAGGCGCGCCAGCGTTTCAAGAATATTCAGCCCGGAGGTTTCCCAGAAGTTGTTTACTTTTGTTGGCTTACCGTGCTGGATCGTCAACCAGCCATCGCGCGCCAGCCGCTGGAGCACTTCACGCAGCGTGGTGCGAGTGACGCCAATCAGTTCAGAGAGTTCGCGTTCAGCAGGAAGAATGGACCCCGCAGGGAAACGATTATTCCAGATGCTTTCAATGATGTACTCTTCCGCGAAACCCGCCGGGCTCTGCGCCTTAATGACCATAGTGAGATTTCCATTACACAGCTTTAGCAAATTGGACTCATCATACCAGAGGCACGCAGTGGCAGGTAGCGCGGCAACGAGAGAAAAGAGGGATCACCGTTTCATTTTTGTGAAATTTACAATGCGCGCTGATCCGCGTCCGGGCCGTGATTTTTGCGTATACTGATGTTTTGTCTTACTTGACGGGGAAGGACGTCTGTCGTGGAAATTTCTTTTGGTCGCGCACTGTGGCGCAATTTTTTAGGCCAGTCTCCTGACTGGTACAAACTGATACTTCTGGTGTTCCTGGTTGTTAACCCTCTCCTCTTTTATGTGAACCCGTTCGTTGCCGGGTGGCTGCTGGTGGCGGAATTTATCTTCACCCTGGCGATGGCGCTGAAATGTTATCCTCTGTTGCCCGGCGGCTTGCTGGCGTTTGAAGCCGTGGTGATCGGCATGACCCGCGCGGAGCACGTCAAAGCGGAGCTGGCGTCAAATCTTGAAGTGCTTCTGCTGCTGATGTTTATGGTGGCGGGCATCTACTTTATGAAACAGCTGCTGCTGTTTATTTTCACGCGTCTGCTGCTCAGCATTCCGTCGAAAATGTTCCTCTCGCTGGCGTTTTGCCTCGCGGCAGCCTTCCTGTCAGCCTTCCTGGATGCACTGACGGTGGTCGCGGTGGTGATAAGCGTCGCGGTTGGATTCTACGGTATCTACCACCGTGTCGCCTCCTCTCGTCCGGGCGAGGATCTGCAGGATGACAGCCACGTCGAGGCCCATAACCGTGAAGTCCTGGAACAGTTTCGCGCCTTCCTGCGCAGCCTGATGATGCATGCCGGCGTCGGTACCGCCCTCGGGGGCGTAATGACGATGGTGGGTGAGCCGCAAAACCTGATCATTGCCAAAGCGGCGGGCTGGCACTTCGGCGATTTCTTCCTGAGAATGGCGCCGGTGAGCGTACCGGTGCTTTTCTGCGGTCTGGCGACCTGTCTGCTGGTGGAGAAATTTCGTCTCTTTGGTTATGGGGCGCAACTGCCAGAGCCGGTGCGCCAGGAGCTGCATAAATTCGATCTGCAGAGCCGAAGCCAGCGGACGCGCCAGGAGACGCTGCGTCTGATTGCCCAGGGGATTATCGGCGTCTGGCTGATTGCGGCGCTGGCGCTCCATCTTGCCGAAGTGGGGCTGATTGGCCTGTCGGTCATTATTCTCGCCACCACCTTTACCGGCGTGACGGATGAACATGCCATCGGTAAAGCCTTTACCGAAGCCTTGCCGTTTACCGCCCTGCTGGCGGTATTCTTCGCCGTCGTGGCGGTGATTATCGACCAGCACCTGTTCGCGCCGATTATCGCCTTTGTTTTACAGGCCGCACCGGACGCGCAGCTCTCGCTGTTTTATCTGTTTAATGGCCTGCTCTCGTCGATCTCCGATAACGTCTTTGTCGGGACGGTCTACATCAACGAAGCCAAAGCCGCGATGGAGCAAGGCGTCATCAGCGCCGGTCAGTTTGAGCTACTGGCCGTGGCGATCAATACCGGCACCAACCTGCCGTCGGTGGCAACGCCCAATGGCCAGGCCGCTTTCCTGTTCCTGTTGACCTCTGCCCTCGCGCCACTCATACGGCTTTCTTATGGCAGGATGGTATGGATGGCGCTGCCCTATACGCTGGTGCTCACGTTCGTGGGATTGCTTTGCGTCAAAATTACCCTCATTCCCTGTACGCAGTGGATGATACAAGCGGGTATACTTGCGGCGCAGTAAAACAGGTATCGGTGGCGCGATAAATGAATTAGTTTACAATGCGCTTTCTAAGCATGTTCCAGGGAAATGATTATGTTGAGATTTTTAAACCAGTGCTCCCGCGGTCGCGGAGCGTGGTTGTTAATGGCCCTGACCGCCTTTGCGCTGGAAATGGTCGCGCTGTGGTTCCAGCATGTTATGGGGCTCAAGCCTTGTGTGCTTTGTATTTACGAACGCTGCGCACTGTTTGGCATTATGGGTGCAGGCCTGGTCGGCGCCATTGCGCCGAAATCGCCGCTTCGCTATGCCGCGATTGCGATCTGGTTGTACAGCGCCTGGAAAGGGCTTGAACTCTCCTGGCAGCACACCATGATGCAGCTGCATCCGTCACCTTTTATGACCTGTGATTTTGCCGCCCGCTTCCCGAGCTGGCTGCCGCTGGATAAATGGCTGCCGCAGGTGTTCGTTGCATCCGGTGACTGCTCCGTTCGTCAGTGGGAATTCCTGACCCTGGAGATGCCGCAGTGGCTGGTGGGTATTTTTGCCGCCTACTTCGTCGTGGCGCTGCTGGTACTGATTGCTCAGCCGTTCAAACCGAAGAAACGCGATCTTTTTGGAAGGTAAACGCAAAACGGCAACCTCGGTTGCCGTTTTTAGTGTTTGCGCCCTCTCCCGTGGGAGAGGGTTGGGCTGAGGGCATCAGGCCGCACAAACACAAATAAAAAAACCCGCTTCGGCGGGTTTTTTATTCTCAACGAGTCGGGTGATTCATGATGTGGTCTTCCCAGTCACGCACCTCGGACTCTTTCACCGCAATGTGGCGTACTGAGATACGTTCGCCGTGCATCGCCGCTTTTGAACCGGTGAGCAGCGGATGCCATGCCGGCAGATCTTTCCCCTCCGCCAGCAGGCGATACGCGCAGGTATGCGGCAGCCATTCAAAGGTGGGCAGGTTCTCACGGGTTAACTTGATGCAGTCTGGCTCGAACTCGAAGCGGCGCTCATAGTTGCGGCACTGGCAGGTTTTAATGTTTAACTGCTTGCAGGCCACGTTGGTGAAGTAAATTTCGTCCGTGTCTTCATCCATCAGCTTGTGCAGGCAGCACTGCCCGCAGCCGTCGCACAATGATTCCCATTCCGCGTCAGTCATGTCGTCGAGAGTTTTGCTTTGCCAGAAAGGGATGTTGTTCATCGGGATGTCCACACGTCAAAAGAAAGCGCACCTTATAACGAGTCTGGCACGTTGTTGCAAGTTTTGCCGCCCTCTTCAGGCGGCAAAGTGGGATTACAGCACGCGGGTTTTCAGCGCCAGGCCGTTAAACCCGACTTCCAGTTCATCACCGCTCGCCAGCGGGCCCACGCCTTCAGGGGTACCGGTCAGGATCACATCCCCCGGCTTCAGGGTAAAGTAGCGGCTCATGTAGGCAATCAGTGGCACAATCTTATGGATCATGTCAGCCGTGGTGCCCTGCTGGCGGATCTCGCCGTTAACCTTCAGGCTGAGCGGTGTGTTCTGCGGATCGTGGGTAAATTCGCTCACCGGAACAAACGCCGAGATGGGGCAGGAATTATCAAACCCTTTGGCTTTTTCCCACGGCTGCCCGGCTTTCTTCAGCTTGCCCTGGACATCGCGCAGGGTCAGATCCAGCGCCACGCCGTATCCGGCAATCGCTTTCTGCACATGCTCTTCTGAAGCCTGTCGCAGCGTCGCGCCAATCAGCACGGCGAGTTCAACCTCGTGATGCACCGAACCAAGCCCCTGTGGCAGCGCCAGCGGCTGGCGGATATCGCACAGCGCCGTTTCTGGCTTGATGAACAGGACCGGCTCTTCTGGCGTCGCGCTGCCCATCTCCTGTATATGTTTGGCATAGTTGCTGCCCACGCAAACCACTTTGCTGACGGGATAATCCAGTAATGCCCCTTGCCAGTTATGATGTTGATACATGGTCGACCCCTAAACGGTTGATGTGTTGTGCCCGGAATCAGTTGAGGCTATTTTTTCCCGTTCGCCTCAAGATGCTGTTTTAATAAATTCTCGGGTGGCGGTGGAAGCTGTAAATAATAGCCTTGTTCGGCTAATGCCGTTTTCACTTTATCCAGATCGGCATTCACCAGTTTCTTACGACCATCGAGCGGCAGCAGCATCACCAGCTGTGGTCGGCCAAAGTTCTTCATTAATTCTTCAGGCACGCGTGAAAAATCGTCTTTCTTTTCGACATAAAGATAGGTCTGGTCACGGCTTGTACTTCTGTAGATCACACAAAACATGTTTTTACTCTGAATTAATGGGTGGTTGCTTGCCTCAATATACTCCTGACTATAACATGCCTGATACTCTTCGGAATATCGCAGCGAGTGGTTGCGGTTAATAGCAAATTGAGTAAGGCCAGGATGTCAAACACGCCCATCGAGCTTAAAGGCAGTAGCTTCACCTTATCAGTGGTACATTTGCATGATGCAAAACCCGAGGTTATTCGTCAGGCGTTAGAAGACAAAATCGCCCAGGCTCCCGCCTTTCTGAAACATGCCCCTGTTGTGATCAATGTCAGCGGTCTTGAGGCGCCGGTTAACTGGAAGCTTCTCCAGCAGGCGGTCTCCTCTACCGGACTGCGTATTGTGGGCATCAGTGGCTGTAAAGATCCCGAGCTGAAAGCGGAAATCGACCGTGCGGGGCTGCCGCTTCTGAATGAAGGCAAAGAAAAAACCCCGCGTGCGGCACCCGTTGCCGTCGAAACGCCCCCTCCTGCGGTGCAAAACGTTACAACCATCACAAAAACGCGAATGATTGATGTGCCGGTTCGTTCCGGTCAGCGCATTTATGCGCCAAACTGTGATCTAATTGTTACAAGCCACGTCAGCGCTGGCGCTGAGCTGATTGCAGATGGCAATATTCACGTTTACGGTATGATGCGTGGACGTGCGCTCGCCGGGGCAAGTGGCGATCGGGACGCGCAAATTTTTTGTACTCATCTGACGGCGGAACTGGTCTCCATCGCAGGTGAATATTGGCTGAGCGACAAGATCCCAGCCGAATTTTATGGCAAAGCGGCTCGCCTGCTTCTGGCAGACGACGCGTTGACCGTTCAACCGTTGAATTGATCCCTTTTTAACAAGGAATTTCTATGGCACGCATTATTGTTGTTACTTCGGGTAAAGGAGGCGTTGGCAAGACCACCTCCAGCGCGGCCATCGCTACTGGTTTGGCCCAGAAGGGAAAGAAAACCGTCGTTATCGACTTCGATATCGGTCTACGTAACCTCGACCTCATCATGGGATGTGAGCGTCGCGTCGTGTATGACTTCGTTAACGTCATTCAGGGCGATGCCACGCTGAACCAGGCGCTGATTAAAGACAAACGCACCGAGAACCTCTACATTCTCCCGGCTTCTCAGACGCGTGACAAAGACGCACTGACCCGTGAAGGGGTGGAAAAGGTGCTCGACGAGCTGAAAAAAATGGAGTTCGACTTCATTGTCTGCGACTCCCCTGCCGGCATCGAAACCGGTGCCCTGATGGCGCTCTACTTCGCCGATGAAGCGATCATCACCACCAACCCTGAAGTGTCATCCGTGCGTGACTCAGACCGCATTCTGGGGATCCTCGCCTCTAAATCCCGTCGTGCGGAAAATGGCGAAGACCCGATTAAAGAACACCTGCTGCTTACCCGCTATAACCCGGGTCGCGTGAACAAAGGTGATATGCTGAGCATGGAAGACGTGCTGGAGATCCTGCGCATTAAACTGGTGGGCGTTATCCCGGAAGATCAGTCCGTGTTACGCGCCTCTAACCAGGGTGAGCCCGTGATCCTGGATACAACGGCAGATGCAGGTAAAGCGTATGCTGATACTGTTGACCGTCTGCTGGGAGAAGAACGTCCTTTCCGCTTCATTGAAGAAGAGAAGAAAGGTTTCCTCAAACGCCTGTTCGGAGGATAAGTTATGGCATTACTGGACTTTTTTCTCTCGCGGAAAAAGAACACCGCCAACATCGCAAAAGAACGTCTGCAAATTATCGTTGCGGAGCGTCGTCGTAGCGACGCCGAGCCTCACTACCTGCCGCAGCTGCGTAAGGACATCCTGGAAGTGATCTGTAAGTATGTGCAGATTGACCCGGAGATGGTGACGGTGCAGCTGGAACAAAAAGACGGGGATATTTCGATTCTGGAGCTGAACGTGACGCTCCCGGAAGCGGAAGAGTCCCGTCCGTAGGTTTGTGATTTCATAGCCCCGGTAAGCGCAGCGCCACCGGGGGAATATGCCGGGTTATCACCCGGCATATTTTTTATCGCGGATAACCTTCCAGCAGCGTATTCAGGCGATCGGCCATCAATTCCCCGCGCCAGCCCGCCATCATTTCCGGTAAGCCATTCTGCGGCTTCAGCTTCCAGTGCCAGTTCAGCAGCTGATTAATCTGTCGGCGTGATGCGAGCAGTTCAGCACTCAGCTTGCTTTCCGTAGCAACGGCCTGAACCAGGGCTTTGATGTCCTTGAACGCCTTGCGGTAGCCCGGCATATCCATCAGATTCAGCAGCGGTTCCGGCAGCTTGTCGTCAGGCAATTCCTGCGCTTTCGCGACCAGCGCCAGCAGGGTTTTACCGTGAAAACGGATCTCACTGCCCGAAAGCCCAATGCTGTCCAGTTCGCCCAGGCTGCCCGGCATATAGCGTGCCACCGCCCAGAGATGCTCTTCACGCACCACAAAGTTAACCGCCAGATCGCGCTCGCGCGCTTTGCGCAGACGCCAGTCCGCTAACAGCTGCAGGCAGGCCAGCTGACGCGTACGCAGTTGCCACGCGTTGCTGATATCGCGCCAGGCCTCTTTCGGATCCACCACTTCCTGGCGACGCTGCTGGGTCATACGGCACTCATCCAGCGCGGCAGGCAGCCAGCCAGAGGCTTCCGCCTCTTTCATCAGCTGTCCGGCAATCGGCAGCAGGTAAAACACGTCTGCCGCCGCATATTCCAGCTGACGCTCGGTAAGCGGACGCGCCAGCCAGTCGGTACGGGATTCGCTTTTATCCAGCGTCAGCCCCGTGTACTCCTCCACCATGGCGGCAAAGCCCCACGAAAGCGGACGATTGCTGAACGCGGCAAGGATCTGCGTATCAATCAGCGGCTGGGGCATGATGCCAAAGGTGTTCAGAAAGACTTCCAGATCTTCACTGCCTGCGTGCAGGTATTTGGTCACGGCGGTATCGAGCAGCAGGTCGCGCATCGGCGTCCAGTCGGTAATACCAAGAGGGTCAATCAGCGACACGTGTTTACCGTCGTACATCTGTATCAACCCCAGCTGCGGATAGTATGTCCGGGTACGGACAAACTCGGTATCCAGGGCAATGGCAGGAAAGTCGCGCGTCACTTCGCACAGCGAAGCCAGCTCGTCATTGGTCGTGATCATCTGGTAATTCAAAACGGGTTCTCTTTTGTTTGCGCCCATAAAAAACGCCGGCTTAACCGGCGTCTGGGCGATTAGCGTGAAGCTTAGGCCTTATTGTCTACTTTGCCACGGGCTTCGTCACGTAATTCTCGTCGTAATATCTTTCCGACGTTGGATTTCGGCAGCTCATCGCGGAATTCAACCAGTTTCGGCACCTTGTAGCCCGTCAGCTGACGACGACAGAACGTGACCAGCTCCTCCTCGGTGAGGGAAGGATCTTTCTTGACCACAAATATTTTGACCGCTTCACCGCTGCTGCCGGAAGGCACCCCGACGGCCGCCACTTCGAGTACGCCGCTGTGCTGCATCACCACGTCTTCGATCTCATTCGGATAGACGTTGAAGCCGGAGACCAGAATCATGTCTTTCTTACGATCGACAATGCGCAGGAAGCCCTCTTCGTCCATCACCGCGATATCGCCGGTATGGAGCCAGCCGTCTTTGATGATTTCGTCGGTGGCATCAGGACGCTGCCAGTACCCCAGCATGACCTGAGGACCTTTGACGCACAGCTCGCCCGGTTCACCCGGCGCGACTTCATTATCGTTATCATCGACCAGTTTGGCCTCCGTGGACGGCACCGGCAGACCAATGCTGCCGCTGTGATAGTCGATATCATGCGGGTTCACGCTGACCAGCGGCGCACATTCCGTCAGACCATACCCCTCAAGCAAATACTGCCCGGTGAGCTTTACCCAGCGCTCAGCGACCGCCTGCTGAACCGGCATGCCGCCGCCCGCAGAGAGGTGCAGCGTGGAGAAATCCAGCTGCTGGAACTCTTTGTTGTTCAGCAGCGCGTTAAACAGGGTGTTTACCCCGGTCATGGCGGTGAACGGGTATTTCGCCAGCTCTTTCACCAGCCCCGGAATATCGCGCGGGTTCGTAATCAGGACGTTCTGGCCACCGAGCTCAATAAACAGCAGGCAGTTCATGGTCAGTGCGAAAATGTGATACAGCGGCAGCGCGGTAATGACCAGCTCTTTGCCAGGATGCAGCAGCGGCCCGTAAGTGGCATTCACCTGCTCAAGGTTTGCCAGCATGTTGCGGTGGGTCAGCATCGCCCCTTTGGCCACGCCGGTGGTACCGCCGGTGTATTGCAGGAAAGCCAGGTCTTCCGATACCAACTCCGGCTTAACGTACTGCATACGGTAGCCCGCATGCAGGGCACGGCGGAAAGAGATGGCATCCGGCAGGTGGTATTTTGGCACCAGACGTTTGATGTATTTAACGACAAAGTTAACCAGCGTGCCTTTGGCGGTGGAGAGTTGATCCCCCATGCGCGTCAGGATGACGTGTTTAACCTGGGTTCTGTCGACCACTTTTTCCAGCGTATGGGCAAAGTTGGAGACAATCACAATCGCGGCCGCACCGCTGTCGTTCAGCTGATGCTCCAGCTCGCGCGGGGTATACAGCGGGTTGACGTTGACGACAATCATCCCGGCACGCAGGATACCAAACAGCGCCACCGGGTATTGCAGCAGGTTTGGCATCATCAGCGCGACGCGGTCCCCTTTTTGCAGCCCCAGTCCTTCCTGCAGATAAGCCGCAAACGCCCGGCTACGCTCCTCAAGCTTACGGAACGTCATCACCTCGCCCATATTCACAAATGCGGGCTGGTCCGCGTAGCGCCTTACCGAGTGCTCAAATAATTCCACCAGGGATTGATAACGGTCAGGATTGATCTCCGCAGGCACATCTGCGGGATAACGGTTAAGCCAAACCTTTTTCAATGCATCACCTCTGAACTGAGTGTTCGTCGTCATCACAACCCCGATAATAAACAGTTTTTTAACATTATATTAACTCAGCGTACCAGTTTATTAATTGTCCAGATTTAAGGTTGCGAAGCGCGTCACTCTTTTTTTTCGTTGTAGCCGTAAAAAAACAGAGACAGCGGCTGAGCCGCTGTCTCTTTTCTAACAATAACAGTAAGTTACTCAGTAACGATGGTCTGTACCTGTGCAGGTCCCGGGTTATACCAGCCCCAGCCCGGGTAGCCGTAACGGTAAGGGTGTGGACCCCACATCCACGGATCGATCGGCTGAGGCGGCATGATCACCTGCTGTGCCAGCCGCCAGCGTTTATAGCCGTTAACCTGCATGGTCATAAATTTATACGGCGTATTACCGATTTTGCCCTGCACCGCGCCGGTTATCGGCCCGACGACGGTCACCAGTTGTCCGCGAAAATCGACCGGATCGAGGAAACCACTGACGTCGGCATAGATACGTCCGCGTGAGGCCTCACCCAGCACAGGGCGTGCGCCGCTGTCCAGAGGAACGGTCGCGATCTCCAGACGGGTTTTTCCCTGCTGGTTTTGCACCTCAATCACTTTCCCGCCGAAGCGCGCTTCCTGGCCAACGTAGAGCTCAGGGGCATTCATCACCCGCACCAGATCCTGCTGTGGCGTCGGGCTGGAGCCCTTAATCGCATCAGGCACGGAAACGCATCCGCTCAGTGCTATGGCAACAGCGCCTGCCATAAAAAGGCGTACTACTTTAGTCTGAACCGCCATGATGCGACTCCTTTTTCTCAGTTCCTGTTACTGAGATTCACTCGCGGCCCGGAAGTTTCTTCCATGCGACGGTGTTTCGCAAATAAACCGGCTCCGCGTGTTCCACGGCAACGGTTTTTCCTGCTGCAAGCAGCTGGCTGGCAATGGGAAGCATATCCTCTGCCGCAGGCAATAGCATGTTGCCGTCCACCAGCGTCACCCCGGTATCCTTCGCCATCTCAGGCCATGCAGGCCAGCCCGTGCCGACGGTCGCCCACTCACCGGAGAGCTGTTTCAGTCGTTCGGTCACCGCTTGTGGCTTAAGTACCGCTTCCGTCTCTTCACCGTGCCACACGCCCTGCGCGTCGCGGGTGTATTCAGCCCAGTAGACTTCGCCCATACGGGCGTCAATCGCGGCCAGGACGCGGGTGGCCCCGGTCATACGCCAGGCGCCCTGCGCCATGGTGGCGAGGGTAGAGACGCCAATCATCGGCAGCTCAGCGCCCAGCGCCAGCCCCTGGGCAATGCCAATGCCAATACGCACGCCGGTAAAGCTGCCCGGGCCACGGCCAAAGGCCAGCGCGTCGAGGTCGGTTAAGGCGGTATTGCTCCGGGTTAAGATCGCCTTAACCAGGGGCAGAATGCGCTGGGTGTGTTCCCGTGGGCACTCTTCGAAGTGAGCAGAAACAGCACCGTTGTTCAACAGAGCAACAGAGCAAGCCTCTGTTGCGGTATCAATAGCCAGAATTCGCATCAGTCGTCGCGCTCTCGCAAGGGTCAGTCACAAAATGGCGCGCATCTTAGCACACTCCGGGGTAAATTACTCCGCCGTTGGGTTTGCCAGGAAACGCACCGCGCGTTTTATGTCCCGCGTCCGCGGTGCGGGCGGCAGGCTGGCGAGGAAGGTTGCGCCGTACGGGCGCATCACCAGCCGGTTATCACAGATGACCAGCACGCCGCGATCGGTGACGTCGCGGATCAATCGTCCTACCCCTTGCTTAAGGGTGATCACCGCGTCCGGCAGCTGTACCTCGTCAAACGGATCGCCGCCGCGCAGGCGGCAGTCTTCCATCCGCGCCTTCAGCAACGGGTCGTCCGGGGAGGTAAACGGCAGCTTATCGATGATCACAAGCGACAGGGTGTCTCCGCGTACATCCACCCCTTCCCAGAAGCTGCTGGTGGCCACCAGCAGAGCATTACCGGCGCTGACGAACTGCTGCAGCAGTTGCCCTTTGCTGGTTTCTCCCTGCAGCAGTACCGGCAGGGTCATGGTGGCACGGAACTGCTCCGCGAGGTCGCGCATCATGGCGTGAGAGGTGCAAAGCATAAAACAGCGGCCGTTGTTGGCCTCGATCATCGGTTTTAGCATTGCCGCCAGGTGGCGCGCCGCACCCGGCTGGTTTGGCAGCGGAAGATTACGCGGCACGCAAAGCAGCGCCTGTTTTTCGTAATCAAACGGGCTGGGCAGCAGCAGCGACTCCGCCTGTTCAATGCCAAGCCGTTCCGTGAAGTGATGCAGATCGTCATTCACCGACAGCGTTGCCGACGTGAAGATCCAGCTGCCAGGTTTTTGCGCCATCACCTCTTTAAATTTATCCGCCACCGTCAGCGGCGTGAGCGCCAGCGTGAAATGGCGCGAGGTGCATTCATACCAGTAGCTGAACCCCGGCTGGTTAATCTCTTTTAACCGTTTGAGCCGCCCGCGATAGAGCGTGGCGCGCTCGAATGCGGCATCCAGCAGCGCGGAACGGCCAAGCGACAATTTCGCGACGTCGTAGCAGAGCTCCAGGGTGTCATCGAGCAGCAGCAGCGCGCGCTGGATATTTTTATCCGCCAGCAGCTCGCGCAGGTTCCCGCGATAGCCCGGCTCGCCGAGCTGTAACCGGAAGTCCTGCGCGCTTTGGGCCAGGCGATCGGCACACTTCTGCAACTGCTGGGTATCTTTTAATTCGGTGCGGTAAGCGATGGTGAAATCTTTCGCCAGATCCAGCAGCTGGCGGCTGGAGAGCGACTGGCCAAAATACTGGCTGGCGATATCCGGGAGCTGGTGGGCTTCATCAAAGATCATGACCTCCGCCTCCGGGATCAGCTCACCAAAGCCGCTGTCCTTGACCACCATATCCGCAAGAAACAGGTGATGGTTGACCACCACCACATCGGCATCCATCGCCGTTTTGCGCGCTTTCACCACAAAGCAGTCTTTGTACAGCGGGCAGTCACTGCCGAGGCAGTTGTCGTTGGTACTGGTCACCAACGGCCAGGCCGGCGAGTCTTCCGGCACGCTCGCGCAGGTGCTGATATCCCCCTCTTCCGTCTGGTTGGCCCAGGCGCGAAGGATAATGACGTCACTCAGGGTCTGCACCGGCAAATCGCCGCCCGCCAGCGCCTGTTGCTCAAGACGCTCGAGGCAGAGATAGTTAGAGCGCCCCTTCAGCAGCGCCAGCCGGCCTTTGTATTTCAGCGCTTTCGCCACCGTCGGCAAATCCCGGCTGTAGAGCTGATCCTGCAGCGCTTTCGAGCCGGTCGAGATGATCACCTTTTTTTTCGCCCGCAGCGCCGGGGCAAGGTAGGCGTAAGTTTTCCCCGTACCGGTTCCGGCCTCCACCACCAGCGGCTGCGCCTTATCAATGGCCCGCGCCACGGCGTGTGCCATCTGCCGCTGAGGTTCACGCGGTTTAAAGCCGGGAATGGCTTGTGCTAACTGACCTTCAGGGGAAAAATCGTCTGCCACGGTGCTCTCTCACTGTATTTTTGCACAGGGATTATGTCAGCCCATCCTCTCCAGTGCCACCCCAAATAGTGACGACGACGGCACAATATGGCAGTCTTGCCGCCTGATGACGAAAAATAACGAGGAAACGTTTATGACAATTGTGCGCATTGATGCCGAAGCCCGCTGGTCTGATGTAGTCATTCATAACCAGACACTCTACTACACCGGCGTACCGGCGAATCTGGACGCGGATGCGTTCGAACAAACGGCGAACACCCTGGCGCAGATCGATGCGGTGCTTGAAAAGCAAGGTAGCGACAAATCGCGCATTCTGGATGCGACAATTTTTCTGGCAAACAAAGACGATTTCGCGGCCATGAACAGAGCCTGGGATGCCTGGGTGGTGGCGGGTCACGCGCCTGTACGTTGTACCGTACAGGCCACGCTGATGAAGCCGGAATACAAGGTAGAGATTAAGATTATCGCGGCTGTGTAGGCCGGTTACTCTTCCTCTTCATCCTCGAAACGCGCCACGATCCGCTCGCCGGTATGGGTGGCGCGAAGTTCTTCCGCCACCTGGGAAATGGCCTGCCCGCTGCTCATCCCCTGGGACATCAGTTCCTGAATTCGCTCAACCGCTTTCTGCTGTTGCTCGTGGCTCAGAGAAGGTAAACCTGCAAACATCGTCAACTCCTGCTAAATTATTCGCGCTAATTATTTCACGCTGCCCGGTAGTATGCCACACATGAACATGCGCTTGCCCACTGTTATTACCCTGCCCTGGCGTACTGACGCCGCTGAGTTCTGGTTTGCCCGTCTGAGCCATCTTCCTTTTGCGATGTTACTGCATTCCGGCCATGCGGATCATCCCTATAGCCGCTTTGATATCCTGGTCGCCGATCCGCTAAAGACGCTGACGACCCATGACCTGCCGTCAACGGACGATCCGCTGCTGCGGCTTCAGGAGGCTATCGATGCGCTGGGCTTGTCTGCCCTGCCGAATCCCGATCTCCCCTTCCAGGGCGGTGCGCTGGGCCTGTTTGGCTACGATCTTGGCCGTCGCTTTGAAACGCTGCCCTCGGTGGCGAAAGCGGATATTCCGCTGTCGGATATGGCCGTAGGGCTTTATGACTGGGCGCTGATTGTCGATCACCATAAGCAGGTGGTCTCTTTGCTCAGCCATTCGGATGTCGACGCGCGCCTGGCCTGGCTGGAAGCGCAGCAGCCTGCCGCCGCGCCGGATTTCCGCCTGACCTCTGACTGGCGTTCAAATATGACGCCCGGGGCATATGCAGAAAAATTTGCCCGCGTGCAGGCGTATCTGCAAAGCGGCGACTGCTATCAGGTAAATCTCGCCCAGCGTTTCCAGGCAACCTATGAGGGCAATGAATGGCAGGCTTTTACCCGCCTTAACGCCACTAACCGGGCACCGTTCAGCGCCTTTATCCGTCTGGAACAGGGGGCCATTGTCAGCCTGTCGCCTGAGCGCTTTATCCATCTTGCGGAGGGCAACATTCAGACGCGGCCAATTAAGGGTACATTGCCACGCCTTGCCGATCCTGATGCTGACCGCCAGCAGGCGGAAAAACTGGCCGCCTCACCGAA
Organism: Enterobacter sp. HSTU-ASh6; assembly: GCF_026319105.1. Taxonomy (NCBI): domain Bacteria; kingdom Pseudomonadati; phylum Pseudomonadota; class Gammaproteobacteria; order Enterobacterales; family Enterobacteriaceae; genus Enterobacter; species Enterobacter sp. HSTU-ASh6. The sequence goes on along the minus strand of NZ_WSPD01000002.1, from coordinate 285,836 downwards.
GGACCGCGCAGAAAACCTGATGATTGTCGATCTGATGCGCAACGATATTGGCCGGGTGGCCGTGCCGGGCAGCGTGCGGGTGCCGGAACTGTTCGTCGTCGAGCCTTTCCCGGCGGTCCATCATCTGGTCAGCACCATTACCGCGCGACTGCCGGCCTCGCGGACGGCCTGCGATCTTCTGCGCGCCGCGTTCCCGGGCGGCTCGATAACCGGCGCACCGAAAGTGCGGGCGATGGAGATTATCGATGAGCTGGAGCCCCACCGCCGCAACGCCTGGTGCGGGAGTATTGGCTACATCAGCCTGTGCGGCACCCTGGATACCAGCATTACCATCCGCACGCTGACTGCCTGTAACGGAAACCTTTACTGTTCGGCCGGCGGCGGCATCGTTGCCGACAGCCAGGTCGATGCGGAATATCAGGAAACCTTTGATAAAGTTAACCGTATTCTGAAACAACTGGAGTAACCACGGGTGGAAAAAGAGAACCTGACGCTGGATGCTTTTTTATCGCGCTTTCAGCTACTACGGCCCCAGGTCAACCGCGAAGCGCTGAATCAGCGCCAGGCGGCGGTGCTGATCCCGGTCGTGCGGCGTGCACAGCCGGGCCTGCTGCTCACCCAGCGCTCTGCCCATCTGCGCAAACACGCCGGTCAGGTCGCTTTTCCTGGCGGCGCCGTTGACAGCTCCGATGCGTCGCTGATTGCCGCCGCGCTGCGGGAAGCGCAGGAAGAAGTGGCGATTCCGCCGGAGGCGGTAGAGGTCATTGGCGTGCTGCCGCCCGTCGACAGCGTTACCGGTTTCCAGGTCACGCCGGTGGTGGGCATTATCCCGCCGGACCTGCAGTATCATGCCAGCGTGGATGAAGTCTCCGCCGTGTTTGAGATGCCGCTGGAAGAAGCCCTTCGATTAAGCCGTTATCATCCGCTGGATATCCACCGCCGGGGTCATGACCATCGGGTGTGGTTGTCCTGGTATCAGCATTATTTTGTCTGGGGCATGACGGCGGGCATTATTCGTGAACTGGCGTTGCAAATCGGCCTGAAGCCTTGACTATACTTTACATTTCACCTTCTTTTGCCTGGTTTGCGATCTGCGTCGCGCTATTAGCAAAACCCATCGTCAACCATTAGTTTAATTCATGTGAATAGTTAAGCCGAGGTCGGTGTTCCCTCTTACACTATGCGCAGTTATAACATCGTTACTGGAACCCCGGTAACCCTGTCAGGAGTGTGAAAGTGATTAGTATATTCGACATGTTCAAAGTGGGAATTGGCCCTTCGTCTTCCCATACTGTTGGCCCGATGAAGGCCGGTAAACAGTTCGTCGATGATCTGGTCGAAAAAGGATTACTGGAAAGCGTTACCCGTGTCGCCGTGGATGTTTACGGCTCGCTGTCATTGACGGGTAAAGGCCACCACACCGATATCGCCATTATTATGGGTCTGGCAGGCAATATGCCGGATACTGTGGATATTGATGCCATCCCGGCATTCATCCGCGACGTGGAAACGCGCGGTCGTCTGCTGCTGGCAAACGGTCAGCAGGAAGTTGACTTCCCGCAGGATGACGGCATGCGTTTTCGCAGCGACAACCTGCCGCTGCATGAAAACGGCATGACCATTCACGCATTTAGCGGTGAAAAAGAGATTTACAGCAAAACGTACTACTCCATCGGCGGTGGTTTCATCGTGGATGAAGAGCATTTTGGCAAAGATAGCGTCGGCGACGTCAGCGTTCCGTATCCGTTTAAATCCGCTACCGAGATGCTCGGTTACTGCAAACAGACCGGTCTGTCGCTGTCCGGCATGGTGATGCAGAACGAACTGGCGCTGCACAGCAAAAAAGAGATTGAAGACTATTTTGCGAACGTATGGCAAACCATGCGCGCCTGTATCGATCGCGGGATGAACACCGAAGGCGTGCTGCCGGGTCCACTGCGCGTACCGCGTCGTGCCTCTGCCCTGCGCCGTATGCTGGTGACGACGGACAAGTTCTCCAACGACCCGATGAACGTGGTCGACTGGGTGAATATGTTTGCCCTGGCGGTTAACGAAGAGAACGCCGCCGGTGGCCGCGTCGTGACGGCGCCGACCAACGGCGCGTGCGGAATTGTTCCGGCCGTGCTGGCCTATTACGACCACTTTATTGAACCCGTGACGCCAGACATCTATATCCGTTATTTCCTGGCGGCAGGTGCCATTGGTGCCCTGTACAAGATGAACGCGTCTATTTCTGGCGCTGAAGTCGGCTGTCAGGGTGAAGTGGGTGTCGCCTGTTCTATGGCGGCGGCGGGTCTTGCAGAGCTTCTGGGTGCAAGCCCTGAGCAGGTCTGCGTGGCGGCAGAAATCGGTATGGAACACAACCTCGGTCTGACCTGTGACCCGGTCGCGGGCCAGGTGCAAGTGCCGTGTATCGAGCGTAACGCGATTGCGTCGGTGAAGGCCATCAACGCCTCACGTATGGCGATGCGCCGTACCAGCGAACCTCGCGTATCGCTGGATAAGGTGATTGAAACTATGTACGAAACGGGCAAAGACATGAACGCGAAATACCGCGAGACGTCCCGTGGTGGCCTGGCCATTAAGGTGCAGTGCGACTAATACTGCCTTTCGCCCATCTGCAACGGATGGGCGAAATTTCCTCTTCATTCTCGTCTCCTCCCGCTTTCCCCACTACACTTTCACAGTTGCGTCCGGCTTTTGTGGCTGGTGGCTTATCAGGCGTTCGTTCATGCAAACTGCGCAGACGATCATTAAACACTACCGCCGAAAACGCGTTATCGTCTGCGTGACGATTGCGCTCCTGACGCTCATCCTGACGTTGGGCGTTCGCTTTATTTCACAGCGCAATGTTAACCAACAGCAGATCCTCGCCTTTACCAGCCATACCGTTCGCGCCCTTGATAACGTGCTGCTCGCTTTAGATAAGCGCCGCAACGTGCTGCAGCCGCTGGTGGGTCAGCCTTGTCAGCAGGCACACCTGGCCCTGAGAAAGCAGGCCGCCATTTTGCAGACAGTACGCTCTATCGCCCTGGTTAAAGACGGTATCCTCTACTGCTCGAGTATTTTCGGCAGCCGCAATCTGCCCGTGCGTGATTTCCTGAGGGAACTCCCCGCCAGCGCGGCGAAGCTCATTTTATCGACTGACCAGTGGCTGCTTAAGGGCAGCCCGATACTGATCCAGTGGTTTCCGGTCTCTCAGGACGGGGAAGATGGCATCATGGAGATCATCAATATCGACCTGATCACCAAAATGATCCTCGAGCCCCAGCGCCCGCTTATCAATGACGTGGCGCTGACCGTGGGCGATCGTTTTTTGCGTTACGGCCAGCGCGTCACCGACAGCCTGTCATTTGATGAGGAAGGCTCGATTGTCCAGCAGTCCTCATCCCGACATCCTTTCACCATCACGATCAGCGGGCCGGGTCCCGGCGTACTGGCCCTGAAAAGTCTCCCCGCCCAGCTGCCACTGGGGCTCATACTCAGCCTGCTGTTGGGCTATCTCGCCTGGCTGGCCACGGCAAACCGGATGAGCTTCACGTGGGAGATCGATATGGGGATTGCCTCGCGGGAATTTGAACTTTTCTGCCAGCCGCTGATGGATGCCCGTACCCAGAAGTGCACCGGCGTTGAGATCCTGCTGCGCTGGAACAATCCCCGTCAGGGGTGGATCTCCCCGGAAGTGTTTATTCCGCTGGCAGAAGAACATAACCAGATTGTCCCCCTGACCCGTTATGTGATTGCCGAAACGGTACGCCAGATAGGTTACTTCCCGGCAAGCGCGGGTTTTCACATCGGCATTAACGTCGCCGCCAGCCATTTTCGTCGCGCGGTATTGCTGCAGGACCTGAACCGTCTGTGGTTCAGCGCCAACCCCCATCAGCAGCTGGTGATCGAATTAACGGAACGGGACGCGCTGCTGGATGCGGACTATCGCATCGTGCGCGAGCTGCATCGCAAAGGGGTGAAGCTCGCCATTGACGATTTTGGTACCGGAAACAGCTCCCTCTCCTGGCTCGAGAAGCTGCACCCGGACGTGCTGAAAATTGACCAGTCCTTTACCACCGCCATCGGTACTGATGCTGTGAATTCAACGGTGACGGATATCATTATTGCGCTGGGTCAGCGGCTGAATATCGAACTGGTTGCAGAAGGGGTTGAGACGGAGGAGCAGGCACGATATTTACGCCGTCATGGCGTTCCTGTCCTGCAGGGGTTTTTCTATGCGCGGCCGATGCCGCTACGGGACTTTCCGGACTGGCTGGCGGGAAGGTCTCCCCCGCCAGCCCGCCATAACGGGCACATAGTGCCCTTAATGCCGCTGCGTTAAGCAGGCTTACTCATCTTCGTCGTGGGCAGATTGTTCTTTAACAATGCGGACCATATCAACGCGATAGTCGTTGGCTTCGACAATCGTGATGTGCAACGGCGGCAGCTCAATCACATCGCCGACACGCGGGATTTGCCCGTTAACGGCGATAACCAGACCGGCAACGGTCGCGATGTCTTCTTCATCGTTGACCACGTTTTCCAGCCCCAGCGTGTGCGAGAGCGCGTGCAGATCGGTGGTCCCTTTCACCAGCCAGCCATCGCCATCGGCAACGATCTCCGGGGTTTCGTCCTCGTCCGGGAATTCACCGGCTATGGCTTCCAGCACGTCCAGCGGCGTGACCAGCCCCTGTACCACCCCAAACTCGTTGGTGACGATAACAAAGCTGCCACGCGCGCGGCGAAGCACCCCGAGCAGGTTGATCGGGTCAAGCGTTTCCGGTACGACAATCGCCGGCGATGCCGCTGCAACGGCTTCGACATTGACGCCCTCTTCCAGGGCCACCAGCATCTCTTTCGCCCGCACGACGCCGATGATCTCATCCAGCTCACCACGACACACCGGGAACAGGCTGTGCGGGGAAGAGAGCAGCTGCTGGCGAATTTCATCCACACTCAGGTTAGCATCGACCCAGCTGATCTCTCCGCGCGGAGTCATGATCCCGCGCAGTGACCGCGAGGCCAGGGAGAGCACGCCGTTAATCATGTAACGTTCCTGTTCCACAAACGCCCCTTCCGGGACCGGAACCGGGTTATGGTTTTCGGAATCAGACTGAACGTTCACCTGACGACGACCGCCCATCAGACGCAGAATGGCATCTGCGGTACGGGCACGCAGCGGCTGACTGGACTGCTGCTTAATAAAGTTACGGCGCGCAATCTGGTTGAACAGCTCGATCAGGATCGAGAAGCCAATCGCGGCGTACAGGTAGCCTTTCGGAATATGGAAGCCAAAGCCTTCGGCCACCAGGCTCAGACCAATCATCAGCAGGAAGCTCAGGCACAGTACCACCACCGTCGGATGCTGGTTCACGAAACGCGTCAGCGGTTTCGAGGCCAGAAGCATGACCGCCATCGCAATGACCACCGCGGCCATCATCACCGGCAGATGGTTCACCATGCCGACCGCCGTGATCACCGCATCCAGCGAGAACACTGCATCAAGCACCACGATCTGCAGCACTACCACCCAGAAGCTGGCGTAGCCTTTACCGTGCCCATCATCATGCTGTCGGTTTTCCAGCCGCTCATGGAGCTCTGTTGTCGCTTTGAAGAGCAGGAATATCCCCCCGATCAGCATGATCAAATCACGGCCGGAGAAGGTGTAATCCATGACGGAGAAGAGCGGTTTGGTCAGCGTGACCATCCAGGAGATGACGGACAGCAGGCCCAGTCGCATGACCAGCGCCAGCGAGAGACCAATCAGACGCGCTTTATCACGCTGCTTTGGCGGCAGTTTGTCCGCGAGAATGGCGATAAACACCAGGTTATCGATACCGAGAACAATCTCCAGCACCACCAGCGTGAGCAATCCCACCCAGATTGACGGGTCCATTAAGAATTCCATGACAAGCTCCTGCTAAAGGAATGACGAAACGGTGCCCCACGCAATGTGGGCAAAACAGAGGCAGACAGCGTTGATACGTGGCGAGGATCGCCGGTGAAAAAGGCGCGAGATGGCCTGAAAGATGACTGACGTCGGTGACGGTCCATATAGTGGGCTGTAGCCCTATACTCCTGAACAAGTAAACGGAGGCTAAACATATCAGAGACAATATGTTTTTAGCAAAGATTTACGTTCCTTTGCAAAAACGCGAAAAGACGAAATATGTGTTGAGTAATTTCTGATTTTCGAAACCTAAATTACGGATCTTCATCACATAAATTATTTTTTCACTATCTAAAATAATTCGCGGAAGTCTTAGTTTTTTAACTCTAACCCTTATCTGAATCGATTCGGTTCGCCAATACGATTCTCAGTACGTCTGCCCGGCAGGCGTATTAATGATAATAAAAGGAGGTAGCAAGTGACCATTGCTATTGTCATAGGCACACATGGTTGGGCTGCTGAGCAGCTACTCAAAACGGCAGAGATGCTGTTGGGCGAGCAGGAAAACGTCGGCTGGATCGATTTCGTTCCCGGTGAAAACGCCGAGACGCTGATTGAGAAGTACAACGCTGAACTCGAGAAGCTGGATACCAGCAAAGGGGTGCTGTTTCTCGTTGATACATGGGGCGGCAGTCCGTTCAACGCTGCCAGCCGCATTGTCGTCGATAAAGAGCATTATGAAGTTGTCGCCGGGGTCAATATCCCGATGCTGGTGGAAACCTTCATGGCACGCGACGACAATCCATCTTTCGATGAACTGGTGGCTCTGGCCGTTGAAACCGGCCGCGAAGGGGTGAAAGCCCTGAAAGCACAGCCGGTTGAAAAACCCGCCCCTGCGCCTGCTGCGGCACCGAAAGCGGCAGCGCCAGCAAAACCGATGGGACCGAACGATTACATGGTCATCGGCCTGGCGCGTATTGATGACCGTTTAATCCATGGACAGGTGGCAACACGCTGGACCAAGGAGACCAACGTTCGTCGCATTATCGTGGTCAGTGACGAAGTGGCCGCCGACACCGTTCGTAAAACCCTTCTCACGCAGGTTGCTCCTCCTGGCGTTACCGCGCACGTCGTGGATGTCGCCAAGATGATTCGCGTTTACAACAACCCGAAATACGCGGGTGAACGCGTGATGCTCCTGTTCACTAACCCGACAGACGTTGAGCGCATTGTTGAAGGCGGCGTGAAAATCACTTCCGTGAACATTGGGGGGATGGCATTCCGTCAGGGCAAAACGCAGGTCAACAACGCCATTTCAGTCGATGCGAAAGATATCGAGGCATTTAACAAGCTGAATGCGCGCGGTATTGAACTGGAAGCCCGCAAGGTTTCCACGGACCCGAAACTGAAAATGATGGATTTGATCGGCAAAGTTGGGAAATAAGCCCGCGCCGGTTTTTCACATAATGCTTATGTAATAGGAGAAGTACAATGGAGATTACCACTCTTCAGATTGTGCTGGTGTTCATCGTCGCGTGTATTGCGGGTATGGAGTCCGTACTTGATGAATTTCAGTTCCACCGCCCTCTGGTGGCCTGTACGTTGATTGGTGCCGTTTTGGGTGACATGAAAACCGGTATCATCATCGGTGGTACCCTGGAAATGATCGCCCTGGGCTGGATGAACATCGGTGCGGCGGTTGCGCCTGATGCCGCGCTGGCGTCCATTATTTCTACCGTTCTGGTTATTGCCGGTCATCAGAGTATCGGTGCCGGTATCGCCCTGGCGATCCCGCTGGCCGCAGCAGGCCAGGTACTGACCATCATCGTGCGTACTATCACCGTGGCCTTCCAGCACGCAGCGGATAAGGCGGCCGAAAACGGCAACCTCACGGCGCTCTCCTGGATCCACGTATCGTCCCTGTTCCTGCAGGCGATGCGTATCGCCATTCCGGCCGTGATCGTCGCGATTTCGGTGGGGACCAGCGAAGTTCAGGGCATGCTCAACGCCATCCCTGAAGTGGTCACCAGTGGTCTGAACATCGCGGGCGGTATGATCGTGGTTGTCGGTTATGCGATGGTCATCAACATGATGCGCGCAGGCTACCTGATGCCGTTCTTCTACCTCGGCTTCGTGACCGCGGCATTCACCAACTTCAACCTGGTTGCACTGGGTGTGATTGGTGCAGTGATGGCGATTCTCTACATCCAGCTCAGCCCGAAATATAACCGCGTCGCGGGTGCCCCAGCGCAGGCTGCTGGAAACAACGATCTCGATAACGAACTGGACTAACAGGTGAGCGAAATGGTTGATATGACAAAAACTACCACCGAGAAAAAACTCACTCCGGGTGATATTCGTGGCGTGTTCATCCGTTCTAACCTGTTTCAGGGTTCATGGAACTTCGAACGTATGCAGGCGCTCGGTTTCTGTTTCTCCATGGTGCCGGCGATCAAACGCCTGTACCCGGAAAATAACGAAGCCCGCCGTCAGGCGATTAAGCGTCACCTGGAATTTTTTAACACTCATCCGTATGTCGCGGCTCCCGTTCTGGGCGTAACGCTTGCGATGGAAGAGCAGCGTGCGAACGGCGCAGAGATTGACGATGGTGCCATCAACGGTATCAAAGTCGGTCTGATGGGTCCGCTGGCAGGCGTGGGTGACCCTATCTTCTGGGGTACCGTTCGTCCGGTCTTCGCGGCGCTGGGTGCCGGTATCGCGATGAGCGGCAGCCTGCTTGGCCCACTGCTGTTCTTCATTCTGTTCAATGCCGTTCGTCTGTTGACCCGTTATTACGGCGTGGCCTACGGCTACCGTAAAGGGGTGGACATTGTTAAGGACATGGGCGGCGGCTTCCTGCAGAAACTGACTGAGGGGGCATCCATCCTCGGCCTGTTTGTCATGGGGGCGCTGGTCAACAAGTGGACGCACGTGAACATCCCGCTGGTGGTGTCGACCATCACGGGCCAGGATGGGCAAACCCGTGTGACCACCGTGCAGACCATCCTCGACCAGCTGATGCCTGGCCTGGTGCCGCTGCTGTTGACCTTCGCCTGTATGTGGCTGCTGCGTAAAAAAGTGAACCCGTTGTGGATTATCGTTGGCTTCTTCGTCATCGGTATCGCGGGCTACGCTGTCGGTCTGCTGGGTCTGTAATACAATGCGTTAACCGCCGGGGGCATGCCCCCGGCTTTTTTTATCTGGAGGATGAATGACTGTCACGGACATCGTACTGGTTTTATTTATTGTTGCCCTTCTGGCTTACGCGATCTATGACGAGTTCATCATGCCCCGCCGCCACGGCGAGACGCTGCTCTCACTTCCCCTTCTGCGACGCGGACGCGTGGATGCGTTTATCTTCGCGGGTCTGATCGTCATTCTGATTTACAATAACGTCACCAGCCATGGTGCAATATTAACCACATGGTTATTATGTGCGCTGGCATTAATGGCGATTTATCTGTTCTGGATCCGCACGCCAAAAATCATTTTTAAATCCCGTGGATTTTTCTTCGCCAATGTCTGGATAGAATATAACCGTATTAAAGAGATGAATTTATCCGAAGACGGTGTGCTGGTGATGCAATTAGAACAGCGCCGCCTGCTTATTCGGGTGAAGAATATTGACGATCTGGAAAAGATATACCACTTACTCGTTAAAACTCAGTGAGTTAGATATATAGCATCGGCTATATTCTGTGTCTGATTCGCAGACAAAATATAGCCTGAGCTATATCCTCACCGTTAATTTGATCACTTTTTTTAACGTTATTTTCACGCTTAAAGACAAATGAAAATCGTTATCAATCATCAGTCTAAATAATGCTTCTTCATTGTTGTTTTATATTCTCAAAATATGTTAAGGTTGCGCCCGTCGTTGGGGAGTAGCCGATTTCCTGTGCGCAGGAAATGTGCGTGTCAACATACTCGTTGAAAAACGTGGCACGTACGGATCGCTATCAGCACATTTTCTGTGCAGCGCGATCAGGCGAGACCATAGATACATCAACTGCTGTTTACTGGGGGCAGTGATGTGTCATATGGATATCCCCGGTCTGGACGCTGTTATGAATATCTCCGCTACGATCCTTCTCGCTTTTGGCATGTCCATGGACGCGTTTGCTGCTTCCATCGGAAAAGGTGCCACGCTTCACAAACCTAAATTCTCAGAAGCCCTGCGTACCGGTCTCATTTTTGGCGCTATCGAAACGCTGACTCCACTTATCGGCTGGGGCCTGGGCATGCTCGCCAGCCAGTTTATATTAGAGTGGAACCACTGGATTGCGTTTGTCCTGCTGGTATTTCTCGGCGGTCGAATGGTGATTGAAGGTTTTCGCGGTAGTGATGATGACGCCGAGGAGCCTCAGCACCGCCACGGATTCTGGCTGCTGGTCACGACGGCCATCGCTACCAGCCTGGATGCGATGGCCGTCGGCGTCGGTCTGGCATTCCTGCAGGTCAATATTATCGCCACCGCGCTGGCCATTGGCTGTGCCACGCTGATTATGTCCACGCTGGGCATGATGGTCGGACGGTTTATCGGCCCGCTGCTGGGTAAACGCGCCGAAATTCTGGGGGGTATTGTGTTAATTGGCATTGGCGCCCAGATCCTCTGGGCACACTTCGCTGGTTAATCTTCGCGCTGCCAGATGTGGATACTGAAATCCGTCTGGCAGCGAAATGTGGACTGCGCCGCTAGCGTTTCCCACACCTCCGGTTTTGCCCGCCACGCGAACGGCGTCATCTGCAACAGCGCGCTGGCCTCTTCCCCCTTCAGCGTCATCTCGTACTCGACGGTTTGCGCCTGCTTCAGGGCAAAACCGGCCAGCTGTTCTGAATGGGGAGCATGCAGACGCACCTCATCGTAGATAAGCCCCTTCAGCTCCATCAGATGACGCGGTCCTGGCGTCACGGTAACCACCCATCCGCCAGGCTTCACTACGCGCGCCAGCTCCTCGGCCTTACAGGGCGCGTAAATGCGGACAACCGCGTCCATGCTGGCATCGTCAAACGGCAGCCGGTGGCTGGACGCCACACAGAACGTCACGTCAGCGTAACGCTTTGCCGCCGCGCGAATCGCCACTTTCGAGACATCCAGACCGAAGGTCTGCGCGCCCTTCTCACGTGCAATCTCCGCAAACCGTGCGGTGTAGTACCCTTCCCCACAGCCGATATCGAGCAGGGCGGTTGCTGAGCCAGCGAGGATGTCATTCAGTGTATGTGCGACCGTCTCACGCAGCGGCAGATAATGCCCGGCATCAAGAAACGCACGGCGCGCCTGCATCATCTCTGCGCTGTCGCCTGGATCGCGGGAGCGCTTGTGCTGCACCGGCTGAAGATTTACGTAGCCTTCTTTCGCCATATCAAACTGATGCCCCTGCGGACAGGTATAACTTTTATCTGAACGCGTCAGGACCGCGTGGCAAAGGGGACAACTGAAGGACATGGTGACTCCGGAGCATAATCAAAGGGCGAAGTGTACCGCTATTCGCCCTGGTTATAAACGCCCGGTTAGCGCATAACGATCAGGTGATCGGAGCCCGCCGGTAAGCCGTCAGGTTTCACATTTTCCAGACGGAGCACGTTACCCATAATCTCGCTGAACACGGGAGCAGAGACGGCGCCGCCATAGTAAGCCCCGTTTTGCGGGTCGTTAATCACCACCACCAGGGCAAAGCGCGGATCGCTGGCAGGAGCAACGCCCGCGGTGTAGGCGACGTATTTATCGACATATTTGCCGCTATCATCAATTTTCTTTGCCGTACCGGTTTTCACCGCTACCCTGTAATCGCGCACGGCGGCCTTCACCCCGCCGCCGCCGGGTAGCGCGACGCTCTCCATCATGTGCTCTACCTCATGCGCAATCTCTTCTGGCATAACGCGGTGGCCCATAACGGGGGGATCAATACGGGTAATGGAAAGAGGACGCTCAAGCCCGAAGCCTCCAATGGTGGCGTAGACGTGCGCCAGCTGCAGCGGCGTGACCATCAGCCCGTAGCCGAAAGCAAAGGTCGCGCGGTCGAGCTGGCTCCAGTATTTACGCTGCGGCAACAGTCCCGCGCTCTCCCCCGTCAGGCCAAGCTCGGTTGGGGTTCCAAAACCAAAGTTTCGATAGGTATCGAGAAGATGCTGGACCGGCATTGCCAGGGAGAGGCGGGACACGCCTGTGTCGCTCGATTTTTGCAGAATGCCGGTCATGGTCAGTTCGGGATAGTAACCGACGTCGCGGATACGATGCCCGTCAAGGGTGTACGGGTGCGTGTCAATCACGCTGTCCGGCTTGACCAGCCCCTGCTGCAGGGCGGTCATCAGCACCAGCGGTTTGACGGTCGAACCAGGTTCGAACGTATCGCTGATCGCACGATTGCGAAAATCGTTTATTGTCGCCCCTTCCCGGTTATTGGGGTTGAAATCCGGATAGCTGGCCATAGCGAGTATTTCCCCGGTGGGGATATTAATTAATACGGAGGCACCTGACTCGGCCTTGTTCCAGGCCACGGCGTTATCGAGTGCATCTTCGGTGATGGTTTGCAGCCGCTCGTCAATACTCAACTGGATGTTATGCGCCGGTACGGGGGCAACTTCTGTCAGGTTTTCAACCACGCGACCATAGCGGTCTTCCCTCACCTGCCGCACCCCTGCCTTGCCCGTCAGTTGCGTATTGAAGCTCTTCTCTACACCTTCAATGCCCTGCCCGTCGATGTTGGTGAAACCAATCAGGTTCGCGGCCACATGGCCGGCCGGATAAAAACGGCGGGACTCATCGCGTAAATTAATGCCGGGCAAATTTAGTTTGTCGATCCACTTTGCCTGCGCGGGATCCACCTGGCGGGCAAGGTAAATGAAACGCCCCTGGGGATTGGCGTTGATGCGTGCCGAGAGGGTATCCAGCGAGAGATGCAGCGCGTTCGCTAACGCCTGCCAGCGTTCATCAACGCCGACGCCGCCTTTTGCCAGCACCGTTTTGGGATCGGCCCAGACGGCCCGGACGGGCACACTCACCGCCAGCGGACGACCTTCGCGATCCATTATCATGCCGCGCGGCGCATCAATCGCCAGCTGACGGAGGGAGCGCATATCTTCCTGCTTCACCAGATTGTCAGGCTTGACGATTTGCAGCCAGGCAACGCGGCCCAACAGAAACGCCAGACTACAAAAAATCGCCAGACAGAGCAGAGCAAAACGCGCCGGTGTGAAATTTCCAGCGGTCGTTATCAATTTCTTTTTCACCTGTACCCCAGGGCTGTAAAACAACGCCCTGATTTAACGGGAAAAGCCGACAAGAAGGTGGCGAAACAGTGCTACGAACCTCGCAGCTTTGCAACAAGTTACTAACAAGGCCGCAGATCGTAATATTTTGAAAGATAAGGGACATAAAAAAGCCCCGCGAGATGCGAGGCTTTATATCTGAGATTGAAACGCGGCGCGTTTCAGTCAGCAGCGGTTCGATCAGATAGCAGTTACGTTAACTGCAGCAGGGCCTTTCTGGCCATCCTGAATTTCGAACTCAACGTTCTGGCCTTCAGCCAGAGTTTTGAAGCCGTTACCCTGGATTGCAGAGAAGTGTACGAACACGTCTTTGCTGCCGTCAGCAGGAGTAATGAAACCAAAACCTTTAGACTCGTTGAACCACTTAACTTGACCTTTAATCTTTGCCATTTGCAAAATTCCTTAGAGTGTTTTCTTAGCCCGCAGGCATTAACTGAGATAAAACTGAGACATTACTGCATGAGGCACTAATATAAGGTTCGGCAGAGAAGCGGTATTCAACGACAACGTGTTTACTCAGGACTTCTTTACTGAAAATGCCACACATAAACAGAACTGTACCTCGTTTGACCCAAAACGTGTTATCACACACAATGTTTAATATGGCAAGCCATTTTTAAACATGTCTCGATCCGCCGCACAAATTCGAACAATGCCTGCCAGGTTCTGCACAATTATGCGCATCGCGAACAGACAGCCCTGCTACGTTACAAAGCCCCAGCGCTGCTCTCACAGTCGCTGTAATCTAAGACATTTTTAACATAGCTCAATCATTCCAAAGCGTCCAGCAAACGGGAAAAGAAATCTTACGCAATGATTGAGTTAGAACAATTTGTGAAAAGTTATGCTTAAATCATTGTAACGCGACCAAATTGTTTCAGGGAAAAAGCAGTGTTAATAATCTGACCGCTGCTGTATTAAAATGCACCAGGTTATAAACAGTGTTATGCACCAAAATAATGAAATTTTTATGACGCTGCATCAAAAGAAGGCAAGCAAAACGTTTCGATAAAAATAAAACAATCTCACGCCCCCGTTTATACAGAATATATGCTGAAACCTGTCGCTTCGTTTATAAGGATAAATATTCACCAATTTTCAATATTCTGAAGGAATGATTAACTGGTGCTAAATTATCTAGCGCAGTAATTAACTCCTGCACGGGTTCATCCAGCGCTTCATCCGCCAGCTCAAACACGCCCCAGTGAATGGGAAACGCCAGTGGAGACCCCAGTTGCTGCCATAATGCTACTGCCGATTGCGGATCCATATGATGGACAGCCATGAACCATCTTGGGGCATAGGCACCAATCGGTAATGCGGCAACATCAACCGGCCCCAGACGTTCCGGTATCAACAGCAGTTCAGGGGAATACCCGGTGTCACCGCTGAACCAGAAACGGTGATGTCGTCCTTCCATGACCCAGCCGCACCATAACGAGCGATTGCGGTTCCACGGCGTGCGCATACTCCAGTGCTGCGCCGGTACAGCAGTGAGCGTCATTCCCTGCCAGGTGAAACTTTGCCACCAGTCGAGTTCAACCACCTGTTTTGCTCCCCGACGTCGAAACCAGGCAGCCAGGCCAAGAGGAACAAAGAGCTGCACATTGGGAAAACGCCTGAGAATACGGCGAATGGTCGCGTCATCAAGATGATCGTAGTGATTATGGGAGATGACGACCGCATCAAGTTGCTGAAGCTTGTCGACAGACAGTGCGGGAGGCGTCCTTCGCTGTGGTCCGAGAAAAGGAAGCGGAGAAGCACGCCGTGAAAATACCGGATCGGTCAGGAGGATATTGCCGTCCATCTGCAGCAACACGCTCGCATGCCCCAGCCACCATACGCCATCTTCATGCGGTTGCGTGAGCACAGCGGGTTGCCACCACTGGCGAATAAAATTGTCATAACCCAGTGTGGGCGGTTTCGGTAGACCGGCCTCTTTACGCGCTTTACGCCAGCGGTCAAGGTCGCCGGGTTGATGTCCACCAGGTTGGGTATTACGAAAACCGTTTGGGGTGTGATGGTTCAGGGAGGGGTCATACCAGGGATTTTTCCAGACCACGGCCACCTCCCAACGCAAAAAGATTAACGCTCAGCCACCAGGCGGATAAAGTCGTCTTCGTCTTTCTTGTCTTCAGCAACCGCGTCTTTCGGCGCGTCTTTCTCTTCCGGTTCGTTCGCTTCACACAAACGGCGAAGCAACGCATTCTGGCGCTTTTGCTGATCGAGCAGCGCTTCCAGCAGTTCGATCTGCTCGTTCGTACGTGAACTGGCGCGGTTCACGAAAAACCAAACGACCAGGCCCACAAGCAGCACCACCAAAGACATCATCAGGGATGCCATATTCAGCAGCCCTGAATTCAGTAACTCACCCATTTCACCACCTCAATAAAAACGTCTATTTTACCACTGGCGCGAAGGAAGGAAATCACCTTGAGAAAAAATGCGTATTACCACGGAATAAACTTATTGATTGCGCAAACGCCGCTAAAAAACTGTACATCCTGATCGCACATCACATTGATAGTCTGCGTCCATAACACCACGCACGCTATCAGCACGATAATCAGAATCACCCAGCGTATTTTTTTCACTCCACACTCCGTTTAAAGACCTGATGCCACCAGGTTAACACGCTTATCTTAAACAAGGACTAACTGTACCGCCATCACCCCCCTTTTAAGAATTCTGCACTTGTTTCAGAGCGTAAACCGTTTAGGCTGAATGTATGATAACAACGATAAAAGAGGTAATGATGCGATTAATCATTCGAACAATTATTGCACTGGCCGTCGTCTGGACGGGTCTTCTGTTAACGGGTTATGGCGTACTCGCGGGAAGCAACGAAAATGCAGCCGGACTCGGCATTCAATGTAAATACTTAACCGCGCAAGGTCTGAGCACGGCGCAATATCTGCATACTGACAGCGGGATTATTGGTTTAACCAACTGCCCTGTGCTGCGTAAAACGTCCGTTGTCATTGATAATGGCTAACCCCTCTTCTTAGCCTCAGACACAAAAACGCCGCAACAGATGCGGCGTTTTTTTATGCTAACAACGATTAAAACGGGTAGTCGTGATAACCCATCTGTTCAGAAATTTTACGCGCGGCCGTGTGCAGAATCGCCACGTACTCGTGCAAACGCTCTTCGGAGAAGCGCAGGGTCGGGAAAGAGATACTCAGGCCCGCAATCACCACACCAAAGCGGTCAAACACCGGCACGCCGATGCAGCGCAGCCCTTCTTCCTGTTCTTCGTTATCCTCGCCATACCCCTGCTCACGCACCTGATCGAGCACCGTTAACAGCGCATCCGTATTGGTTATTGTTCGTTCAGTGCTGCGTTTGTACTCCACGCCCTCGAGGATCTGTTTCACCTCATCGCGATCGCGCCACGCCAGCAGAACCTTACCGATAGCGGTACTGTAGAGCGGGTTGCGACGTCCAATGCGTGAATACATACGCAGGTTATACATGGAGTCGATTTTATGGATGTAAACAATGCTGTCTTCATCCAGCGCGCCGAGATGGATGGTCTCTTTGGTCAGACGCGAGATTTCACGCATCTGAATATCAGCGCTGCGGATCAGGTCAACATTTTGCAATGCACGGGCGCCCAGCTCGAACAGTTTCAGCGTCAGAGAGTATTTTTCAGACTCGCCTTCCTGGGCAACGTACCCCAGTGACTTCATGGTTTGCAAAAAGCGATAAACGGTGCTTTTCGACATCATCACACGCTGCGACAACTCTGTAATACCAATCTCACGCTCTTCCCCGAGCGCCTGTAAGATGCCAAACACCTTCAGCACGGAAGAAACAGAATCTGGCTGTTTATCCAAATCCGCAATAGCCATTTACCACCTCATAGAGAGTGTTTTATAAAAATCAGAACCGGTTTTTATTATAAGTACCCGTCATGTCACCTGCAATCAGTCCCCGTTTACTTCGTTACAAATCTGCGACATATCGCGCCAGTAACAGTGCTAAAATAGTTACCCTGAGAATAATTTCACGCTGAGCTTTTTACTCCTGATGGAAAAGAATCTTTCCGATGGTCTGCCTTTACCCCAGCGCTATGGCGCGATAGCAACCATCATTATTGGTATCTCAATGGCCGTCCTTGACGGCGCCATTGCAAACGTTGCCCTGCCAACCATCGCCAGCGATCTGCATGCCTCCCCGGCCAGTTCGATATGGATTGTTAACGCCTACCAGATTGCGATTGTGGTTTCGCTGCTTTCGTTCTCATTCCTCGGCGATATGTTTGGTTACCGTCGGGTGTATCAGTGCGGTCTGGTGGTTTTCACTCTCACCTCATTGTTATGCGCCCTGTCGGATTCACTGCATACCCTGACGCTGGCGCGCATTGCGCAAGGTTTTGGCGGCGCGGCGCTCATGAGCGTCAACACGGCGCTGATCCGCTTAATTTATCCGCAGCGCCATCTGGGCCGCGGGATGGGGATAAACTCGTTTATTGTCGCCGTCTCTTCCGCTGCCGGGCCAACCATCGCGGCGGCGATCCTGTCCGTTGCGTCCTGGCAATGGCTGTTTGCCATAAACGTGCCTTTGGGAATGGTGGCCATCTTCTTTGCCCTGCGTTTTCTTCCCGCTAACGGCCCGAAAAGCACCATGCCGCGCTTCGACGTGGCGAGCGCGGTGATGAATGCCCTCACCTTTGGTCTGCTGATTACCGCCCTGAGCGGTTTTGCGCAGGGGCAATCGTTGATGCTTACCGGGGTGGAACTCCTCGCACTGCTGGTGACAGGCTTCTTCTTTGTTCGCCGCCAGCTTGCTCTGCCGGTGCCTTTACTGCCGGTTGATCTGCTGCGGATCCCCCTCTTTTCACTCTCCATTTGCACCTCTGTCTGTTCGTTCTGCGCGCAGATGCTGGCCCTGGTTTCGCTGCCGTTCTTCCTGCAGAGTGTGGTCGGACGTTCAGAAGTAGAGACCGGGCTGCTGTTAACCCCGTGGCCGCTGGCAACAATGGTGATGGCCCCGCTGGCGGGCTATCTGATCGAACGCGTTCACGCCGGTTTGTTGGGTGCGCTGGGGCTGGCGGTGATGGCGACGGGGCTTTTCGCGCTGGCACTGCTGCCGTCGTCGCCTTCAGACCTGGATATCATCTGGCGCATGGTGCTGTGCGGAGCGGGGTTTGGCCTGTTCCAGTCCCCTAACAACCACACCATTATTACTTCGGCGCCACGTCATCGCAGCGGTGGGGCCAGCGGCATGCTGGGGACCGCGCGTCTGTTGGGACAAAGCACCGGTGCGGCGCTGGTCGCCCTGATGTTTAACCTCGCTGGCCAGAACGGCAACCATGTTGCACTTCTCACCGCCGGTGTACTTGCCACCCTTGCGGCTATCGTCAGCGGCCTGCGGGTGACCCAGCCCAGGGTTCAGGCATAAAAAAAGCCGGGCGGAGTGGTCTCCTGCCCGGCTTAGTACGCTGCTTTACTTACTTCAGGTATTCCCCACTGCGCAGCGCTTCAATACGCTTATCCAGCGGCGGGTGAGACATAAACAGCTCGCTCAGCGATTTTGATTTACCGTTGATGCAGAAGGCCATCATGCTGTTCGCTTCCTGCGGCTCGTAGCTGGTTTTCAGACGCTGCAGGGCAGCAATCATCTTCTCACGACCGACCAGCTTCGCAGAGCCGGCATCCGCATGGAATTCACGGTGACGTGAGAACCACATGGTGATGATACTGGCCAGAATACCGAATACCAGCTCCAGCACCATTGAGACGGCAAAGTAGATCAGCGGGTTACCGTTGCTCTCTTCGCCTTCGTCGCGGTTCCCACCCATAAAACCTGCCGCAATCTGCGCCAGAATACGGGAGATAAAGATAACGAAGGTGTTCACCACGCCCTGAATCAGGGTCATGGTCACCATGTCGCCGTTGGCAATATGGCTGATCTCGTGGGCAATAACCGCTTCGGCTTCGTCACGGCTCATGTTCTGCAGCAGACCGGTGCTCACGGCAACCAGTGACGCATCACGACGGGCACCCGTGGCGAAAGCGTTAATATCCGGAGCATGGTAAATGGCGACCTGCGGCATGGCGATCCCGGCCTGACGGGATTGCTGCGCCACCGTATTCATCAGCCACTGTTCCATATCGTTACGCGGTTGCTCAATGACCTCACCGCCCACCGATTTCAGTGCCATCCACTTCGACATCAGCAGGGAAATGAAAGAGCCACCAAAACCAAACAGCAGCGCCATAATCAACAGACCCTGAACGCTGCTCGACTGAATTCCTGTCAGGCTTAGCACAAGCCCGAAAACCACCATCACCGCCAGGTTGGTGAGCAGGAAGAGCGCGATTCGCATCATAATTTTCTTTTTACCTCAGTTTAACAAAACGCACTATGCGATTACCCACATCGTATGGGTATTACGGCTATTTTCAAGCATCCGGCGGGCGTAAGTCACCAGAAAGACACAACTTTACACAATTGGAAAGCTGGCTGACGGAAGGATGCAGAACAAAAAGAAACAGGCACAATGTCTTGTGCCTGTTGGGAGATTATTTTGCCGGAGCGGGCTGCTCGGCAGGCTTCTCTTTTTCCAGATTCGCCAGGTCAAGTGCGATATGCACCGTCTCGTCCAGATATGGATCCGGCTCCTGGTAATCTTTAGGCAGATCGTCCAGTTTCTTGAGCAACGGCTTGCCTTCGCGTTTGAAGCGGTCGTTGATACGCGCCAGACGGGTTGCGTCATCCTCGTTGTTCTCTTTCTCACGCTGAGCGTAGTTCAGAGAAACAATATTCCGTTTATCTTTCATGGCATTGAAGCGAGCAATGTCCTTCATGATGTACTGGAATTCAGGATCTTTCGCGATGCGTTCGTTATGGTCTTTCAGCAATTCCGGACCAAACTGGGTCATATCACCGGCTTTGACATAGGTCGCGGCATTGATGCTGTCCCACGGCAAGGCGTTATCTTCAAACTTCTCGCCGGTTTCCGTCTCTTCCGTGCCTGTCGGCATGATGATGTCTGGCGTCACGCCTTTACGCTGCGTACTGCCGCCATTCACACGGTAGAATTTCTGAATGGTGTACTGAACCGACCCCAGCGCTGGCCATTCCGGACGCAGCATCTGATCGTAAATACGGTTCAGGGAGCGGTACTGCTGAACGGTCCCTTTACCGAACGTCGGTTCGCCCACAATCAGCGCACGGCCGTAATCCTGCATGGCAGCGGCAAAGATTTCAGACGCGGACGCACTGAAGCGGTCAACCAGGACCACCAGCGGGCCTTTGTAGTAAACCACGCCGTCGTTGTCGGCATCTTCACGGACTTTACCGTTATTATCGCGGACCTGAACCACCGGACCTGAAGGAATAAACAGACCAGAGAGTGAAACCGCTTCCGTCAGCGCACCGCCGCCGTTACTGCGCAGGTCGATAATTACGCTGCTGACGTTCTGCTTTTCAAGCTTCTGCAGCTGCACTTTCACATCGTCGGTTAGCCCCACATAGAAGCCCGGAATATCCAGGACTCCCACCTTCTCTTTACCCACGGTTTTCACCGACATTTTCACCGCGCGGTCTTCCAGACGGATACGCTCACGGGTCAGGGTAACGATACGGGTTTTGGTGCCTTTTCCGGCTGGCAGAATTTCCAGACGAACCTTGCTGCCTTTCGGGCCTTTGATCAGCGCAACCACGTCATCAAGACGCCAGCCGATCACATCAACCATGTTCTGGCCGGTTTGACCCACACCGACAATACGATCGCCGACGCTGATCGCTTTACTCTTGGATGCCGGACCACCTGCGACCATCGAATTGATCACCGTGTAATCATCATCCATCTGCAACACCGCGCCGATACCTTCCAGAGACAGGCTCATTTCAGTATTGAACTGTTCGGTGTTGCGCGGAGAGAGATAGTTTGTGTGCGGATCGATTTCGTGCGCAAAGGCCGTCATGGCCAGCGAGAAGACGTCCTCACTGTTGGTCTGCGCCAGACGACGAATGGCAAATTTGTAACGGCGCGTCAGCGTGTCACGGATCTCTTTTTCATCTTTGCCCGTGAGCTTCAGGCTCAGTTCGTCGTATTTCACTTTACTGTCCCACAGCGCATTCAGCTCGGCTTCATCTTTCGGCCAGGGCGCTTTACTGCGGTCCAGATTAAAGGTGTCGTTGCCGGTGAAGTCCATCGGACGTTCCAGCACTTTTAGCGCGTACTGATAGCGTTCGAAGCGGCGCTTTTGCGACAGGTTGTAGAGATCGTAGAACAGATCCAGCTTGCCTGAACGCAACTCGTCACCCACCTCGGATTTACGCTTAGCGAACTGCTCGACATCACTGGCGAGCAAAACGTTATGACTGTAATCCAGCAAGTTCAGATAGCGGTCAAAGATTTTGGCCGAGAAGGCCTGATCGAGATCGAACTGACGATAGTGCGAACGGGTAAAACGTGAGGTCACGCGCTCGCTCACCGTCGCGTGCTGCGTCTCTTCCTTGAGTACCGGAATTTGATCAACACGGGTGATATCGTCCACTGCAAAAGCATGACCTGTTATGGCAAACAGGCCCGCCAGCGCGGTGAGCTTAAAAAAAGTGTTCATGCCAGGCTTGGCCTCCGTTTCAGAACAACAAGTGTTCTGCGCGTACAATCATTGACATACCAGAAGTCAGCTGTACACGAACGCCATCTTTGGTGATTTCCAGTACGGTGGCGTCCATAGCATTGTTACCCGCTTTTACCTTCAGAGCCTGACCTACGCTCAGAGCGTTAATGTCAGAAACTGGAGTGTGGCGCGGCTCTTCACGAGGGGCGCGCGGGGCTTTAGCTGCTGGTTTGTCAGCACGCGGTTTGCGATCGTTGTTGTCGTTGCGACGTGGCGCAGGACGAGGTTTACGCTCGCGACGAGGCGCGTCTTCCTGACCATTAGCCGCTGCGGCTTCACGTTTTTTCGCTTGCTGTTCAGCACGTTGTGCCTGAACGCGTGCTTTGGCTTCTTCCAGCTGTTTACGCGCGTGCTCTACGTGCTGCTCGTCCAGCTCACCACAAGGATTGCCGTCGAGATCCACACGGGTCGCGCCCGGTTTGATACCGTACAGGTAACGCCAGCTCGAAGTATAAAGACGTAAGGCGGAACGCAGCTGAGTTTTGCTGAGGTTCATTTCCCCCTCAACGCGCGCTACCAGATCCTGAAAAATACCGACTTTCAGGGGACGAGCTTCGCCTTCAGCGCTGAAGCACTGTGGGAAACGCTCGGCCAGAAATGCGATAACTTCTTTACTGCTATTCAACTTAGGTTGATTTTCCATGAAATTTCCTGATTACAACGGACGTTGCCAACAAGCGCAGGCATGAACAGGCGTCATTATAATGACGCTATCCGTAAATGCTACGTTATCCGTTGATTATCCTGCGACGCTCGCAAAGAATTTTTGATAATCGGTTGCTGCGAGTACATTTTCCAGATTCGCCACCAACTCGCGCAGCCCCTGTTCGTCCTCGGTTGTAAAGCGACTGAAGACCGTACTGTCGATGTCCAGAACGCCAATAATCTGATTTTTTACCACCAGCGGCAGAACGATTTCAGAATTACTGGCGGCATCACAGGCAATGTGACCGTCAAACGCATGCACATCTTCCACACGCTGTACCTGATTCTCAGCCACCGCGGTACCGCAGACACCACGACCAACCGGAATGCGCACGCAGGCCAGTTTGCCCTGGAACGGGCCAAGCACCAGCGTTTCCCCTTCCAGGAGGTAAAAGCCAGCCCAGTTCACGTCAGAGAGACGTTCAAACAGCAATGCGCTAGTATTTGCCAGAGTGGCTAAGAAGCTGGTCTCACCCGCCATCAATGCCTTAAAATCGCGGTTCAGATCCGCGTAGAATTCTGTTTTGTTCATTATTCAATCA
The DNA here is from genome assembly GCF_026319105.1 of Enterobacter sp. HSTU-ASh6. Classification (NCBI taxonomy): domain Bacteria; kingdom Pseudomonadati; phylum Pseudomonadota; class Gammaproteobacteria; order Enterobacterales; family Enterobacteriaceae; genus Enterobacter; species Enterobacter sp. HSTU-ASh6. The sequence goes on along the minus strand of NZ_WSPD01000002.1, from coordinate 262,800 downwards.
CTTAGTTGTCTTACAAAATTACCGCATAGCCTATTAAAATAAGCATTAAATGCGCTCATGCTCAAGATGAATCCGTTCATGAGTTATTATAACTTTCAACAATACTTATTTGTGCGCAGCTGATGGCCTTAAAAACAACCAAAATTACGCCGACAAAAAAGATAACTGTCCATACGGTAAGCCAGGCTTTGCCCCGTGCACATTATCAGCGTTGCCCTCAGTGCGATACGCTTTTTATGTTGCCGAAGATGAAATCGCACCAAAGTGCCTTTTGTCCCCGCTGCGACGCCAAAATCCGTGACGGCCGCGACTGGTCGTTAACCCGCCTCGCCGCCATGGCGGTCACCATGCTGCTGCTGATGCCGTTTGCCTGGAGCGAGCCGCTGCTCAAACTTTACCTGCTCGGCGTGCGTATCGACGCCAACGTGCTGCAGGGGATCTGGCAGATGACGCGTCAGGGCGATCCGCTGACCGCGGCCATGGTGCTGTTCTGCACCGTTGGCGCACCGCTGGTGCTGGTCGCCGCCATTGCTTACCTCTGGTTTGGCAACATTCTGGGCATGAACCTGCGCCCGGTGCTGCTGATGCTGGAAAAGCTGAAAGAGTGGGTGATGCTGGATATCTACCTGGTGGGCGTGGGCGTGGCGTCAATAAAGGTACAGGACTATGCGTTTCTGCAGCCGGGCGTCGGGCTGTTTGCCTTCATTTGTCTGGTCTTGCTCAGTATCCTGACGCTGATCCATCTGAATGTGGAGCAGCTCTGGGAGCGCTTTTACCCTCAGCGCCCCGCGACCCGCCCCGATGAGAATCTTCGGGTTTGTCTGGGCTGCCACTATACCGGCTTTCCCGACGCGCGCGGCCGCTGCCCACGGTGCCACATCCCGTTGCGGCTGCGGCGCAACAACAGTCTGCAGAAATGCTGGGCCGCGCTCATTGCCTCTCTGGTCTTCCTGATCCCGGCCAATATGCTGCCCATCTCCATCATCTATGTGAATGGCGGACGTCAGGAAGATACCATTCTCTCGGGGATCATCTCGCTTGCACACAGCAACATCGGCGTGGCGGCAATCGTCTTTATCGCCAGTATTCTGGTGCCGTTTACGAAAGTGATCGTGATGTTTACCCTGCTCATCAGTATTCATTTTAAATGTGAGCAAGGTTTGCGCACCCGTATTCTGCTTCTGCGATTCGTGACCTGGATTGGCCGCTGGTCAATGTTGGATCTGTTTGTGATTTCGCTGATGATGTCGCTCATCAATCGCGACCAGCTACTTGCTTTTACAATGGGACCCGCGGCTTTTTATTTCGGCTCTGCGGTGATATTGACTATTCTTGCTGTGGAATGGCTGGATAGCCGCTTACTTTGGGATGCACATGAGTCAGGAAACCCCCGCTTCGCCGACTGAAGCGAGAATTAAAACTAAACGCCGCATTTCGCCATTCTGGTTGCTGCCTGTCATCGCGCTGATGATTGCGGGCTGGCTTATCTGGACGAGCTATGAAGATCGCGGAAGCACTGTGACCATCGATTTCCAGACCGCTGACGGCATCGTTGCCGGGCGAACCCCTGTTCGCTTCCAGGGGGTTGAAGTCGGTACGGTTCAGGACATCTCCCTTGGAAAAGGGCTGAACAAGATCCAGGTGCGGGTCAGTATCAAATCTGACATGCAGGATGCCCTGCGCAGCGAAACGCAGTTCTGGCTGGTGACCCCGAAAGCCTCGCTGGCCGGTGTCTCCGGGCTGGATGCGCTGGTGGGCGGTAACTATATCGGCATGATGCCGGGCAAAGGTGAGCCCCAGGATCACTTTGTTGCGCTGGATACCCAGCCCAAATACCGTCTCAATAACGGCGATTTGATGATCCATCTGCAGGCGCCGGATCTCGGCTCGCTGAACAGTGGCTCCCTGGTCTATTTCCGTAAAATCCCGGTTGGCCGCGTGTACGACTACGCGATTAACCCGAACAAACAGGGCGTCACCATTGATGTGCTGATCGAACGTCGCTTCACCAACCTGGTGAAAAAAGGCAGCCGCTTCTGGAACGTCTCCGGGGTGGATGCCGATCTCAGCCTGAGCGGTGCGAAGGTGAAGCTGGAGAGTCTGGCGGCACTGGTGAATGGCGCCATTGCCTTTGATTCCCCGGAAAACTCAAGCCCGGCCACCGCCGACGACACGTTCGGGTTATACGCTGACCTGGCGCACAGCCAGCGCGGGGTGATTGTCAAACTGGCCCTGCCCGATGCGAAAGGGCTAAAAGCTGGCTCAACGCCGCTGATGTATCAGGGGCTGCAGGTGGGTCAGCTCACCAAAATGACCCTCAACCCGGGCGGCTCGGTCACCGGCGAGATGACGGTCGATCCGAGCGTGGTCGATCTCCTGCGCGAGAAGACACGTATCGAAATGCGCAGTCCGAAGCTCTCCCTGAACGACGCCAATATCAGCACCCTGCTCACCGGCAATACGTTTGAGCTGATCCCCGGTGAAGGTCAACCCAGCAACAGCTTCGTCGTTGCCCCGGCGGATAAAGCCCTGCTGCAAAAACCGGGGGTGGTGACGGTCACGCTCAATGCCCCGGAAAGTTACGGTATCGAAGCCGGACAGCCGTTGATTTTGCATGGCGTGCAGGTGGGTCAGGTGCTGGAGCGTAAGCTCTCTGCGAGTGGCGTGAGCTTCTCGGTCGCCATCGATCCGCAATACAGCGACCTGGTGCACGGCGACAGTAAATTCGTGGTGAACAGTCGCGTCGACGTCAAGGTAGGTCTGGACGGCGTGGAGTTCCTCGGTGCCAGCGCCAGCGAATGGGTTAACGGCGGCATCCGCATTTTGCCGGGCGATAAAGGCCCCGTGCGCGACAGCTACCCGCTATACGCGAACCTCGAAAAAGCGATTGAGAACAGCCTGAGCGATCTTCCTACCACCACGCTGACATTAAGCGCTGAGACGCTGCCGGACGTGCAGGCAGGTTCCGTGGTGCTGTACCGCAAGTTTGAAGTCGGGGAAGTGATTACCGTTCGCCCGCGTGCGGACGCGTTTGATATCGAGCTGCATATCAAGCCCGAGTACCGCAAGCTGCTGACGCCAAACAGCGTCTTCTGGGCCGAAGGTGGCGCGAAAGTTCAGCTCAATGGTAACGGGCTGACCGTGCAGGCTTCCCCGCTCTCACGCGCGCTGCGCGGCGCGATTAGCTTCGATAATCTCAGCGGTGCGGGTGCCAATCTGCGTAAAGGCGATAAGCGTATTCTTTTCCCGTCGGAAACCGCCGCGCGTGCCGTGGGGGGGCAAATTACCCTGCATGCGTTTGATGCCGGTAAGCTGGCGGAAGGCATGCCAATCCGCTATCTGGGCATTGATATCGGGCAGATCCAGAAGCTGACGCTCATCACCTCGCGCAACGAGGTGCAGGCCACCGCCGTGCTGTATCCGGAATATGTGCAGACCTTTGCGCGCACGGGTTCGCGCTTCTCCGTGGTCACACCGCAGATTTCGGCCGCGGGGGTGGAACATCTCGACACCATCCTGCAGCCGTATATCAACGTTGAGCCCGGCCAGGGCAATGCGCGTCGTGATTTCGAACTGCAGGAAGCCACAATCACCGACTCGCGCTACCTGGGGGGCCTGAGCATTGTGGTGGAGGTGCCGGAAGCTGGCTCGCTGAGCATCGGTACGCCGGTCCTGTTCCGCGGCATTGAGGTGGGGACGGTTACGGGCCTGACGCTCGGTACACTCTCCGACCGCGTGATGGTGGCGTTACGCATCAGCGAACGTTACCAGCACCTTGTCCGCAACAACTCGGTATTCTGGCTGGCATCCGGCTATTCACTGGACTTCGGCCTGACGGGAGGGGTGGTGAAAACCGGCACCTTCAATCAGTTCATTCGCGGCGGCATTGCCTTTGCAACGCCGCCGGGAACGCCGCTGGCGCCGAAAGCGCAGCCGGGTAAACACTTCCTGCTGCTTGAAAGTGAACCCAAAGAGTGGCGTGAGTGGGGAACGGCCCTGCCGCGTTAATCTGAAAGGCTCCGGTGTCAACGCGCCGGAGCCTTTATGTTACACTGTGCACCTGAACTTTTCCCTGTGGTGTGCCCGTGGCTCAAAACTCCGTATTTCTTCCTGAACAATTCCTGGCGCAGATGCGCGAGGCGCTTCCCTCTCATCTCTCCTTAGACGACTTTATTGCCGCCTGCCAGCGTCCGCTGCGCCGCAGTATCCGCGTCAACACGCTGAAAATCAGCGTCAATGATTTTCTGACGCTGGTCGCGCCCTACCGCTGGCAGCTTACGCCAGTCCCGTGGTGTGCTGAGGGGTTCTGGATCGAACGCGATGATGAAGATGATGTGCCGCTGGGCAGTACCGCTGAACATCTGAGCGGTCTGTTCTATATTCAGGAAGCCAGTTCGATGCTGCCGGTTGCTGCCCTGTTCGCGGAAGGCAATGCGCCTGAACGCGTAATGGATGTTGCCGCGGCTCCTGGCTCGAAAACCACGCAAATTGCCGCCCGTATGGGCAATCAGGGGGCGATCCTCGCCAACGAGTTTTCCGCCAGCCGGGTGAAAGTGTTGCATGCCAACATCAGCCGCTGCGGTATTCATAATGTTGCCCTCACCCACTTCGACGGGCGCGTCTTTGGCGCCGCCTTACCGGAAGCTTTCGATGCCATTCTGCTGGACGCCCCCTGCTCCGGCGAAGGGGTGGTGCGTAAAGATCCCGATGCGTTAAAGAACTGGTCGGTGGAAAGCAACCTTGAGATCGCCGCCACACAGCGCGAGCTGATCGACAGCGCCTTTCACGCCCTGCGACCGGGCGGAACACTGGTTTACTCCACCTGCACCCTCAACCGTGATGAAAACGAAGACGTCTGTCTGTGGCTGAAAGCGCAATACCCGGATGCGGTCGACTTTCTGCCGCTAAACGATCTGTTCGCCTCAGCCGGTGAAGCGGTCACCCCCGAAGGTTTTCTTCACGTCTTCCCGCAGATTTACGATTGTGAAGGGTTCTTTGTGGCGCGTCTGCGTAAAACGCAGGCGGTGGCTCCCCTCCCTGCACCTAAATTCAAGGTTGGCACTTTCCCGTTTGCGCCTCTTAAAGGTCGCGATGCCGCACAGCTTATCGCGGCCGCCAGCCAGGTTGGGCTGGTCTGGGATGAAAGTCTGCACCTCTGGCAGCGCGATAAAGAAGTTTGGCTTTTCCCGGCGAATATCGAACCGCTGATTGGTAAAGTGCGTTTTTCGCGCATCGGGATCCGCCTGGCGGAAGTGCATAACAAAGGCTATCGCTGGCAGCACGAGGCCGTCATCGCACTTGCCGGGGGCGAGAATACTTTTGCCCTCACGCATCAGGAAGCCGAAGAGTGGTACCGTGGTCGCGATGTCTACCCGGCGAGCACCCCGGCAGGCGATGAAGCAATCGTGACGTATCAGGGGTACCCGCTGGGACTGGCAAAAAAGGTCGGCTCCCGACTGAAAAACAGTTATCCGCGCGAACTGGTCCGCGATGGTCGTCTGTTTACCGGTAACGATCGCACCGACTAAAAAAAGCGCACTTTTTTACTGGCGATTTTGCTCTCCTTGTCTACGATAAAAAATGGGTGACCGTACTGGTCATACCAGATTTTAACAACCGACCCGGAGAGCACTATGACGAAAACCAGCGTGCGTATTGGCGCTTTCGAGATCGACGACGCAGAACTGCGCGGCGAAGCACAAGGCGATCGAACGTTAAGTATTCCCTGCAAATCCGACCCGGATTTGTGCATGCAGCTCGATGCGTGGGATGCCGACACCAGCGTCCCGGCAATACTTGATGGCGAACATTCTGTCCTTTACCGTGAGCATTACGATAGCAAAACCGATGCCTGGGTCATGCGCCTTGCCTGACCTAAAGAGAACCCGCCCGAAGGCGGGTTATTTATTACTGCAGTTGCACCAGCGTAAAGTAACCGTCAAAAACGGCCCCCGTATCAATATAGTGAAGATTATTAAAATCATACCGTCTGTCGACGGGCGTATGGCCGAACCAGAAATGATCCGCGCCGCTGATACCCTGCCCTTTACCCACCATAAAGCCCATCAGCCGATCGCGATCCCATAAAACGCGCTGGGCGCTGACCGGTTTTTGCCAGCGGTATTCCGCTGCCGGATAATCGGCATGGGCAATCACATTCAGGCCGTTAGCGCAGGTTATCTCAATAATATGCGGTAAATCGCGGCAGGCATCGAGCAACGACAGCGCGAGCTGTTGCTGGTCGCGTTCAAGTTGCGCAAACCACATTCCGCCATTCATCGTCCAGAGAGAAAAATCGTTATTATCCAGACTGTCGAGAGCCATTTGCTCGTGGTTGCCACGCACGGCACGAAACCATTTTTCATTGATAAGCTGTAATGATTTAACACTGTCTGGACCACGATCGATCAGATCGCCCACAGAAATCAGTAAATCCTCAAACGGGTTAAAATGACGGCATTTGAGCTCGTCTAAAAGCCGCTGATAACAACCGTGAATATCGCTGACAACCCAGACGTGACGCCACATCCGCCCCTCTATTCGCTGGTACATAAGGCAAGGCCCTCCTGTTAACAGTATAGCTGCAGCAGAAATGACAGAAGATCGCCAGGGCTCTCGCAAAATCAAACAAACGCTAAACCAAACGGAAATAAAGGTCCGCGCACTATTAATCCCTTTTTACTGGCTCTTTAGAATAAGGGGAGATAAAAACGAGGGCCTTCACGTGTCTAATACAGAACTGCATAACGATGTTTTCTATCCACATCGCACACATATTATTTCTGAGCTGGTGAAAGGCAAACGGACTCCTGGGCCAATCTGGCAGAAACGCGAATATCGCCTCAAGTTCCTTCTGCGTTCGCTTCTGTTCTGGTCCTCCACCCATCGCATGCTGGAAAGCCTTGCAGGTCGCGACGACTTCGACAGACTGCTGGCCTCTCAGGTAACCTTACCGAGCAAGACCCATCGGCAGTACCTGATGCGCGGCCTGACGGCGAGCGATCGCGCTGACGCTATCATTCACCACTATCACTGGATTGATAGCCTGAAAGAGAAGGGGCTGGCCCAGGCGCTGACCAGCCCGCATGAGCAACCGTTCGTCCAGTTCAGGGCCAAAAACGACGCGATCTATACCGTCAATGCCTCTTGTGCCGGGAAAGCCGAGCGCGAAGGCGAAAGCACGCTGTGGCTGCGCGATAACGAGAATACGCTGCTTGCCAGCCTGACCTTTAGCGTTGCGCGCAGCAATGGCCAGCGGGTCATCGTGATAGGTGGACTTCAGGGCCCCCGCCGCAACGTCTCGCGGGATGCCATTAAGCAGGCCACCCGCGCCTGCCACGGTCTGTTCCCAAAACGGCTGCTGATGGAGGTGATTTTCCAGCTGGCGGCACAGTCGTCAGTGCGGGCAATTTTTGCCGTCAGCGATGAGGGACACGTTTTCCGCGCCTTGCGCTATCGCCTCAGTAAAGGTCGCCACTTCCACGCCAGCTATGATGAGTTCTGGGGATCGCTGGACGGTAAAAAACTGTCCGCCTTCTGCTGGCAACTCCCCCTGCAGATGGAGCGCAAATCCCTTGAGGACATTGCCAGTAAAAAGCGTGCCGAATACCGCCGTCGCTTTGAACTGCTTGATGAAATTGAGGCGTCCGTTAAATCGCGCTTTTAAGCCCGGCATTGCCATTTACTGACGCGACACGAAAATTTAACAAAACAGGCAAAAAGGGCTGGACTTCCGCATGCTGTGTTGTGTTATGTTTTAGCTGGACGTACAGAAAGTGCGCGCTGTATGAGAAAGACATTACCGGGATTATTCTTTCACTTTCATACAGATAAAAAGAGACCGAATACGATTCCTGTATTCGGTCCAGGGAAATGGCTCTTGGGAGAGAGCCGTGCGCTAAAAGTTGGCATTAATGCAGGCTAAGTCGCCTTGCCTTTTAAGAATAGATGACGACGCCAGGTTTTCCAGTCAACAGTTAAAGCGGCTGGAAAAAAAGCGTCAGAGCATCATTAAACGAAAAAAACCGCAGTGCTTTCGCAAGCATCTGCGGTTTTTTATTGGAAACCTGAACGTTAGCAGAGCTTATCCGCGCGCTCAATAAACGGTGCCAGACTCATCTTCTGCCCAGGGTGGGAAGGATCGTCAATCTGGATCACGCTGATAGGCTGCCCGCTACTCTTCCCGCTGGCCACCTGCTGCTCGGCGGTATCATTCAGCGGGTATTGCACCAGCGTACTCGGGTTGATGGCGTACAGCGCATGGCCCGGACGGCAGGTCAGCATCACCTCTTCGCGATTAAACGCCCATTTGTCCTTACCCACTTCGAAACGGCTGACGGTGATAACCTGTGGTGCAGCAAGCGCGCTCCCCGTGCAGGCCAGCAATACAAGAGAAAGTACTGTCTTTTTCATATGATATTTAACCTTGTCAGAAGGGTTCCCAGGTGGCGAACAGGCTTACCGTTGCCAGTACCAGCGCCCCCAGCACCACTTCTGCCTGTGTCATCCTGATAAAAATCTGTTGTGCCCGTCCGGTTTCCGGACGGAACCGTGGCACCAGAAAATACCGATTTGCCAGCGCAATTACCACCATCAACGCCACCAGCGCACATTTGAACAACAATAACTGTACATAACCAGCCTCCCAGGGAATCTGGAGGCCGAGTATCATTAGCGCGTTAACCACCCCGGTGAGCAGCACGCCGGCGACGGCGTAATGGCCCACGCGTGAGAAGCGCATCATGGTGTAGATGGCGGCAGTCTGCCAGCGCCCTTTGGCCAGACGCATGCAGAACAGCAGCGGCAGTAATCCCCCCAGCCAGGTGGCGGCACAGATCAGGTGAACAGCATGATTAAGACGCTGCAAAGCCCCCATCGCCCCCTCCAGCATCGCCGCGTGTCCTACCCCGGCCAGCAGGATAAGCTGCCCCATTGCCAGCAGCAGCAATCGCGACCCTTTCAGTGGCGCGAGCCATGCGGCGCCGACCGCGATCGCCGCGAGAATAATCTGCCACAGCCAGACGCTACCAAACTGCGTTCCCAACACGCTTTGCCAGACCTGCGGGGCAAACACATCTCCCCAGCCGCTTCCCATCAATCCGCCCTGAAGCATAAACATGAGAAGTGCGGCCGCCAGGCTGATTAAGGAGGCCACTTTCTGCTGCGCCTGAAAACGCCGTGACATTAAACGCTGGAGAGAAGAAGGTGCAAACCAGACGCTGTAAAGCGCATTGCCAAAAACCAGCATCAGCGCCCCAAAGTGGATAAAGCGCAACCCGATGTAAATCAGCGACAGCATACTATTTCACGCTAAAGTGATAGCTGCCTTTGGTTTTATGGCCATCAACCGAGACCACATGCCAGTCGACCTGGTAAGTCCCTGGCGTCAGCGATTGTTCCAGCGGTACGGTAAGCTGAGTTTTATTCTTTTCGTCTCGCGTAGCGGTACCGGCCCTGATGACCTGTTTTTGCGCATCCGTTACCACTACACCGCTAAAACCGGGTTCGATACCCTCCGAAAAATTCAGCGTCAGGGTCTGCGGTGCGCTCACCTGGCTGTCTGCCGCCGGGATAGTCTGTTGAAGATGCGCATGCGCAAGCACCGAGGGAGAAATCACTGTAGAGGCGAGAAAAACCAGTGCGCATGCCGCGCGGGAAGCGGAGAAACCCATCGCAATCATTCCTTTTTATTATGTCTGTATGCTAAAGAATAACGCTGTATAATAAACGAGTCGAGGATCATCCCGCCTCCGCTTGTCATCGTCGCGCAATCGCGGTAACGTTGCCGCCGCATAATAAGGAGAAGGTAATGAAGATCAATCTGGCCGCCCTTCCTCAGGACGAGATGGATAAAGTGAATGTCGATCTCGCTGCCGCTGGCGTCGCTTTCAAAGAGCGTTACAACATGCCCATCGTGGCGGAAGTTGTTGAACGTGAACAACCTGCCCATCTGCGGGACTGGTTCCGTGAAAGATTAATCGCCCACCGTCTCGCCTCGGTCAATCTCTCCCGTTTGCCGTACGAACCTAAAGTTAAATAAGCTTAACGACTCGTTACACTTCCTTACGCTGAATCTGGCAGGATAAGAAAACCCTGATTAAATTAGGTGTATTCTTAAATCCCTGCGACTCAGTGTATAAGGAAGTCACGATGTCACATTGGAATATAGCGGCAGCCCAGTATGGCGGGCTGCACCAGAGTATAGATGACCATGTTACGCACCACCTTCGCTTCATTGCGGAAGCCGCACGGCAACGGTGTGATTTGCTGGTCTTCCCTGAACTTTCATTAACGGGATCCGGGACGTCGACGTTACCTCCCCCACCCGGCGACGCGCAACTGGATCCCCTGCTTGACGCGGCCCATTTTTACCGGATTACGGTGATTGCCGGGCTCCCTGTTGAGCGCAATGGTCTGCGCCAGAAAGGCCTCGCGCTGTTTACCCCCTCTCGCCAGCGCGTTTTGCGCTATCCGCAAGGCAGCGGTGCCAGCCTGATGCCGGGGGACAAACACCTGAGCATCATGGATGCCCACGCCGATTCGCCGAATCTCGACCCGAGTGCAACACTCTTCACCAGCTGTCAGTCGGTGCGGGATTACCGCTGGCGACAGTCCATCAGCACCCTTCAGCGCTTCGCGCATAAATATGCCATTGCTGTGCTCATGGCGAATGCCGGTAGCGGCAGCGCGCTGTGGGATGATAAAGGTCAGCTGATTGTCCGCGCGGATAACGGTGAGTTACTGTTGACGGGCTCGCTCGGCAGACAGGGTTGGCAAGGCGATATCATTCCTTTAGGCTAGGCGTTTTAAGCTCAGGAGTGTTCAATGCTGCGCGTCATCGATACCGAAACTTGCGATCTTCAGGGCGGAATAGTGGAAGTGGCCTCTGTCGACGTGGTTGATGGAAAAATCGTCAACCCAATGAGCCATCTGGTGCGTCCCGATCGCCCCATCAGCCCTCAGGCGATGGCTATCCATCGCATTACCGAATCGATGGTGGCGGATAAACCGTGGATCGAAGACGTGATTCCCCACTATTACGGTAGCCCGTGGTACGTCGCGCATAACGCCAGCTTTGACCGCCGCGTGCTGCCGGAGATGCCCGGGGAATGGATTTGTACCATGAAGCTGGCGCGTCGCCTCTGGCCGGGGATCAAGTACAGTAACATGGCGCTGTACAAGTCCCGTAAGCTCAGCGTCCGCACGCCTGAGGGGCTGCATCATCACCGCGCCCTGTATGACTGCTATATCACCGCCGCGTTACTCATCGATATTATGAACACCTCCGGCTGGACGCCGGATGATATGGCGACCATTACCGGACGCCCCGCGCTGCTGACCACGTTTACCTTTGGTAAGTACCGGGGCAGAGCGGTGTCGGATATTGCCGATAAAGACCCGGGCTATTTGCGCTGGCTGTATAACAACCTCGACAAAATGAGCCCGGAACTGCGTCTGACGCTGAAACATTATCTGGGCGAAGCTTAACGCTCTGCACGGCCTGGCAGCGTCTCCTGCGCCAGGCCAATCAAAAAGGCATACTCCAGGGCCACCCCTTCATACGATTTAAACCGTCCCGATTTCCCGCCGTGTCCGGAATCCATATCGGTACAGAGCAACAACAGATTATCGTCGGTTTTCAGCTCCCGCAGTTTTGCCACCCATTTTGCCGGCTCCCAGTATTGCACCTGAGAGTCATGCAAACCGGTGGTCACCAGCATATGAGGGTAGGCTTTCGCCTCGACGTTATCGTACGGGCTGTACTCTTTCATATAGCGGTAGTAAATCTCATCCTGCGGATTACCCCACTCCTCAAACTCCCCGGTGGTAAGAGGAATGGATTCATCGAGCATGGTGGTGACCACATCAACAAACGGCACCTGCGCGACGATGCCTTTGAAGCGGTCGGGACGCTGGTTGATAACGGCCCCCATCAGCATGCCGCCCGCGCTGCCGCCCATGCCAAAGCAGAGCTGCGGATCGCCATAACCCTGTTCAATCAGCGCATCGCAGACGTCAAGGTAGTCATTAAAGGTGTTTTTCTTTTTGAGGAATTTCCCGTCTTCATACCAGTGCTGCCCCAGTTCGCCGCCGCCGCGAATATGGGCGATGGCGAAAACAAAGCCGCGATCGAGCAGGCTTAATCTGCTGCTGCTGAAATCGGCGTCCATGCTTGAGCCGTAGGAGCCGTAGCCGTAGACGAGGATCGGGTTTTTCCCTTTCTGAAAATGCGCTTTGTGATAGACGAGCGAGACGGGAACCTCCACGCCATCCCGGGCGGTGACCCACACGTGTTCGCTTCGGTAGTTTTCGGATTCGAACCCTTTGACCTCGGTCTGTTTAATCACCTGACGCTGCCCGGTGTCCATATCCAGTTCGAACAGGGTGTCCGGTGTGGTCATGGACGAGTAGCCGTAGCGCAGCCGAGAGGATTCCGGTTCCGGGTTGAATCCAATCCATGTCACATAGGCCGGGTCGTCAAACGCAATCCCCACCACTTCCCGGGTTTTACGGTTGATTTGCCGGATACTGGTCAGCCCCCGCTGGCGCTCTTCCACCACCAGCCAGTCGGTAAACAGGGTGAAACCTTCCAGCATCACCTGATCCCGCGCGGGGATCAGCACTTCCCACTTGCGCTCATCGCGCACTTTGGTTTTATAAAGACCAAAGTTTTTGCCCTCGCGATTCGAACGCACATAAAAACTGTGCTGGAAGTGATCCAGGCTGTACTCGTGGTCCTTGCGGCGCGGCAGAAAGCAGAGCGGCTGAGCATCAGGCAGTTCGGCATCCAGCAGCAGAACTTCGGATGTCGTCGCGCTGGCGAGGAAGATAATGACATAGTGGCGTGAGGAGGTTTTATGCAGGCTGACATAAAAGGTTTCGTCCTGCTCTTCATAGACCAGCTCGTCGTCCGCGGAGTCGGTCCCCACGGTGTGTCGCCAAACCTGGTAAGGCAGCAGCGTGGAGGCGTGTTTTTTGACGTAGTAAACCGTTTCGGAGTCATTTGCCCAGACAAAATCCGGGGAGACGTTTTCCAGCATTTCCGGATACCAGTTGCCGGTGTCGAGATTGCGAAAACGCAGGCCGTACTGGCGACGGGAGAGATAATCCTCCGCCAGCGCCATCACCGCGTTATCCGGTGAAATGGACATGCCGCCCAGGGTATAAAATTCGCTGTGGGCCGCGCGCTGGTTGGCGTCCAGCAGAATAACCCACTCGTCCCACTCGGCGCTCAGCACCGACTGACGCTGGTAGATGGGATACTCGTTGCCGGGCTCGTAGATATGGCGATAGCGGTAGCCGTTTTTGGTCCAGGGCGCGGAGATATCACGCTGAGGAATACGCTGTACCATTTCATTCAGCAGCTGGTCCTGAAGCGTCTGCTGGCTGGACATGACCTTGCGGCCATAGTCGTTTTCCTCGTGCAGGTAGTCGAGTACCTCTGGCCGGGAACGCGAATCGTCCCGTAGCCAGTAATAGTTGTCTATGCGCGTATCGCCATGCGTGGTGATTGCATATGGTATACGTCGGGCTTTCGGTGGCATGTCATCATTCTTTTTAGTTTTACACCCTATAAGGTTGGCAAAACCCACGCATGATGCAAGCGAAACCGTGACCCCGCCGCGACGTTATCCCTGTAACGCCTGTTTTTGCTCCCGGATATCCTGCTCAATGCCTTCGCGCACATCCTGGGGGATCTTCAGCGCGTCGCCAAGCGCGTTCAGGTAGCTGCGTTCCATAAAGTGATCGATATCGATAGCGGCACAGCTGAGGAAATAGAGTTCAAGCGCCTCTTCCTCATTTTTCACACTCTGCGCAAGACGCTGCGGGTCAAGCGGCTGTTCAATCGCCTGCGCCACCAGGGCTCTGCCCTTCTCTTCGACACCAGCTTCACGCAGTTGCTGCTCAATCGCCGATCGTTCTTTATCGTCGATGTGCCCGTCGCTTTTCGCGGCAAAGACCAGCGCAAGGATAAGCCGTTCGGTACGCAGATCCAGCGGCGAGGTGTGTTCACCATACTGCGGTTCATCCCTGTGCGCAGTGCGTACCCTGTCTTTGTATTTATTCCACAGAACGGTCCCCGCGATGGCCCCGCCACCGGCCAGCAGCGCGCCGGTGCCATACTTTGCCAACAGCTTGCGCGAGGACTTATTCGCCACCAGTAGGCCCGCCAGCCCGCCGAGTGCGCCCGGTACCAGCAGGTTACTGAGCCCCTGCTCGCCGGACGATGCCGTTTTCTGCCCTAACAGTGATTGCAATTGATTCAGCCAGCCTGACATGGTTTCCCTCACTTAACGGTGAACATGTTCCACAGCGTAAGCGAGCAGGCGTCAGGAAATGTCTGGCCGGACTAAAGAAGCGCAAATTTCTTCCTGCTGCACTGAGCCTTGCGCGAGACAGACGCAAACGTTTTCGTTTATACTGCCCGCAACTTTTTCAGGGGGATTGTTATGATTCGTTTAGGAACCGCGCTGCGGCCATCGGCGACGCGAGTGATGCTGTTGGGATCGGGCGAGCTGGGAAAAGAAGTCGCCATTGAGTGTCAACGTTTAGGCGTGGAAGTCATTGCCGTTGACCGCTACGCTGATGCACCCGCCATGCACGTCGCCCATCGTTCTTATGTGATTAACATGCTGGACGGCGATGCCCTTCGCGAACTGATTACGCGTGAAAAACCGGATTTTGTGGTGCCGGAAATTGAAGCCATCGCTACCGATACGCTGATCGCCCTTGAGCAGGAAGGCCAGCGCGTGGTGCCCTGTGCAAAAGCCGCAAAGCTGACCATGAACCGCGAAGGGATCCGTCGTCTGGCGGCGGAAGAGCTCGGGTTGCCTACGTCGGGCTACCGTTTTGCTGGTGATAAAGCCGCATTCTTGCGGGCCGTCGAGGAGATCGGCTACCCGTGCATCATTAAGCCGGTAATGAGCTCCTCCGGTAAAGGGCAGAGCTTTATCCGCGACAGCAGTATGCTTGACAAGGCGTGGGATTATGCCCAACAGGGTGGTCGCGCCGGAGCCGGTCGCGTGATCGTTGAAGGTGTGGTGAAGTTTGATTTCGAGATCACCCTGCTGACCGTCAGCGCCGTGGATGGCGTCCATTTCTGTGACCCGATTGGCCACCGTCAGGAAGATGGCGATTACCGTGAATCCTGGCAGCCGCAGCAGATGAGCCCCCTGGCGCTGGAACGCGCGCAGGCAATAGCTCGTAAGACCGTCCTGGCGCTGGGCGGCTATGGCCTGTTCGGCGTGGAGCTGTTTGTTTGCGGTGACGAAGTGATTTTCAGCGAAGTCTCCCCTCGCCCGCATGACACCGGCATGGTCACGCTCATCTCGCAGGACCTCTCCGAATTCGCCCTGCATGTGCGCGCCTTCCTCGGCCTGCCCGTCGGCGGTATCCGTCAGTACGGCCCGGCCGCCTCGGCGGTGATCCTGCCGCAATTGACCAGCCAGAACGTTACCTTTGATAACGTCGACGCGGCGGTGGGCGCAGGTCTGCAGGTGCGCTTGTTCGGCAAGCCGGAGATCGACGGCTCCCGTCGTCTTGGCGTGGCATTAGCCACCGGGGAGAACGTGGACGACGCCGTGACGAGAGCGAAAGCGGCCGCCGCAGGCGTTAAGGTAGCAGGATAAAAAAACGGGCCCCGGGGCCCGTTTTTCATGCGGCGTATAACTTACTGCTTCGCGCCTTCAACCGCTTCACGAGCCAGTCGGGTAATGCGGTCCCAGTCGCCAGCTTCCAGTGCATCCGCCGGCACCAGCCATGAGCCACCGATGCACAGCACGCTTTTCAGCGCCAGGTAGTCACGGTAGTTGGCCGGAGAGATACCGCCCGTCGGGCAGAAACGCACCTGGGAGAATGGGCCCGCAATGGCCTGCAGCGCTTTGGTGCCGCCGTTGGCTTCTGCCGGGAAGAATTTGAACTCTTTCAGACCGTAGTCCATGCCCAGCATCAGTTCAGATACGGTGCTGATACCCGGGATCAGGGGAATCGTGCCTTCGGTGGCGGCTTTCAGCAGCGACTCGGTCAGACCCGGGCTGATGGCGAACTGTGCACCCGCTTCGGTCACTTCAGCCAGCTGTTTTGCGTTCGTCACGGTACCCGCACCAATGATGGCGTCCGGTACTTCTTTAGCGATAGCGCGAATGGCATCCATCGCGCAGGCGGTACGCAGGGTCACTTCCAGAACGCGAACGCCGCCCGCAACCAGCGCTTTCGCCATCGGTACCGCGTGCTCCAGCTTGTTTACCACGATAACCGGCACGACAGGGCCAGTGGTCAGGATTGCTTCTGCACTTGTTTTCCAGTTTTTCATCAGAGTCTTCTCTCGCCAGATCGTTAAAATCAAGTCGTCTTAAAACGTAATACAGGTTGCGCCCTGCTCAGCACCGGAGAGTTTCTCACGCAGCGCACCAAACATTTCGCGCCCTGTCCCCACGCGCGAGGCGCTCAGGTCAGGAATATGGGGGTTACGTGCCGCCAGCTCTGCGTCATCGACCAGCAGGGTTAACTCGCCTGTCTGTCCGTTTACGCGGATCATGTCGCCGTCACGCACTTTCGCCAGCAACCCGCCGTCATAAGCTTCCGGCGTCACGTGGATGGCGGAAGGCACTTTACCGGATGCGCCTGAGAGGCGTCCATCGGTCACCAGTGCAATTTTGAAACGGCGGTCCAATAATACACCAAGTGGTGGCATAAGTTTATGTAATTCTGGCATCCCGTTGGCTTTCGGCCCCTGATGACGCACCACCACCACGCAATCTTTGTCGAGAAGCCCGGCGTCAAAGGCAGGTAATACGTCATGCTGGCTTTCGAACACCACCGCCGGCGCTTCGATAACCTGATTCTCTTCCGGTACGGCAGAGGTTTTCATCACCGCGCGCCCAAGGTTACCGCTCAGCACTTTGGTGCCACCGTGAGGAGAGAACGGTTTGTCGATGGTGGCAATCACCTGTGGGTCAAGGGAGGCGCTCGCGCCATCACGCCAGTCCAGCTCGCCGTTGTTCAGCCACGGCTCCTGGGTGTAGCGCTTCAGGCCGAAGCCCGCCACGGTGTTCACATCTTCATGCAGCAGACCGCCCTTCAGCAGCTCGCGCATCAGCAGCGGTACGCCGCCTGCGGCCTGGAAGTGGTTAATGTCCGCCGGACCGTTCGGGTACAGGCGCGCCATCAGCGGCACCACGGATGAGATCTCGGAGAAGTCATCCCAGTTAATCAGAATACCCGCCGCACGCGCCATGGCCACCAGGTGCATGGTGTGGTTAGTTGACCCCCCCGTTGCCAGCAGCGCGACGATACCGTTAACGATGACTTTTTCATCAACCATTTTGCCCATCGGCATCCATTCGTTGCCGTTTCCGGTCAGACGCGTGACCTGACGGGCCGCAGCCTCGGTCAGCGCTTTGCGCAACGGGGCATCCGGCTGGATAAAGGACGAGCCCGGAAGCTGCATCCCCATAAACTCCACCACCATCTGGTTCGTGTTCGCGGTACCGTAGAACGTACAGGTGCCCGGCGCATGGTAAGACGCGGCTTCCGCCTCCAGCAGCGCCTGGCGATCGGCTTTACCTTCGGCATACAGCTGGCGGATACGGACTTTTTCTTTGTTTGGCAGACCGCTTGCCATCGGGCCGGATGGCACAAAGATCGCTGGCAGATGACCAAACGACAGCGCAGCCATGACCAGACCCGGAACAATCTTGTCGCATACGCCGAGATACAGCGCGCCGTCAAACATATTGTGTGACAGCCCCACCGCCGCAGACATCGCAATCACTTCACGGCTCAGCAGCGACAGCTCCATACCGTCCTGCCCCTGCGTCACGCCATCGCACATGGCAGGCACCCCGCCCGCTACCTGACCAACGGCATTCACGCTGTGCAGCGCTTTACGGATGATGTCGGGATAGACCTCATAAGGCTGGTGCGCGGAAAGCATGTCGTTATAGGAGGTGATGATGGCGATATTGTTACGCAACATGCTTTTCAGCGACGCTTTATCTTCAGGCTGGCAGGCGGCGAAGCCGTGTGCCAGGTTACCGCAGGCCAACTGCGAGCGGTGGACGGTGTTGCTCTTTGCCTGTTCAATCCGGGCGAGGTAGGCCGAACGGGTCTCTTTCGAGCGCTCGATAATGCGTTGTGTTACGCGTAACAATGTCGGATTCATAAAAGCTCCTCTCATTTATCTGTCCGGGCTCGGGAGTTTACAAAGTCGCTGGCAGTTGTTAACAACGCTGAAACGCTTGCTGTCCGGAGCTCAGGGGCAAAATCACTTCCGGCAGTGTAATAAAAAAAGCTCCGCGGGTGAATCCACACGGAGCTTAAAAGTCAAAAATTATGCCACGAGCTGTGTTAGATCATGTTACCGGTAAAATAACACTTTCGGGCTAGCGGATTATCTTACTCAAACTCGTTCCAGGAGCGACCATCGCGGGTGATCATCGCCACCGACGCAACAGGTCCCCAGGTGCCTGCCTGATACGGTTTTGGCGCATCCTGATCGGCAGCCCAGGCTTCGGTAATGGAGTCGACCCATTTCCATGCCTCTTCCACTTCATCGCGACGCACGAACAGCGCCTGGATACCGCGCATGGTTTCCAGCAGCAGACGCTCGTAAGCATCCGCCAGGTGCGTCTGGTTGAAGGTTTCGGAGTAGCTCAGGTCCAGCTTGGTGGTCTGCAGGTTGTGTTTATGATCCAGGCCCGGCACTTTGTTCAGGATCTGGATATCAACCCCTTCGTCCGGCTGCAGACGAATGGTCAGCTTGTTCTGCGGCAGCTCCTGCCAGGACTCTTTGAACAGGTTCAGTTCCGGGTTTTTAAAGTAGACCACCACTTCGGAGCACTTGGCTGGCAGACGTTTACCGGTGCGCAGGTAGAACGGTACCCCCGCCCAGCGCCAGTCGTCGATGTCCACGCGGATCGCCACAAACGTCTCGGTGTTGCTGGACTTGTTCGCGCCCTCTTCTTCCAGGTAGCCCGGCACTTTTTTGCCTTGCGCAAACCCGGCAGTGTACTGACCACGCACGGTCTTCTCACGCACGTTGGAACGGTCGATGCGGCGCAGTGACTTCAGCACTTTCACTTTCGCGTCACGGATGCTGTCCGCCGTCAGATCGGACGGTGGCGACATGGC
Organism: Enterobacter sp. HSTU-ASh6; assembly: GCF_026319105.1. Taxonomy (NCBI): domain Bacteria; kingdom Pseudomonadati; phylum Pseudomonadota; class Gammaproteobacteria; order Enterobacterales; family Enterobacteriaceae; genus Enterobacter; species Enterobacter sp. HSTU-ASh6. Next base: position 243,669 of record NZ_WSPD01000002.1, on the reverse strand, counting down.
AATCATGCACAGGATTTGCAGCAGGTGGTTCTGGATCATGTCGCGCATCTGGCCGGCCTGGTCAAAGTAACCCCAGCGGCCTTCAATGCCCACCTCTTCCGCCACGGTGATTTCCACGTGGTCGATGGTGCGGTTGTCCCAGTTATTCACAAACAGGGAGTTAGCGAAACGCAGCGCCAGCAGGTTCAGAACCGTCTCTTTACCGAGGTAGTGGTCAATACGGTAAACCTGGCACTCTTCAAAGAACTCGCCCACCTGGTCGTTGATTTCACGCGAGGTGGCCAGCGACGTACCCAACGGTTTTTCCATCACGACGCGAGCCGGCTTGGCGTTCAGTTTGGCTTCGCCCAGCCCTTTGCAAATGGCGCCGAAGGTGCTTGGCGGCATGGCGAAATAGTTAATGGTGACACGGTTTTTCTGATCCAGCATCGCGCCTAAACGGCTAAACGCGCTGACGTCATTCACGTCCAGATTGCAGAAATCGAGACGGCCACTCAGGGTATCCCACAAACTTTCATCAATTTTTTCTTTCATGAAAGTTTCGAGCGCCTCGCGGACAACTTTGGTGTAAGCGTCCTTGTCCCAGTCGGCGCGCCCAACACCCAGGATACGGGTATCCGGATGAATTTGGCCCGCTTTCTCCAGTTGATACAGGGAAGGCAGCAATTTTCGGCGTGCAAGATCGCCTTTCGCGCCGAAAATGACCAGGTCACATGCCTGGGCTGTTTGCGTTACCGCCATGTCATTCTCCTCAGTTGGATCACCTGGTACTTCCGCCAGGTATCGTTGTAATTTTATTACAATGCACTGTACTGCTTTTACGTCATTCCCGAAACCATTAGCGCTTATCGTCGCGTGCGATACCGCGATTTTTTACCCTTCAGACGATTACGATGGCGTAATGACGCAACAACCGTCGATTCTTTGCGCAACAGGGCCGCAGCAAAACCCGACACCGATCAAGTTATGAAAAAAAACAACAACATTATCTTGTCGATTGTTACCCTTTCTGGAAGTCACAGGGGTAATATCGGCTAAATCGAATTACGATTTCATCAATTTATGAAATCGTTTACACCCATGAGCGTCCTGTTAACATGAACATGCTGGAAAAAATCCAGTTTCAACTGGAACACCTTAGCAAATCCGAGCGTAAAGTGGCCGAGGTCATTCTGGCCTCTCCCGCGCAGGCGATCCATTCAAGCATCGCCGCTCTGGCACAGGAAGCGGGTGTGAGCGAACCGACGGTCAATCGCTTTTGCCGCAGCCTGGAAACACGCGGCTTCCCTGATTTTAAACTGCATCTGGCACAAAGTCTGGCTAATGGCACCCCCTATGTTAATCGCAATGTGGATGAAGACGACAGTGTTGATGCCTATACCGCGAAAATATTTGAATCAGCCATGGCCTCGCTTGACCACGTCCGCCAGTCTCTGGATATGAGCGCCGTGAATCGCGCGGTGGATCTCCTTACCCAGGCCAAGCGGATTGCGTTCTTTGGTCTCGGGTCGTCGGCGGCCGTAGCGCATGACGCCATGAACAAATTTTTCCGCTTTAACGTCCCGGTGATTTATTCCGATGACATTGTGCTGCAACGCATGAGCTGTATGAATTGCAGTGAAGATGACGTCGTGGTACTGATTTCGCATACCGGCCGCACCAAGAGTCAGGTCGAGCTGGCGCAGCTGGCCCGTGAAAACGATGCCATGGTTATCGCGCTTACCACGGCGGGCACGCCGCTGGCCCGTGAGGCGACGCTGGCGATCACGCTCGACGTACCGGAAGACACCGATATTTATATGCCGATGGTCTCCCGCCTGGCGCAGCTCACGGTGATCGACGTGCTGGCGACCGGTTTTACCTTACGTCGGGGGGCAAAATTCCGGGATAACTTGAAGCGGGTCAAGGAAGCGCTTAAGGAATCGCGTTTTGATAAAGAATTGCTTATAAAGAGCGATGTTCGATAGTTGATAACGAAGACGTAACGAATAATTACGATGTAACGATTTACGGCATTCGGTCCACTCGCTGCTGCCTTGCGGCAGATGAAGGCCGATTCAATGTTCACGCAACACCAAAGTTGTTTCAGTCAACGGAGTATTACATGTCCAGAAGGCTTCGCAGAACCAAGATCGTAACCACCTTAGGCCCGGCCACCGATCGTGATAATAATCTCGAGAAAATTATCGCCGCTGGCGCCAACGTGGTGCGTATGAACTTCTCTCACGGTACGCCAGAAGACCATAAATTACGTGCCGATAAAGTGCGTGAAATCGCAGCAAAACTGGGCCGCCACGTCGCTATCCTTGGCGATTTGCAGGGTCCTAAGATTCGTGTTTCAACCTTTAAAGAGGGGAAAGTTTTCCTCAATATTGGTGATAAGTTCCTGCTTGATGCCAACCTGGGCAAAGGCGAAGGCGATAAAGAGAAAGTCGGTATCGACTATAAAGGCCTGCCAGCGGACGTGGTACCGGGCGATATCCTGCTGCTCGACGACGGTCGCGTACAGCTGAAGGTGCTGGAAGTTCAGGGCATGAAGGTGTTCACCGAAGTCACCGTCGGCGGCCCGCTCTCCAACAATAAGGGCATCAACAAACTGGGCGGTGGTCTCTCTGCGGAAGCGCTGACCGACAAAGACAAAGCGGACATCGTGACCGCGGCGCTGATTGGCGTTGACTACCTGGCGGTCTCCTTCCCGCGCTGCGGCGAAGACCTGAACTATGCGCGTCGTCTGGCACGTGATGCAGGTTGTGATGCCAAAATCGTTGCGAAAGTTGAGCGTGCGGAAGCCGTTTGCGATCAGGATGCCATGGACGACGTGATCCTCGCGTCTGACGTGGTGATGGTTGCGCGTGGCGACCTGGGTGTGGAAATCGGTGACCCTGAGCTGGTCGGGATCCAGAAAGCGCTGATCCGTCGCGCACGTCAGCTGAACCGCGCGGTGATCACCGCCACTCAGATGATGGAATCCATGATCACCAATCCGATGCCAACCCGTGCGGAAGTCATGGACGTGGCCAACGCCGTGCTGGACGGTACCGATGCGGTGATGCTCTCAGCGGAAACCGCTGCGGGTCAGTACCCTGCAGAGACCGTGGCCGCCATGGCGCGCGTCTGCCTGGGCGCTGAAAAGATCCCGAGCATCAACGTCTCTAAACACCGTCTGGACGTGCAGTTCGACAACGTGGAAGAAGCGATTGCCATGTCCGCCATGTATGCCGCGAACCACCTTAAAGGCGTAACGGCGATCATCACCATGACCGAATCCGGCCGTACCGCGCTGATGACCTCGCGTATCAGCTCCGGTCTGCCGATCTTCGCCATGTCTCGTCACGAACGTACGCTGAACCTGACGGCGCTGTACCGCGGTGTGACGCCGGTACACTTCGACAGCACCAATGACGGCGTGGCCGCGGCGCACGATGCCGTAAACCTGCTGCGCGACAAAGGCTATCTGGTCTCAGGTGATATCGTTATCGTGACCCAGGGTGATGTGATGAGCACTATCGGCTCAACCAACACCACGCGCGTACTCACAGTCGAATAATAACGGAAATGTGCGATCCCCTCTCCCCTGTGGGGAGAGGGACAGGGTGAGGGGTGTTTTTTATTTCGTTGGATACAGCTCTTTGCGTTTATACGGCTCTTTTTCACCCGGCTTACGCGTTTTGAGCAACTTCAGGATCCACGTGTACTGCTCAGCATGCGGTCCCACCAGAATCTCCACCTCTTCATTCATGCGACGGGCGATGGTGCGATCGTCCGCGGTGAGTAGATCGTCCATCGGCGGACGCACCTCAATGCTCAGGCGATGGGTGTTGCCATCGTAGGTCGGGAAAAGCGGGATCACGCGGGCGCGGCACACTTTCATCAGGCGGCCAATCGCGGGCAGGGTCGCCTTATAGGTTCCGAAGAAATCCACAAACTCACTGTGCTCCGGGCCGTGGTCCTGATCCGGCAAATAGTAGCCCCAGTATCCCTGACGCACAGACTGAATAAACGGTTTAATACCGTCGTTTCGTGCATGCAGGCGGCCACCAAAACGACGACGTACGGTATTCCAGACGTAATCGAAGATCTTGTTGCCCTGGTTGTGGAACATTGCCGCCATCTTCTGACCCTGAGAGGCCATCAGCATGGCAGGAATATCCACGCCCCAGCCGTGCGGAACGAGAAAGATGACTTTCTCCTCGTTGCGTCGCATCTCATCGATAATCTCCAGCCCTTTCCAGTCAACGCGCTCCATGACTTTCTCCGGCCCTTTCAGCGCCAGCTCTGCCATCATCGCCATTGCCTGCGGGGCGGTGGTATACATCGCGTCAATAATGGCCTCGCGCTCGGCGTCGCTCTTTTCCGGGAAGCAGTAATAAAGGTTAATTTGCGCGCGGCGACGGGCGCTTTTGCCTAAGCGTCCGGCCAGTCGGCCTATTTTGCCCAGCACAGGATCGCGAACGGAGGCCGGCAGCATCGCGATGCCCGCAAAGGCGTAAACGCCAAGCCAGGCGCCCCAGTTGCGCGGATGACGAAAGGATTTTTCAAACTCAGGAATGTATTCAATATTGTTTTTTTGGGTTTCCATGCTGGATCCAGGGTCTGATGACGCAAAATTTAATGCAGATAGTGTAGCGAGGCAGTCACCCACGCACAAAAGAAAAAGCCGGCGCATACTGACGCCGGCTTTTTTAACAAAAACAGGGAGCTTAGTTTAAGCTCAGCTGCGGCACCACCTCTTTTACCTGCGCCAGGTAATCAGTACGATCTTTACCCGTCAGGCCTTCGGTGCGCGGCAGTTTCGCCGTCAGCGGGTTCACCGCTTGCTGGTTGATCCACACTTCATAGTGCAGGTGCGGGCCGGTGGAACGTCCGGTATTGCCGGAGATGGCGATACGGTCGCCACGCTTCACTTTCTGGCCCGGTTTGACCAGCAGCTTACGCAGGTGCATATAGCGAGTGGTATATGTACGGCCATGACGCACCGCGACATAATAACCGGCTGCACCGCTACGTTTAGCGACCACCACTTCACCATCCCCTACCGCCAGTACCGGCGTGCCCTGCGGCATAGCGAAGTCAACGCCACGGTGCGGCGCGACGCGTCCGGTGACCGGGTTCAGGCGACGCGGGTTAAAGTTAGAGGAGACGCGGAACTGTTTGGCTGTCGGGAAGCGCAGGAAACCTTTCGCAAGTCCCGTACCGGTGCGGTCATAGAACTTACCATCTTCGGCACGGATCGCGTAGTAATCTTTGCCCTCGGAGCGCAGACGTACCCCCAGCAGCTGGCTTTGTTCGCGCTTGCCATCCAGCATTTCGCGGGACATCAGGACGGAAAACTCATCGCCCTTCTTCAGTTTGCGGAAATCCATCTGCCACTGCATGGCTTTAATCACCGAACTGATTTCAGCGCTGGTCAATCCTGCATCGCGCGCGCTGGAGACAAAGCTCGCGCCCACGGTACCTTTCAGTACGCTGTTAACCCAGTCGCCTTTCTGCATTTCGCTGGTCATCTTGAAACCGTTTGCAGTGCGATCGTAGGTGCGGGTTTCACGGCGGGACATTTCCCAGGTCAGGCGTTGCAAATCCCCGTCCGCGGTTAATGTCCAGGAGAGCTGTTGCCCGATTTTCAGGTTGCGAAGATCTTTATCAGCAGCCGCCAGCTGGCTGATATTGCCCATGTCGATGCCGTACTGGTTCAGCACGCTGCTGAGCGTGTCCCCGGTTGAAACAACGTATTCGTGGATACCCGCTTCGTTTTCGGTTTTATCGTCCAGCTCATCCTGCGGGATGGCTTCATCTTCCTGGGCCGCCTGGTCAATCGGTTCACTGGCTTCAGGCAGCAAAGAACGGATTTCGCTCTTCTCAAGCTCTATGGTTTTGATGATAGGGGCAGAACTCGGGTGGTAAACATAGGGCCGCCAGACGGCGACCGCTAAGGTGAGAACTGTAAGCGACCCCAGCATAACGCGGTGGGGTCGGGGCAGATTGTTAAATGCCAGAGCGACAGAGCGGGCTATCTGTTGCACGTATTCACTTCCTCGTTAATCTCCTTTCAGGCAGCTCGCATACTGGTTCGCCAGTTGGCTGAGGAACTGCGAATAGCTCGCTTTGCTCAACTGGATATTCGTTCCTAGCGGGTCAAGGGTCCCCATGCGCACGGATGTCCCCCTGGCCACGGCTTCTACGACCGCTGGCCTGAACTGTGGCTCAGCAAAAACGCATGTTGCTTTTTGCTCAACCAGCTGTGTTCTGATTTCATGTAAACGCTGCGCACCAGGCTGAATTTCAGGGTTGACGGTGAAATGACCCAGCGGGGTCAGGCCGTAGTGTTTCTCGTAATAGCCGTAGGCGTCATGAAAAACGAAATACCCTTTTCCTTTCAGCGGTGCGAGCTCATTACCTACCTGCTTATCGGTTGCGGCTAATTGTGCCTCAAAATCCTTCAGGTTGGCGTCAAGTTTGGCTCGACTTTGCGGCATAAGTTCCACTAATTTGTCATGGATTGCAACCGCCGAAAGCCGCGCTATCTCTGGGGAAAGCCAAAGATGCATGTTGTACTCGCCGTGATGGTGATCCTCATCACCTTTTTCACTGTCAGCATGATGATGGTCATGTTCGTCACCGTCGTCATCCGCGCCTTTCATGAGCAGCGGTTTCACTCCGGGGAGTGCGGCAATCGCGACCTGTTTTTCGCCCGCGATCTGTTTTGCCGACTTCTGCATAAACGCTTCCATTTCTGGTCCAATCCAGACCACTAAGTCTGCGTTTTGTAAGCGTTTTACATCCGAAGGGCGCAGGGAATAGTCATGCTCAGATGCCCCATCCGGGAGCAAAACCTCAGTCTGTGTCACCCCATCAGCAATGGCCGACGCGATGAACCCGAGCGGTTTAAGCGAAGCGACAACGGCAGCGTTAACATCTTGTGCGGTTGTACCCCAAAGGGCAGCGGATAATGCTGCGAAAAGAAGCGTATTTTTATGTAACATAATGCGACTAATCATCGTAGTGAATGCGTGAAATGTGATATTATAACATTCGTTGACTTCTTCAAGCTTAAAATGACATGACGACATTGGTTTCTCTTGAAAATATTTCGGTCTCATTTGGTCAGCGCCGCGTCCTCTCTGACGTGTCGCTGGATCTGAAGCCCGGTAAAATTCTAACGCTGCTCGGCCCCAATGGCGCAGGTAAATCGACCCTGGTGCGCGTGGTGCTGGGTCTGGTCGTCCCCGATGAAGGCGTGATCGCGCGCGAGGAAAAATTGCGAATCGGCTATGTGCCGCAAAAACTTCACCTCGATGCCACGCTGCCCCTGACGGTCAGCCGTTTCCTGCGTTTGCGTCCCGGCACGCGGAAAGCGGATATTCTCCCGGCACTGAAACGCGTGCAGGCGGGTCATCTTATCGATGCGCCGCTGCAAAAACTCTCCGGCGGCGAAACGCAACGTGTTTTACTTGCCCGCGCGCTGTTGAGCAGCCCACAGCTGCTGGTTCTGGATGAGCCCACCCAGGGGGTGGATGTTAACGGCCAGGTCGCGCTGTACGACCTCATCGACCAGCTGCGGCGGGAACTGAACTGCGCGGTGCTGATGGTCTCCCACGATTTACATCTGGTGATGGCGAAAACCGATGAAGTGCTGTGCCTCAACCATCATATCTGCTGTTCCGGCACGCCTGAAGTGGTGTCAATGCATCCGGAATTTATCTCCATGTTCGGCCCTCGCGGCGCTGAACAGCTGGGCATTTATCGCCATCATCATAATCATCGCCATGATTTACAGGGACGAATCGTTCTGCGTCGGGGAAATGGACACTCATGATTGAATTATTACTGCCCGGCTGGCTGGCCGGGATTATGCTTGCCTGCGCCGCGGGGCCGCTGGGCTCGTTTGTGGTGTGGCGCAGAATGTCCTATTTCGGTGATACCCTGGCGCATGCATCTCTGTTGGGCGTTGCCTTTGGCCTGCTGCTGGATGTAAATCCCTTCTATGCGGTGATTGTCGTCACGCTGCTGCTCGCGGCCGGTCTGGTCTGGCTGGAAAAACGTCCTCACCTTGCCATCGACACGCTGCTGGGCATCATGGCGCACAGCGCCCTGTCCCTGGGTCTGGTGGTGGTCAGTCTGATGTCGAATATTCGTGTCGATCTGATGGCCTACCTGTTCGGCGACCTGCTGGCCGTGACGCCGGAGGATCTGATCGCTATCGCCATTGGCGTGATCGTGGTCCTGGGGATTTTGCTCTGGCAGTGGCGTAATCTGCTGGCGATGACCGTCAGCCCCGATCTGGCGTTTGTCGACGGCGTGAAGCTGCAGCGTGTAAAACTGCTGCTGATGCTGGTGACAGCGTTAACCATAGGCGTGGCGATGAAGTTCGTTGGTGCGCTGATTATCACCTCACTGCTGATTATTCCGGCCGCCACGGCGCGTCGTTTTGCGCGTACGCCGGAACAGATGGCCGGCGTGGCGGTTATCGCCGGCATGATTGCCGTGACGGGGGGATTAACCTTCTCCGCATTCTATGACACGCCTGCGGGGCCGTCCGTGGTGCTGAGCGCGGCGGTGTTGTTTATTTTCAGTATGATGAAAAAAAACGCGCAGTAGTCAGCATGTCCCCGGTGGCGCTTCGCTTACCGGGGCTACAAAACCCTTACCCACTCAGGGCATTGCCGGCGGCGTAATGCCGAAATGATTCCACGCCCGCACCGTCGCCATACGTCCACGCGGGGTGCGCTGCAGGAACCCCTGCTGGATGAGATACGGCTCAAGCACATCTTCGATCGTTTCGCGCTCTTCACCGATCGCCGCCGCCAGGTTATCCAGCCCGACCGGACCGCCAAAGAACTTGTCCAGCACCGCCAGCAGCAGCTTGCGGTCCATATAGTCAAAACCTTCAGCATCAACGTTCAGCATATCCAGCGCCTGCGCGGCAATCTCGGCTGAAATCGTGCCATCATGCTTTACTTCAGCAAAGTCGCGCACGCGGCGCAGCAGACGATTAGCGATACGCGGCGTGCCGCGGGAGCGCTTCGCCACTTCAAACGCCCCTTCTTCGCTCATATCCAGCCCCATGTAGCGCGCGCTGCGTCCCACAATATGCTGCAGGTCCGGCACCTGATAAAACTCCAGGCGCTGCACGATACCAAAGCGGTCACGCAGTGGAGAGGTTAACGACCCGGCACGGGTGGTGGCACCAATCAGGGTAAACGGCGGGAGGTCGATTTTGATGGAGCGCGCAGCCGGCCCTTCACCGATCATGATATCCAGCTGGTAATCTTCCATCGCCGGATAGAGCACCTCTTCCACCACCGGTGACAGGCGGTGGATCTCATCAATAAACAGTACATCATGCGGTTCGAGGTTGGTCAGCATCGCCGCCAGATCGCCCGCCTTCTCCAGCACCGGGCCGGAGGTGGTGCGCAGATTGACGCCCATCTCATTGGCGACGATATTCGCCAGCGTGGTTTTCCCCAACCCCGGAGGACCAAAGATCAGCAGGTGATCGAGCGCATCGCCGCGCAGTTTTGCCGCCTGGATGAAAATTTCCATCTGGGAACGGACCTGCGGCTGGCCGATATACTCATCAAGCAGTTTCGGGCGGATCGCGCGATCCACCACATCTTCTGCCTGAAGGGTGCCTGCCGATACCAGGCGATCTGCTTCAATCATCCTTTACCTCACAATGCAGCGCGCAGCGCTTCACGAATCAGGGTTTCACTGCTGGCATCCGGTTTGGCAATTTTGCTCACCATACGGCTGGCCTCCTGAGGTTTATAGCCCAGCGCCACCAGCGCAGCAACCGCTTCCTGCTCGGCGTCATCATCCGTCGCTGGCGCGCCAGGAGACGTCAGTACCAGATCGGCCGCCGGGGTGAAGAGATCGCCATGCAGTCCTTTAAAGCGGTCTTTCATCTCGACAATCAGGCGCTCGGCGGTTTTTTTGCCGATGCCAGGAAGTTTAATCAGCGCCGCAGGATCTTCACGCTCAACGGCATTCACAAACTGCTGGGCTGACATGCCGGATAGAATTGCCAGCGCCAGTTTCGGCCCCACCCCATTGGTTTTAATCAACTCGCGGAACAGGGTACGCTCCTGTTTGTTATTGAAACCGTACAGCAGTTGCGCATCTTCACGCACCACAAACTGGGTAAAGACAATCGCCTCTTTGCCCGCGTCCGGCAGCTCGTAGAAACAGGTCATCGGCATATGGACTTCATAGCCCACGCCACCCACTTCCAGCAGCACTAACGGGGGTTGTTTTTCAATGATGATGCCTCTGAGTCTGCCTATCACGTGACGCTCCTGCGTTCTGGAAGAAATTAACTGCCGACATAATAAAAAAAGGCTGGATAAACATCCAGCCTGATTTGTCATTATCGTAACCTGCCTCGCGCCAGATTGAGCCGCGACTCGCTCATTTGCATCGCGTTCTGGCTGACGTGGCAGTGGGTAATCGCGATAGCCAGCGCATCCGCGGCATCGGCCTGCGGGTTCGCGGGAAGCTTCAGCAAGGTCCGCACCATGTGCTGTACCTGGCTTTTCTCCGCGCTACCAATCCCCACCACCGTCTGCTTGACCTGTCTTGCCGCGTATTCGAATACCGGCAAATCCTGGTTCACCGCCGCCACAATGGCCACCCCCCGCGCCTGACCGAGCTTTAACGCCGAATCGGCGTTTTTCGCCATAAAGACCTGCTCGATGGCGAAATAATCTGGCTGAAACTGGGTGATGATCTCCGTTACGCCTGCATAGATAAGCTTCAGGCGTGACGGCAGATCGTCCACTTTGGTGCGAATACACCCGCTGCCAAGGTAGGTTAGCTGGCGTCCAACCTGACGGATGACGCCATAACCGGTGACGCGTGAGCCAGGGTCAATCCCGAGGATAATCGACATCACGCGTCTCCTGTAACGGATTTACACGCTCTCATCAGAGAGTCGCTGCAACCTCATCAGAGATTTCACCGTTGTGATACACTTCCTGCACGTCGTCGCAGTCTTCCAGCATGTCGATCAGACGCAGCAGTTTCGGCGCGGTTTCCGCATCCATGTCTGCTTTGGTGGAAGGGATCATGGAGACTTCCGCGTTGTCCGCTTTCAGACCCGCCGCTTCCAGCGCATCACGCACGGCACCCATCTCTTCCCACGCGGTGTAAACATCGATTGCGCCATCATCGTAGGTCACGACGTCTTCCGCGCCGGCTTCCAGCGCCGCTTCCATGATCACATCTTCGTCGCCTTTCTCGAAGGAGATGACGCCTTTTTTGCTGAACAGGTAGGCCACGGAACCGTCAGTCCCCAGGTTACCACCGCATTTGCTGAAAGCATGACGCACTTCTGCAACGGTACGGTTACGGTTGTCAGACAGACATTCAACCATCACCGCGGTACCGCCAGGGCCGTAACCTTCATAAATGATGGTTTCCATGTTCGCGTCTTCATCACCGCCCACGCCACGTGCGATAGCACGGTTCAGGGTGTCACGCGTCATGTTGTTAGACAGCGCCTTATCCACCGCTGCGCGCAGACGCGGGTTAGAAGCCGGATCGCCGCCGCCCAGACGCGCTGCAGTCACCAGCTCGCGAATAATTTTAGTAAAGATCTTACCGCGCTTGGCATCCTGTGCCGCTTTGCGGTGTTTGGTGTTGGCCCACTTACTATGACCTGCCATAAAAAGTTCTCCAAAAATCGCGCCTTCTCAGGCTGCGTTAATTACAAATTCTTCAATCGCCTGCCGGTTGCTCCACGACTTGGTCAGTGCGGCGGCATCCGCCGCATTCACCCAGCGGTAGGTCAGGTGTTCGGTAAACACGATCTCCCTCTCATGGGGAAGCGCGAGACAGAACCACGACTCCGTATTGCGCTCGGTACCCGGCGCGTAGCGATGACGTAAATGGCTAAAAATTTCAAACTCCACCGTACGCTGACAGTCCTTCAGGGTCAGTTGCTCGCGGGCAACATCAATGGCGACCTCTTCCTTTACTTCGCGCGCGGCGGCCTGCAACGCGGTTTCCCCCTCTTCCAGACTGCCGGTAACCGACTGCCAGAAATCAGGGTCATCGCGCCGCTGCAACATCAGCACCCGCTTCGTGTCTTCTGCATAGATGACCACCAGGACCGAAACGGGAAGCTTATATGTCATATCAGTTTTTCTCTTCCTTCTTCACCACGTCAATGCCCAGCTCAGCCAGCGCGGCCGGGTTGGCAAAGCTTGGCGCTTCGGTCATCAGACACGCTGCTGCGGTGGTTTTCGGGAAGGCAATAACATCACGGATGTTATCGGTGCCGGTCAGCAGCATGGTCAGACGGTCAAGACCGAAGGCCAGACCTGCATGCGGAGGCGTACCGTATTTCAGCGCGTCCAGCAGGAAGCCGAATTTCTCGCGCTGCTCCTGCTCGTTGATGCCCAGGATACCGAACACGGTCTGCTGCATTTCACCGCTGTGAATACGCACGGAACCGCCGCCCACTTCGTAGCCGTTGATGACCATATCGTAGGCGTTGGCGACCGCATCTTCCGGTGCCGCTTTCAGCTCTGCAGCCGTCATGTCTTTCGGCGAGGTGAACGGATGGTGCATCGCGGTCAGACCGCCTTCGCCGTCATCTTCGAACATTGGGAAGTCAATCACCCACAGCGGCGCCCATTTGGACTCGTCGGTCAGGTTCAGATCTTTACCCAGCTTCAGACGCAGCGCGCCCATCGCATCCGCAACGATTTTCTTGTTATCTGCGCCGAAGAAGATCATATCGCCGTCCTGCGCGCCGGTGCGCTCAAGGATCGCTTCCACGATCTCCGCGTTCAGGAATTTCGCGACCGGGCTGGTGATCCCTTCCAGACCTTTCGCGCGCTCGGTGACTTTAATATAAGCCAGACCTTTCGCGCCGTAGATCTTGATGAAGTTGCCGTAGTCGTCAATCTGCTTACGGCTCAGTGCCGCACCGCCCGGTACGCGCAGCGCAGCGACACGGCCTTTGGCGTCGTTAGCCGGGCCGGCAAAGACCGCAAACTCCACGGATTTCACCAGGTCCGCCACGTCCACCAGCTCCATCGGGTTACGCAGGTCCGGTTTATCAGAGCCGTAGCGACGCTCGGCTTCGGCGAAAGTCATGATCGGGAAGTCGCCCAGCTCAACGCCTTTCACGTCGTTCCACAGGCTACGCACCAGGGCTTCCATTACTTCACGCACCTGTTCGGCGGTCATGAAGGAGGTTTCAACATCGATCTGGGTAAATTCTGGCTGGCGGTCAGCACGCAGGTCTTCGTCACGGAAGCATTTCACGATCTGATAATAGCGATCGAAGCCGGACATCATCAGCAGCTGTTTGAACAGCTGTGGAGACTGTGGCAGCGCGTAGAATTTGCCTTTATGAACGCGGGATGGCACCAGGTAATCGCGCGCGCCTTCCGGCGTGGCTTTGGTCAGCATCGGGGTTTCGATGTCGAGGAAACCGTGGTCATCCATAAAACGGCGCACCAGGCTGGTGATTTTCGCACGCGTTTTCAGGCGCTGAGCCATTTCCGGGCGACGCAGATCCAGGTAGCGGTATTTCAGACGCGCTTCTTCAGTGTTGACGTGGTTGGAGTCCAGCGGCAGCGCTTCAGCACGGTTGATGATCGTCAGATCGGACGCCAGCACTTCAATGGCACCGGTCGCCATGTCCGAATTGACGTTTTTCTCGTCACGCGCACGCACGGTGCCGGTGACCTGAATGCAGAACTCATTACGCAGCTCAGAAGCCAGCTTCAACGCGTCCGCACGATCCGGATCGAAGAACACCTGAACGATACCTTCGCGGTCGCGCATATCGATGAAGATAAGGCTACCAAGATCACGACGACGGTTGACCCAACCACACAGGGTTACCTGCTGTCCGACGTGGGACTGACGCAGCTGCCCGCAATATTCTGTACGCATGAGATATCCCTTAATTAGCCGCAGGCTAAATGTCGCCTGGTGTGCAGGCTACTATGTCGCAGCTTTCTGTATGTCACAACTGGATGAAAAAAGGCGGCTATTATACTGGAAATTCCGCCGGACGATAAGAGCGAACCACGGCCAGACGGTCGTTTGCTGCACGCTTATTGTCTATTCTCACAAAAATTAACAAAATTATCCGACCGATAACAGGCCATCGCGTCGTATGGTGTCTGGAAGTGGTTAATTTAACGGGAGTAACGATGTTAACATTTGATGCCAGCAAAACCGCGCTTGTGGTGATTGATTTACAGGAAGGCATACTGCCCTTTGCCGGTGGCCCGCACAGCGCGGACGACGTGGTAAGCCGCGCCGCTCGCCTGGCGGAAAAATGTCGCGCCAGCGGTGCCCCGGTGGTTCTGGTCCGTGTCGGCTGGTCAGCCGATTGCGCCGAAGCGTTAAAACAGCCCGTTGACGCACAGGCTCCTGCGCGTGCCCTGCCGGAAAACTGGTGGACGTACCCGATCTCACTCGGCAAACGCGACAGCGACATTGAAGTGACTAAACGTCAGTGGGGCGCATTTTACGGCACCGATCTCGAGCTACAGCTGCGCCGTCGCGGCATCGACACCATTATCCTGTGCGGCATTTCCACCAACATCGGCGTGGAATCTACCGCCCGTAACGCATGGGAGCTGGGCTTTAATCTGGTGATTGCCGAAGATGCCTGCAGCGCAGCCACCGCGGAACAGCACCAGGGCAGCATGACCCATATCTTCCCGCGCATTGGCCGCGTGCGCAGCACAGATGAGATTTTACACGCGCTATGATGTATGTGGGTTTGCCCCAGTGGTCGCACCCGAAATGGGTGCGACTTGGCATCACCAGCCTTGAGGAGTATGCCCGACACTTCAACTGTGTCGAGGGTAACACCACCCTGTATGCGCTCCCCAAAGCAGAGGTTGTTACGCGCTGGCGGGAACAAACGACGGATGACTTCCGCTTCTGCTTCAAGTTTCCGGCCACCATTTCCCACCAGGCCGCGCTGCGCAACTGCGGAGAGTTAACCGAAGAATTTTTTACGCGCATGTCGCCGCTGGCGAACCGCATTGGTCAGTA
Source organism: Enterobacter sp. HSTU-ASh6 (assembly GCF_026319105.1). Lineage (NCBI taxonomy): Bacteria > Pseudomonadati > Pseudomonadota > Gammaproteobacteria > Enterobacterales > Enterobacteriaceae > Enterobacter > Enterobacter sp. HSTU-ASh6. Next base: position 228,645 of record NZ_WSPD01000002.1, on the reverse strand, counting down.
CTGGCTCCAGCTTCCCGCCACCTTTGCCCCGCGCGATCTGCCTGCGCTCTGGCAGTTCCTGGATGCCCTGCCTCGTGACTTCACCTACGGCGTTGAAGTCCGACACCCGCAATTCTTTGCGAAGGGCGAAGCGGAAAAAGCCCTCAATCGCGGCCTGCTTGAGCGTTCCGTTAACCGGGTGATCCTCGACAGCCGCCCCGTCCACAGCGCCATCCCGCACAGTGAAGCGATTGTGGATGCCCAGCGCAAAAAACCGAAAGTGCCGGTTCACGCCATTGTGACCGCGCAGAACCCGATGGTCAGGTTTATCGGCAGCGATAATATGCAGCAAAACCAGGCGATGTTCGCCGTCTGGCTGCAGACATTAGCGAAGTGGGAACAGACCACCACACCGTATCTCTTTTTGCACACGCCGGATATCGCCCAGGCACCCGAACTGGTCGATGCTCTGTGGCAGGCCTTGCAGGCTGCGGTCCCGGCCGTAGGAAGCGCCCCTTCCATTCCACAACAATCTTCTCTTTTCTGATATCACCCCCTATCATAGGGAGGTGCCATCTGCCAAAAACAGGGAGTTTGTATGGTCAGCGCGCTGTATGCGGTGTTAGGTGCATTACTGCTGATTAAGTTTTCATTTGATGTTGTGCGCCTCAGAACGCAGTACCGCGTCTCTTACGGCGACGGCGGATTTTCCGAGCTACAAAGCGCTATCCGCATTCACGGCAATGCGGTTGAATATATCCCCGCGGGATTAATTCTGTTGCTTTTTATGGAGATGAATGGCGCAGAAACCTGGATGGTACACATCTGTGGCCTGCTGCTGATGGCTGGCCGGCTAATGCATTATTATGGCTTTCACCATCGCCTGTTCCGCTGGCGTCGTTCCGGCATGAGTGCGACCTGGTGTTCACTTTTGCTGATGGTGCTGGCTAACCTGTGGTATATGCCGTGGGAGTTGGTTTTCTCCCTCCATTAGCGCACAATACGCCACTTTATTTTTCCCGGATTTTTACGTTATGTCAGATCGCGACACGCTTTTTTCCGCGCCTATCGCCAGCCTGGGCGACTGGACCTTCGATGAACGGGTAGCTGAAGTCTTCCCGGATATGATCCAGCGCTCTGTTCCCGGTTATTCAAATATTATCTCTATGATCGGCATGCTGGCTGAGCGCTTCGTTCAACCCGGCACGCAGGTCTATGACCTGGGCTGCTCGCTCGGCGCGGCAACGCTGTCGGTTCGTCGTAATGTTCACCACGAAGGCTGTCGGATCATCGCCGTCGATAATTCCCCGGCCATGGTGGAACGCTGCCGTCGCCATATTGACGCGTACAAAGCCCCTGTTCCGGTGGAGGTGGTGGAAGGCGATATCCGTGATATCGAGATCAATAACGCGTCGATGGTGGTGCTGAATTTCACCCTGCAGTTCCTGGTGCCTGAAGACCGCCAGCGTCTGCTGGACAAAATTTATAAGGGGCTGAATCCTGGCGGCGCGCTGGTGCTCTCAGAGAAATTCAGCTTTGAAGATGCCGAGGTTGGCGAGCTGCTGTTCAATATGCACCACGATTTCAAGCGTGCGAACGGCTACAGCGAGCTGGAGATCAGCCAGAAACGCAGCATGCTCGAAAACGTGATGCTGACGGACTCCGTGGAAACCCACAAAGCGCGCCTGCGTCAGGCCGGTTTTGAGCACAGTGAACTGTGGTTCCAGTGCTTCAACTTTGGCTCTCTGGTGGCGCTGAAAGCGGGGAATGCGGCATGATTGAGTTCAGCAACTTTTATCAGCTGATTGCCAAAAGCCCGCTCTCCCACTGGCTGGAGACGCTGCCTGCGCAAATTGCCGCCTGGCAGCGGGACCAGCAGCACGGCCTGTTAAAACAGTGGTCGAATGCGGTGGAATACCTGCCCGAGCTGACCCCGCATCGTCTGGATCTCCTGCACAGTGTGACTGCCGAGAGCGCAGAGCCGCTTCCGGCAGGTCAGGTCAACCGCATCGAAACGCTGATGCGTAACCTGATGCCGTGGCGTAAAGGGCCATTTTCCCTTTACGGCGTGAACATCAATACCGAATGGCGCTCTGACTGGAAATGGGATCGCGTTCTGCCGCATCTTTCCGACCTGACAGGGCGCACCATTCTGGACGTCGGCTGCGGCAGCGGTTACCACATGTGGCGCATGATTGGCGCAGGGGCGCATCTGGCGGTGGGTATTGACCCGATGCAGCTCTTCCTGTGCCAGTTTGAAGCGGTGCGTAAACTGCTGGGTAACGACCAGCGCGCGCACCTGCTGCCGCTGGGCATTGAGCAGCTCCCGGCTCTGAAAGCCTTTGATACCGTGTTCTCCATGGGCGTGCTTTACCATCGCCGCTCTCCGCTGGAGCATTTATGGCAGCTTAAGGATCAACTGGTCAGCGGCGGTGAACTGGTGCTGGAAACGCTGGTGGTGGAAGGTGACGAAAATACCGTTCTGGTGCCGGGTGACCGCTACGCGCAGATGCGCAACGTTTACTTCATCCCTTCCGCGCTAGCGCTGAAGAACTGGCTGGAGAAGTGCGGATTTGTGGATGTACGGATTGCCGACGTCAGCGTGACCTCCATCGAGGAACAGCGCCGCACCGACTGGATGGTCACCGAATCGCTGGAGCAGTTCCTCGACCCGGCCGATCGCAGCAAAACCATTGAAGGCTATCCGGCCCCGATGCGTGCGGTGCTGATTGCCACGAAGCCGTAGTATTTATCCCCTCACCCTAACCCTCTCCCCAAAGGGGAGAGGGGACGATTACACCCTCGCCCCTTTGGGGAGAGGGTCGGGGTGAGGGGCGAATGGCGAATAAAAAAAGGCCCCTGTTGAAATTGCAGGGGCCTGGTACAAGCAAGCATCATATTGGGCGACATGATGCGCGGTAAAAATCGGTACGTTGCTACACGTGATGGCGCTCAATCAGCGACTTCATTTCCGCAACCGACTCTCCCTCTACACCGTAGCGTGAGTACTCATCCGCTTCAGCATCCGTCGACATTGACAATCCTGTATTGCGATAACGCATGGGCGACGGCATCCATTTGCCTGCCGAGCTGTGCAGCTCTTCAACCCCGGCGTTTAAAAACCGTTCCAGATTGCTGGCACGGACTCCCGCACCCGCCATTATTATTGGAACACCGGAATGGGCTTTTAGTTCCGTAATTAATTGCAGTCCTTTTTCAGCAGACGCCTGCTGCCCGGATGTCAGAATGCGCGCCACGCCCAGTTCGCCCAGCGTATCAAAGGCTTGCAGGGGGTTTTTACACATATCAAACGCACGATGAAACGTGACGGCCATTCCTTTCGCGGCGTCTATGACCTGACGCATACGCGGCAGATCGATTTCACCGTCTTCATTAAGCAGACCAATGACCAGACCGGGGAACCCCAGATCGCGCACGAGGGCGATATCGTCAAGCATGGCGCCGAACTCACCCGGCGTGTAACAAAAATCGCCGCCGCGAGGACGAATAATCGGGTGAACGGGAACGGTGATGGCCTCACGGGCAGACGTCAACACGCCGTACGAGGGCGTCAGCCCGCCCTCTTTGGGGGCTGCGCACAGTTCGATGCGGTCAGCTCCGTGTTTTTGCGCGGTCACGGCACACTCCACGCTGTAACAACAAATCTCCAGCAGCGCCATTTAATCCTCCTGAAATCCCACTTAACGAATCATCATGACACGCCGGCCGTTTTCAGTCCCGGCGTGAACTCACATCTCTTACGCTTCACTGGCAACAATCTGCTCAATGGTCCACGGATGAAACTTCACCGTGACCTGTCCGTCAGTGACGGCAAGCGTCGGGTTAGGTAACCGCTCGCGTTCGCCTTTGGGGGAGCTCGTTTTCACATAAATCCCCGGCTGGCTTAAGCCTTCGTCAGATAACAGCGCCAACGCGCGCGCGTTCAGTGTTTCAGGCTCACCCGGCAGGACAATTTCGATGTGTTCCCAGCCTTCGTGCGGATAGCGTTTCTCGCCCGGCCACGGCAGTTCAACCACGGTAAATTGCCAGTGCGCCACGCAGACCGGCTGGTGCAGTTTGAACAGGCAAATCGGACGGCCATTGATGATGTTCTCAGAGAGTAACTCGCCACACTGTTCGAACCCGCGACGCCAGCGCTCGGCGGTCGCATTCTGATGGCAGCGCAAAGAGATGTGATCGGCCTCAAGCGGCGCGATATCCAGACCAAGACGGGTGGCAAGTTCTGTGAACGCCTGGGTGAAGCGCGGTAAATCTGCGGAAATATCATGCAGTTCGTCAATGGATTGCCAGTTCGCCATAAGTCAGTCTCTTATCGTGTCGCAAAGCCGCTAATTTACTCTGTTGCCCTGTTTTGACCAACCGCTGAATACGGCTTTTTATGACTGCATGATTATGCACACCTTCTTAGCCTGGATTCTGAGCAATCTTCGGCCCCCGCGATGCTGACGCCAGAGGGCATTTGCAGTATACTCCCGCCCTAAATTCTTTAACTGGCGCGGGCGGTTGTAGGCCCGCATCAAAAACGTAAGGTATCCAGGTGAATATTCAGGCTCTTCTCTCCGAAAAAGTCAGTCAGGCACTGATTGCCGCAGGCGCGCCTGCGGATTGCGAACCGCAGGTTCGTCAGTCAGCAAAAGTACAGTTTGGCGACTATCAGGCTAATGGCGTGATGGCAGTGGCTAAAAAACTGGGCATGCCGCCGCGACAACTCGCTGAGCAGGTACTGACGCATCTGGATCTCTCCGGCATTGCCAGCAAAACTGAAATTGCCGGCCCGGGCTTCATTAATATTTTCCTGGATCCTGCGTTCCTGGCAAGCCACGTTGACGCGGCACTGAAATCTGACCGTCTGGGTGTTTCCCGGCCACAGGCGCAGACCGTGGTCATCGACTACTCCGCCCCGAACGTGGCGAAAGAGATGCACGTTGGCCACCTGCGCTCCACCATCATCGGTGATGCCGCGGTGCGTACGCTCGAATTCCTTGGTCACAAGGTGATCCGTGCGAACCACGTGGGCGACTGGGGTACGCAGTTCGGTATGCTGATTGCTTACCTGGAAAAACAGCAGCAGGAAAACGCGGGTGAAATGGCGCTGGCGGACCTGGAAGGGTTCTATCGCGAAGCCAAAAAACACTACGACGAAGACGAAGCCTTTGCCGAACGCGCGCGCAGCTACGTGGTAAAACTGCAGGGCGGCGATCAATACTTCCTCGAGATGTGGCGCAAGCTGGTTGACATTACCATGTCTCAGAACCAGCTCACCTATAACCGTCTTAACGTCACCCTGACCCGTGACGACGTGATGGGTGAAAGCCTGTACAACCCAATGCTGCCGGGTATTGTGGCTGATCTGAAAGCGAAAAACCTGGCGGTTGAGAGCGAAGGCGCAACGGTTGTGTTCCTTGATGAGTACAAAAATAAGGAAGGCGAACCGATGGGTGTGATCATCCAGAAAAAGGATGGCGGCTACCTCTACACCACTACCGATATCGCCTGCGCGAAATACCGTTACGAAACGCTGCACGCCGACCGCGTGCTGTACTACATCGATTCCCGTCAGCACCAGCACCTGATGCAGGCGTGGACGATTGTACGTAAAGCCGGTTACGTACCGGATAGCGTGCCGCTGGAGCACCACATGTTCGGCATGATGCTGGGTAAAGACGGCAAGCCGTTCAAAACCCGCGCGGGCGGTACCGTGAAACTCTCCGATCTGCTGGACGAAGCGCTGGAACGCGCCCGCCGTCTGGTGGCCGAGAAGAACCCGGATATGCCTGCCGATGAGCTGGAAAAACTGGCCAACGCCGTGGGTATCGGTGCGGTGAAATACGCGGATCTTTCCAAGAACCGTACCACCGACTATATCTTCGACTGGGATAACATGCTGGCCTTTGAAGGCAATACCGCGCCATACATGCAGTACGCTTACACCCGCGTGCTGTCCGTATTCCGTAAAGCCAATATTGACGAAAGCGTGCTGGCGAATGCGACAGTGACCATCACCGAAGATCGTGAAGCGCAGCTGGCGGCGCGTCTGCTGCAGTTCGAAGAGACGCTGACGGTTGTCGCGCGTGACGGCACACCGCACGTGATGTGTGCTTACCTGTACGATCTGGCGGGCCTGTTCTCCGGCTTCTACGAGCACTGCCCTATTCTGTCTGCGGAAAATGAAGCGGTCCGTAACAGCCGCCTGAAGCTGGCGCAGCTGACGGCGAAGACCCTGAAGCTGGGTCTGGATACCCTCGGTATCGAAACCGTAGAGCGTATGTAAAAAAAGAAACCCGGCAATCGCCGGGTTTCTTTTATGCCCTGACGGTGCGACCGTCAGCGGTAGTTCACGATAACGGAATTACTCTGCACTTTCAGCGCCGGGATCAAACGTCCACCGCCCGGAACTTCCCAGATAAAACGTAAAGGTTCGATTGCCGGCACGCCGTTAAACGCCTGGGTCGTACCACTTTCGCCATCGATTTCCGTACAGCGCGTCTGAGAGCAGAGACGCACCTGCAGCCCGGCAGGTGTGGGGCCAATCAGCCTGTAGTTCCAGACCACCAGCCCCATCAGACCGGAAACCGCTTCAGACGGCGACAGCGGGTTAGACGACATGGCGACGCCCCGGTTGCTGAGCGTCACACCCATGCTGCTTGCCTGCCAGGTGCCTCCCCCGGCAGCCTGTGCCGCCAGCGGGAAGAACAAAACCCATAACCATTTGCGCATTATTTTCCTCCAATCGTGGCTGTCATGCGGATATGACGGTTATCCGACAATTCCAGATTCGACAGCACCACCAGCTGATTCAGGCTACGACGCAGGAAGCGCGACAGCAGCGGACGCAGCGCATGATTCACCAGCAGCACCGGTGGCGCTCCCAGCATCTCCTGACGCGCCAGCGCCTCCTGCGTTTGCGCCAGCAGACGATCCGCCAGACCCGGCTCCAGCCCGCCGCCGCCCTGCAGGGCCTGCAGCAGCAGACGCTCAAGCGGCGTATCGAGGCCAATAACCTGCACTTCCCCGGTTCCCGGGAACCACTGCTGGGTGATCGCCCGACCCAGCGCCACACGCACCACCGCCGTCAGCTCGTGCGGATCGCTTTGTAACGGCGCATGCTCGGCCAGGGTTTCCAGAATGGTACGCATATCGCGGATCGGTACTTTTTCGTCGAGCAGATTTTGCAGCACCTTGTGCAGCGTGGTTAACGTCAGCACGCCCGGGACCAGATCTTCGGTCAGCTTCGGCATCTCCTGGGTCACGCGGTCCAGCAACTGCTGCGCTTCCTGACGGCCAAACAGCTCCGCCGAGAATTGTCCAATCAGGTGGTTAAGATGGGTCGCCACCACGGTACTGGCTTCTACCACCGTATACCCCTGGATCTGCGCCTGCTCTTTCAGGGCGCTTTCAATCCAGATAGCGGCCAGACCAAAGGCCGGATCGGTCGTTTGTTCCCCCGGCAGCGTGCCTGCGGCAGTGCCCGGGTTAATCGCCAGCCAGCGGCCTGGATAGGCATCGCCGCTGCCAATTTCGACACCTTTCATCAGAATGCGGTAGCGCGCAGGCGGAAGATCCATATTGTCCCGGATGTGTACCACCGGCGGCAGGAAGCCCATATCCTGGGCGAATTTTTTACGGATACTGCGAATTCGGCCAAGCAGCTCGCCATCCTGCTGGAAATCGACCATCGGGATCAGGCGATACCCCACCTCCATGCCCAGGGAATCTTCCAGCTGCACATCGTTCCAGGTGGCTTCGACGGCCTGGGTGTTCTCCGGCATCTTGACCGGAACAGGTTCCGCCGACGGTTTGGTTTCACGGCCGCGCATCCACCAGGCAAGCCCCAGCAGAGCTGCCGTAAACAGCAGGAAGACGAGGTTTGGCATCCCCGGCACCAGACCGAGTAACCCGAGAACCGCCGCAGCCAGCAGCATGACGCGCGGGTTGCTGAACAGCTGGCCCACCATCTGCTCGCCAACGTCCTGATCGGTACTCACGCGGGTGACAATCACACCCGCGGCGGTGGAGATCACCAGCGCCGGGATCTGTGCGACCAGACCGTCACCAATGGTCAGCAGCGTATAGCTTTCCGCCGCGTGGCCCATGTCCATCCCGTGCTGCAGTACCCCCACCAGCAGACCGCCGACCACGTTAATCACCATGATCAGAATGCCGGCGATGGCGTCACCGCGCACAAACTTACTCGCACCGTCCATCGAGCCGTAGAAGTCCGCCTCCTGGGTCACTTCCGCACGGCGTTTTTTGGCTTCATCTTCGGCGATAAGCCCGGCGTTCAGGTCGGCGTCGATCGCCATCTGCTTGCCCGGCATCCCGTCCAGCACGAAACGCGCGCCCACTTCCGCGATACGCCCCGCACCTTTGGTGATAACCATAAAGTTGATGATAACGAGGATAACGAACACCACGATCCCGATAGCGAAATTACCGCCCACCAGGAAGTGGCCGAACGCTTCCACCACTTTACCTGCCGCTGCCGCACCGGTGTGGCCTTCCATCAGGATAATACGCGTGGACGCCACGTTCAGCGCCAGGCGGAGCAAGGTGGTAAACAGCAGAATGGTCGGGAACGCGGCGAACTCCAGGGTACGCTGGGTGAACATCGCCACCAGCAGCACCATAATGGACAGCGCAATATTGAAAGTGAAAAGCAGATCGAGGATGAATGCCGGGAGCGGCAATACCATCATCGACAGAATTAGCAGGATCAGAATCGGCCCGGCAAGGATCTGCCATTGGGTCGATTTCAGGTTGCCGGGCAGGCGCAACATTGCCACCAGATTAGCCATCAGTGTCCTTCTCGTTCATAAAATCCAGCGCGGCAGGCACCGGAAGGTTCTCAGGTTTCACAGGCCGTTGACCACCGGCCAGACGCCAGCGCTTCAACTGCCATACCCAGGCCAGCACTTCCGCCACGGCGGCGTAGAGTTGTCCCGGGATCTGTTGTCCAATATCCGCATGACGGTACAGGGCACGCGCCAGCGGTGGGGCTTCGAGGATCGGCACACGGTGTTCAGTGCCAATTTCACGAATACGCAGCGCGATCAGCCCCGCCCCTTTCGCCACCACTTTCGGCGCGCTCATTTTGTTTTCGTCATAGCGCAGCGCAACGGAGTAGTGTGTCGGGTTGGTGACGATGACGTCGGCCTTCGGCACGTCGTCCATCATCCGGCGACGGGCGGCGGCACGCTGCATCTGGCGGATACGCCCTTTCACGTGCGGGTCACCTTCCATCTGCTTGTATTCGTCACGGATATCCTGACGTGACATCCGCAGTTTCTTGAAGTGGCTATACAGCTGGAAAATCACGTCAAAACCCACCATCGGGATAATGCTGAGCACCACCAGCAGCGCGCAGAGTCCAACCAGGTTCAGCGCATTGCTCATCGCGGTGAGAGGCGATTCGCTGATAAGGCGCATCATTTCCGGCCAGTGGTACCAGAGGTAAAACCCCGCGGAACTGCCCATCAGTACCGATTTGAGAATGGCTTTAAGCAGCTCAGCCCCGGTTTGCGCAGAGAACATTTTCGCAATGCCCGGCAGCGGGTTTAGCTTGGAAAATTTCGGTTGCAGCGATTTGGCGCTAAAGACCAGACCGCCAAGCATGACCGGAGAGACCAGCGCAACCAGCACGACCCCGGTAATCAGCGGCAGCAACGCGACCATCGCCCCTTTTATCAGCTGAATAATCTGGCTGAGGATCAGATTCGGGTCGTTGACCATACTGTGGTCAAAACGTAAGCCGGTTGAGAGCATTCCCGCCAGCTTGCGGGCGAGCGACTCCCCACCCCACCAGATGATGCACACCCCTACGATAAGGATCAGCAGGGACGTTAATTCTCGGGATCGGGGGATCTGCCCTTCCTCACGCGCCTTTTCTAGTCGGTGGGGTGTGGGGGCTTCCGTTTTGTCGTCGTTCTCTTCTGCCACAGTGCATGCTCAGCCCATTACGTCACGGGTATCATGCCAGCGCAGCGGAAATCCAATGGCGGGAAAAGCCCGTTTATTCGGGCTCTTTTCGGTGATTCTGGCGTAAACCGCCTCAGGCGGCGTAACCTCCTGAGGCGGAACGAACCATCAGAAGCCGAGGCTGTCCAGCAGATCGTCGACCTGATCCTGGCTTGCCACCACGCCCGCCTTGCTGGCGTCGAGCTGTGGACCATTAAGCAGGCTTTCGTTCTCGCGTTTTGGACGGGCAGCCGGTTCCGGAATGTTCTCCAGCAGCACCATCAGCAGCTGACGCTCAATCTCCTGGATCACATCCATCATGCGCTTGATCACCTGACCGGTGAGGTCCTGGAAATCCTGCGCCATCATGATGTCGAGCAGCTGGGCGTTGGTGAAGCTGGTATGGCCCGGCACATCCCCCAGGAATTGACGGGTATCGGTCACCAGTTCGCGGGCATCCGCCAGCTCAATCGGGTTCTCAAACCACTCATCCCAGCGTTTGGTCAGTGCTTTCGCCCCCTTTTCCATCGCATCCTGGTGCGGTTGTGACGCTTCAACGCTGTTCAGCGCACGTTCCGCGGCCTGGGCGGTCATCTGAACGACGTAGTCCAGGCGGTCGCGGGCATCAGGGATCGCTTCCGCCGCTTCGGCAATTGCCTGATCCAGTCCCAGCTCACGCAGGCTGTCACGCAGCATGCGCGTCAGGCTGCCGATGCGTACGATGATGTCGCTCGGCGAGTGTTCTTCAACGGGTTTCATAGCAGGTTGCATCATGACCAACACCTCACATGCCGAGTTTCTCGAAGATCTTACCGAGCTTCTCTTCCAGGGTCGCCGCGGTGAATGGCTTCACCACGTAGCCGCTTGCGCCCGCCTGTGCAGCGGCAATGATGTTCTCTTTTTTCGCTTCTGCAGTGACCATCAGAACCGGCATAGAGGCCATTCCCGCGTCCGCACGAATGGTTTTCAGCAGTTCCAGACCGTCCATGTTTGGCATGTTCCAGTCGGAGATAACAAAACCAAACCCGCCCGCCTGCAGTTTGTTCAGCGCGTCAACGCCGTCTTCTGCTTCTTCAACGTTGTTGAAGCCCAGCTCTTTCAGCAGGTTGCGCACGATGCGACGCATGGTGGAAAAGTCATCCACAACCAAAAACTTAAGCTCTTTATCCGCCATAAAATAATACTCCTGAGTCAAATACGTATTGCCTGTCCGGCACTGATTTTCGCCAGCATCTGCTGGCTTACCTGGCTAAGATCGACCACTTCGCTCACGCCACCCATATTGATGGCCTCGCGCGGCATGCCGAACACCACACAACTTGCTTCATTCTGCGCAATCGTCCAGGCGCCAGCCTGGTGCATTGCAAGCATTCCGGCGGCACCATCGTTGCCCATCCCCGTCAGGATCACCCCAACGGCGTTGCGCCCCGCATGTTTCGCCACCGAATGAAACAGCACATCCACCGACGGACGGTGCCGGTTAACCGGCGGTCCGTCATGAATTTTGATCTGATAGTTAGCGCCGCTGCGCGCCAGCTCCATATGCTTGTCGCCCGGGGCGATATACGCATGTCCCGGCAGCACGCGCTCGCCGTCTTCCGCCTCTTTCACGCTGATCTGGCACAGCTTGTTGAGACGCTCGGCGAACGAACGGGTAAAGCCTGGCGGCATATGCTGAGTGATCAGAATACCCGGACTCGACAGCGGCAATGGCTGGAGTACATGACGAATTGCCTCTGTTCCTCCGGTTGACGCGCCAATGACCAGCAATTTTTCCGAGCTGAGTAACGGACCGGCTTTTAAGGTCGCCGGTGCGGCCATCGGCTTATGCGCGGCAAGCTTCGCCCGCGACGCGGTGCGGATCTTCTCGGCAATCATTTCGCTGTACGCCAGCATCCCCTCACGAATGCCAAGCTGCGGTTTGGTGACAAAATCCACCGCCCCCAGCTCCAGCGCACGCAGGGTGATTTCCGATCCTTTCCCGGTCAGGGAAGAGACCATCACCACCGGCATTGGCCGCAGTCGCATTAATTTTTCGAGGAAATCTATGCCATCCATGCGCGGCATCTCGACATCCAGCGTGAGCACGTCGGGGTTATATTTTTTAATTAAATCCCGCGCTACCAGTGGGTCAGGCGCAGTAGCCACCATCTCCATGTCGCTGTGGCTATTGATAATTTCAGTCATGATCTGACGCATCAGCGCTGAATCATCGACAGACAATACCCTGATTTTACTCATGCTTTTTCCTTACTCAGCGCATATACCGTTTGCCCACGCAGGCTAAACTCACGCACGAGGTTGCTGAAGTTTTCCGAGTGCCCGGCAAACAGTAAACCGTCAGGCTTGAGCAACGGAACAAACCGACGCAATATGTCCTGTTGCGTCGTTTTATCAAAATAAATCATGACGTTACGGCAAAAAATGGCGTCGAACGGCCCCGGCACGTTGTACTGCTTATCCAGCAGGTTAACGGGGGCGAATTCGACGCAGTTCGCCAGCTCCTGGCGTACGCGTACCAGGCCTTCATGCGGGCCGGTGCCGCGCATGAAATACCGCTGCAGCTGCTGCGGAGAGAGTGTTTTCAGTTCATCCTGGCGATAAACCCCGTTACGCGCCTTCTCCAGCACCTCGGTATCGATATCGCTGGCGTAGACTTTCCAGCGTCCGGGGGCCATTCCCAGCGTGTCGGCAAGGGTGATCGCCAGCGAATAAGGCTCTTCCCCCGTCGAAGCGGCCGCACTCCAGACGCGATACTCCCCGGTGCGACGGCGTGCGTGCTCGGCCAGTACCGGGAAGTGGTGAGCTTCGCGGAAAAACGCCGTCAGGTTAGTGGTTAAGGAGTTAATAAAAGCCTGCCACTCAGCGCTGTTCTGGTTCGCTTCGAGCATGCTCAGATAGCGACCAAAATCATCCAGCCCCAGCGTACGCAAGCGCCGCACCAGTCGGTTGTAGACCATGTCTCGCTTATGATCCGCAAGCACGATCCCCGCACGCTGGTAGATTAACTGACATATCCGACGAAAATGCGCGTCGGACAGCGCGAGGCGCTGTGTCATCTGCAACAATAATGACGTTTGCCCAGGAGGCATTGGTGATGTCATAGCGCCTTCTTAATTACATTCAGGATACAACTGGCACGGCCTGCGACCGCCCGACTTCTGTTACTGCTTCAACGTGCTCTTTGACATTAAATACCGCGACCAGCCCGGTCAGGTGATCCGCCTGACTGGCGAGCTGTTCCGTTGCCGCTGCCGCTTCCTCAACTAACGAGGCGTTCTGTTGCGTCACCTGATCCATCTGGCTGACCGCCTGTGCGACCTGTTCAATGCCGCGACGCTGTTCATCCGACGCAGAGGCAATTTCGCCCATGATGTCGTTTACCCGCGTGACGGAGGTGACGATCTCATGCATGGTTTGCGCCGCCGTATCCACCAGGGCGGAGCCTTGCTGAACGCGTGACACCGACTCTTCAATCAGGCCCTTAATTTCTTTCGCCGCGTTGGCGCTGCGGCTCGCCAGGTTACGCACTTCTCCCGCCACCACAGCAAACCCGCGTCCCTGCTCACCGGCACGCGCCGCTTCCACCGCGGCATTCAGCGCCAGAATGTTGGTCTGGAACGCGATACCGTCAATTACGCTGATGATGTCACCAATTTTCTGCGAGCTGGCGGCAATCTCCTGCATGGTGCTGGCGACATGAGAGGCCTGATCGCCGCCCTTCTTCGCCGTCATGGCCGCCTGTTTTGACAGGTCAGACGCCTGACGCGCGTTATCGGCGTTCTGGCTTACCGTCGCGGTCAGTTGCTCCATACTGGCCGCCGTCTGCGCCAGGGAGGCCGCCTGCTGCTCGGTACGGGAGGAGAGATCGTTATTGCCTGCCGCAATCTCTGAGATGCCGGTATGCATGGCATAACTGCCCTGACGTACATCGGATACCGTTTCCCGCAGAGCGCCCTGCATCGCCTTCAGGCTGGCAAAGATCGCCGAAATTTCGTTCTTACCGAACACCGCCACCGGGCGCGCCAGGTCCCCCTTCGCAATGCTGTCGAAGTGGCTGCTGATGATCGCCAGCGGCTGCACAATCATTTTGCGCGACCAGAGCAGCGCGGCGCCGGTCAGCAACCCTGCCAGAATCACCACCACGGCAAAGATCACGCCCGACATGTGATAGCTTTTACGGCTGTCTTCGCCGGCACGCTGAACAAACTGGTTGATATCCTGCTGCCAGGCGTTAAAGCTGTTGTCAAACGCCGCCTGAGAGGCCTGGACCGGCGCGGTCATAAAGTCCGACAGCTGGTTGTTTTCAAGCCAGGTCGCCTGGTGGTCCAGATCGCTGTACCACTGTTCAAAGTTCTTCTTCATGGCGGCCTTCAGCGCTTTCGCTTTCTCGCTGTCGGCGGCCTGTGCCGTAAAGGTTTTAAACTGTGCGTCAGCCTGCTTCAGGCTGTCGCGCGCGGTGGCCATCAGCGCTTTGATATCATCCGGCGGATAACTCAGCGCGGTTAAGGTTCCCGCCTTATTCAGCGCAGTGCTTGCCTGCAACAGCACGGCACGGGTTTGTGCCAGTGCGGAGCGCTGCTGATTACTCGCCTCAACATCCTGCAAATTCTGATAGCCATCGCGAAACGCCCAAAAAGACAACCCGTTACTGCCAACCTGCAACACACCGCAAAGGATCAGAATCAAAAACAGTGTGGTCGAGATACGAATACGATTTAACATCCACGCTCCCAATAAGCGGCAAGCAGCCGCGGTTTAAATGTCAGTCAAAATGTTTCCCAGTTTTCATCTTGTCCGGTCGTTGCAGAACGCGTACGGTTTGCCGCCGATACAGCGGCGGGTGCGCGATACGTCGCCTGCGGGGTGACCGTATTTCCAGCCAGTGAAGCGAGACGAAACGCCGAGACGGCCATCTTCAGACGGCTCGCCTGGTCTTCCAGAGCAGCGGCCGCCGCAGCGGACTCCTGCACCAGCGCGGCGTTTTGTTGTGTCACGCGATCCATTTCCGATACCGCCAGGGCGACCTGGTCGATACCACGACTCTGCTCATCAGACGCAGAGGCGATTTCACCCATGATGTCCGTCACGCGGGTAACGGCATTCACGATGTCATTCATGGTCTCCCCGGCGCTCTCCACCAGCACGGAGCCGGTATCTACGCGGGAAACGGAATCTTCAATCAGCGATTTGATCTCTTTTGCCGCATTGGCGCTGCGGCTGGCCAGGTTGCGAACTTCCCCGGCCACCACGGCAAACCCGCGCCCCTGCTCGCCCGCACGCGCGGCTTCCACGGCGGCGTTCAGGGCCAGGATGTTGGTCTGGAAGGCAATACCGTCAATTACGCTGATGATGTCGGCAATTTTCTTCGAGCTGTCGGCGATTTCATGCATGGTCTTCACCACGCCGTCCACCACGCGACCGCCGCGCTGCGCGGTCTCGGAGGCACTTTCAGCCAGCTGAGACGCCTGGCGGGCGTTATCGGCGTTCTGCTTCACGGTCGCGGTGAGCTGCTCCATGCTGGCCGCCGTCTCTTCCAGCGCCGATGCCTGCTGTTCAGTGCGGGAAGAGAGGTCGTTATTCCCCATCGCAATTTCGCTGGTGCCGGTATAGATGGCATCGGTGCCGCTACGCACGTTGGCAACGGTATCGATAAGTGAACGCTGCATATGGTCAACGCTGTTGGCCAGTTCGGTGATCTCATTGCGCCCGGACACGGTCAGCGTTTTGGTCAGGTCGCCGCCGGCAATCTCACGAATGTGAGCAATAACGCGACCGAGCGGGTTTAGCAGGATATGACGAATGCCGTACCAGACCGCGACCAGCACAATGACCAGCGCCAGCGCCATCACCGCCATCTGCCATTTTGCAAAGCGGTAGTCATTCTGGCTTTCAGTAAAGGCCGAGTGATAGAGATCCCCGCTGGCTTTGGCATACTCTCCCAGCGCCGCGCCGAGCGCGTTTTGCATCCCTTGCGTAGGCTGCGCGAAATAGGCGTCCATGTTGCCGCTCTCCAGGAACTGAATCAGCTCCGTCAGACCGGCATAGTAGGCGTTGTATTTTTCATCAATATTCTGGCTCACCTGCTCCATCGCAGGCTGCGGGGTGATCTTTTTAAAGGCGTCGTAGTGTTTAGCGGCGTCAGCGAGCGTGGCGCGGGCATTCTTTAACAGATCGGTTTTCGCGCTGCTCTGCTGATTGTTGGGATCCATCATCATGCGCGCGGACGAGCGGCTCAGGTTAATACGCGTTTGCAGCATCAGATCCCACGTGGAGGTGAGTTCACTCTGCTGCAGGCGGAGATCGTTCGAGGCCGCAAAGCTGTCCTGGTTCTGTTTTAATGACGAGAAAAAAAGCCCGCCGGAGATGAGCTGAAGAAGTGCGAAAATGACCAGCACCATCATGAGCATTGTGACAACGCGGATACGGTTCAACATACAACACCTTCTCATAGATTTATTAACGGTGTTATCGGCACAGCCCACAGGAACTTTACATTTGCGAAAGGGAAAAGCGCGGGGGTTAAAACGCCACGTCGACAATCAGCGTGTCGGTGTAGGTTCCGGCGGGTGGCGTGGTCTGGCTGGTCAGGACTTTGGCGGTGTAGTTATAGGTGCGCAGTAAACCGTCAGCGCTGACCTGCGATGAGGTTGCGCTGGTCCAGCGCTCGCTGCCGCTGCTGCCCCAGCGGTTAGTCGTGGCTTCTTTATAGATGTCATAACTCAGAGAGTTACTGCCGCTCACCATCCGGCGCACGTTATTCAGCGCGTTGGCACCATTGTTAATGCCGATGGTATAGGTACTGCCTTTGGTACAGGTCACGGCAATCGCCTGCGAGACGGTCGGGAAACTTTGCACCAGCGGCGCGCTGTTAAAGTTAACATCCGGCGTGGTCATGGCGCTGCAGTCGTTGGTAACGGTCATATCCAACGTGATGCTGGTCCCTTTCGTTCCGGTCTGAAGCCCCGACAGACAGGCGTTGAGTACGCCCACCGAGCAGACGCTATAAGTGATGTCAAAGTTAAGCGTCACCTGATAAGGACCGGCGGTCACATTTTGCCCCGGGACCGTCCGGAAATAGAGAGGGATATTGTATTGTTTGCCGCCGATCAGGTTTAACAAGGTACTGCTGTCCCAGGTATAGGTTTTACTGGTTTGCACTTCGCTGTTGTTAGCGCAGCCCGACTGCCCGCACAGACGCGTCGGGATCACATCCGTGATGGTCGCGTTATCGGTACGCTTCATGGTCGCCCGACCATTGGCCGATACGGTTGCTGAGACAAAATTCAGCGTGATGGTGTCCCCGGTCAGCAAGTTCAACAGCGCATCACAGGCCACGACCAGCGTACCGGTAGTGGCCACTTCGCCAGATCCACTCAGCGCGAATGAGGTCACACTCCCAAACGCGGCGTTGACCGTACTGACCCGACAGTCAGCCCAGCTGCCGCTGGTCACCAGCAGCAGAAGCATACATAGCAGGCGCCTCATGGCCTCTCCCGACAAATCAGCGGGCCGTAGGTTTGCAGCTTATGCTCGGGATTCGCCCCCATGGTCAGGGTTGTCGTGCAGCGTTTTCCGTCAGGTGCGATCACCTCCAGCGGGTTCACATCGTTAAGGTTTTCCAGCCAGGCGATGCCGTCATACCCCACCACCGCATTGCTGCGCGAGGCGCGTCGGACCTGACTGCCCACCGGAAGCGCCTGCCCGTGCGCGTCGTGCAGGATCACGCTCGCCACCCGCTCCTGCTCCATGGGGAAATCCACCAGATAGCCACTGTGACGCCGGATAGCGATCCGCCGCTCGGTCTCTTTTAGTCGGGTATCTGCCGGCAGATTCAGGGTATCAATGCGGTAGCTTGCCGGGTAATAGGCCGACACCCCGCTGACCAGCAGGTAACCGTTGCGATTGGTTTTCCCAACGGGCTGGTTCTCATAGCTGACGGGAACATCCGGGTGGCCGTCAGTGCTGATGACCACAAACGCGTCGTTGATCTTGTTCGCCGCAAACAGCTCGCCGTCCATCAGGACAATCGCGCCCATCGCCTCGCCCCACCAGGTCATCATCTCCCTTTCGCCATAGCCACCGCCCTGCAGCTCAATCGTGTTGTTGCGCCAGCCCAGCGTGCCCTGCTGGTAATCACTGGCTTTCGACTGGTTGGCCCACGCCATGTTCCAGCTAAACCCGCCGTCGGAGGGCATGGAGTGGTTGTAGTTAATGCGCTGGGTGCTGCCTGCTTGCGGGGTATGTTCAACGGTGACGGCGGCGCTGTCGAGAGCGCCCAGCGGGACCTGCAGCGACAGTGCGACCGTCCAGTCTCCCTGCTGCTGGTCCCGGCTCGCGGCGAGATAGATACTGCTCGCGCCCCACAAATTACGGCTCCAGGAGAGGTTCAGCAGCTCCGTTTTTTGACTGTCAAAGCTCTCCACACCGATCCATGCCGCCCCAATGTTGCCGTACTGTCCCAGATTGAAGGTCAGCGAGTACTGGTCCGTATTACGGCTAAAGCTGGCGATGGGCCTGTCGTTTTCGTCATAGACCGTCGGCTGGTCGTAGAGGGCGAGATTGCCAAAGCCACGGTCGCGGCGCGAGTGCTGGGTGGCCACGCTAAACTCGCTGGTGCTGTACTGGTAACCCCAGTTGACCTGCCCGCCGGCATCCCCGCCCATGCGGCTTTGCGTGTAAGCGGTATTCACCACGCCAAACTGGCCGAGCTTAAGCACCGTCCCCACCCAGCGCCAGCGCCTGCGCCCCTTCCGCGTGGCCTTCCAGCGTCAGCCAGTCCGTTACCCCATAGCGATACGAGCCGCTGCCTGCCGCAGAGCCATAGTCGAAATTCTTAATGCCGTAATTGCGCCGCAGGCTGCCCAGGGTCACGGCACCGTCGCTTAGACCTTGTTTCAGCAGATCGCTGGTGACATAAAACGGTAGCGTGGTGCTCACCTGGCGCCCCAGCGCATCGGTGGTGACCAGCACCGCATCCCCGGCGCCGTTTATATAGGGCAGATTGGTCAGCGTGAAGGGACCCGGCTGAAGCTGGGTTGAGCCGGAGCGATAGCCATTGATAAAGAGATCGACCGAGGTGGGTACCGCGGCGTCCCCCGAGAACTCGGGCAGCGGCCATGTCACCAGGTCTGGGCGCAGGGAGAAATCCCGCCCGACGCTGATCCCGCCCATACGCACGCTGGAGCTCCAGGTCAGGGCGTCGCTGATCACATCGCCCACGCTCCAGCTTATGGCATCGTCTTCGTTTGTGAACAGCAGGGTCGTGTCATAGCGGACATACCCTTCCTGCTGACCGTCGTTACCGGTGAAATTTTCCCGCGCGTAGCCGGTGGAGGAAAACGAGCCGTTCTCGTTGAAGTAGCGAAACTCGTGCCAGAGCGAGGCCTGACCGCCGATGTGTTCCGTGTGGTTGGTGTAGAGATCGTAATTGAGCAGCGCACCGCGGCCAAAGTGCGGTTTGGTCTGCGCCGTTTGCGCACCGAAGGGGGTCACGCGGGCAGTAACCCAGTCGCGGGGAACGGTCAGCAGCAGGCGCTGGGCGGCACTGTCGTACTCCACCCTCACCCGGGAAAGCGAGGAGAGATTCACCTCGCCGGTGGGAACATGCTCCGGGGGCAGCCCTGCGCGCAGCAAATCGGCGCTGGAGATAAAGAACGCGCCTTTACGTTGCGTCACCGGCACGACCAGGCCGGTATCGTAATGGTTCAGCACGAGGGCAAGCTGAAAGACGGCCTCATCATTGATCGCCTGCGCCTGGGGAGGAGGCGGGAGAGCATCGTCGCCGGGCTCAGCCCAGGTCGCGGAACTGACGCAAAGCAGAATCATCATGACCGGCGTCAGTTGACGGGCGTCGACTGCCATTGTGCGTCCCTGGCATTAATCTGCGCGCTCATCCGCTCTGGCTGACGTACGCCTGCGGGTATTGGCCAGCTGCGGCTGCTGCCCGGCAGGACATAACCCAGTAATCCCTCCGCAATCGTGCGTTTCTGTCCTCCCTGCTCCAGCGCGACCTGACTCAGCCTGACATGGACATCCCCCCGATTCTGCACCTCCAGGGCCGGTTGTCCGCCCGCCTGCGTGACCCGCCAGCTCAGATTTCGGGTCTCCACCACCGCGTGATGCGCGCCCTCTTTTATGGTCGGGATCCCCTGGCCATAAACAAACAGCGGAATGGAATAACGCATCTGTAACTTGAGGCCGATGGCGGGTTCGGCTTTAACGTCAGCCTGAGGGATTTCATCCACAATAATGCGGTAAGCTTGCTCGACGCCCGCAGGAACGGAGGCCTGTTTGATCAGGCGAATAAGCTGTTTACTGCCGGCGGCAATCGTGACGATGGGCGGGCTGGCGACCACATCCTGCTGCGCGGTATAACGTTCGTGCCCGTCCTCCTGCTTCCAGCGCACAATGCGCACCTGCATCGTCGTCGCGCTGTTTCCCTGGTTCTGGATCCACAGCTCCGTAGCCTTAGCGTCTGCCGCAAGCCACGGATCGATAGGCCATAACAGTATGGTGGCGGCCGCCTGTACCTGGCCTGTTACCGCCAGAACCCATGCCCCCGCCAGACCAAAACGTCTGAAAAATGGCTTCATCGACACTCTCCCTTTATTACCATGACAAGGTCACGGTGAGCTGATCGGAATAGGTTCCTGCCGGGCTAAACCCGGTCAGTAGCGCCACGCCAAAAAGCGGCAGCGCGATATTATTGCTATTGGTATAGGTCACCGGTATCGCCTGGTTGACGCCTATTTCGCTGTTGGCAGCCAGCGAACTGCTGCTGTAGAGCCGGTATCCCACCATTTCCGGGCCATTGGTCCGTTTCATACGTCGAAGGGAGGCGTAATTTTGACCGCCATTTATGCTCATGCTCAGCGCCACGCCAGGCGTACAGGCAATGGACAATGCGCCGTTTGGTACAAAGCTGGTGCTTACCGGCGCGCTCTCGACACCGTTATGGCTGCCAAAATCCAGCGTACCGAAAAGGCCTCCGCTGCCGGTGGCCACCGCGCAGCCCGGTACAATGGTGGCGCTAACCTTAAAGGACTGTGATGTCACCGCCTCCGCCGTGGGCAGCATGAGCAATCCGACCATCAGCGCGAAAAATGGCTGCACGTGTCCCTCTGCGCATTTGCGCAGACCTCTAAGAGATGCCGTCATGGCCGTGCTGAACTAATAGGTTACGCTGACGTTTATCGTGTCGGTGTACGTGCCCGGTACGACCGTTACGCTGTTACCGCCGCCGGTAATACGCCCGTAAAGGGTGTAACTGTCGACGCCACCCGCCGTAGAGGCGGCCGACAACGCGGTGTTATTGGCGATCACGGAGTTAAATCCGCTGTCGCTATACAGGCTGTACGCCACGCCCTGCGCCGCATTGGCCGTATTGACCAGATAACGCGCAGGGGTGCCTGGTGTCCCGACCACGGTACCGGGTGCGGTGGAGTTGGCGTTGCCGGTGATCGCCACCGAATAGCTGGCGGTGGTGCACTGGATGGTGAAGGTGTTTCCGCCGCTGGCTCCGGTTAATTGTGTGGTCAGGGTGGAAAACGTTGCAGGATGGGTGCCGAAATCCAGCGTACCGAAATTAATCCCATTTTGCGTGGGCGATCCGTTGATCAGACACCCATTTGTCAGCGTCAGCGTGGCCCCAATGGTGCCGCTGCTGGTCACGGCCAACGCCTGGTGGACGGTTGTTGCCATCAGTAAAGTGCCTGCGCAGATCAAAAGGCGTTTTCTTTTCATTTACCACCCTCCAGAAGACATTTCCGTTCCCATGCCACTTTTTATTTCGAGTGTTCAAGATGTTAGCCCCGCTTAACGTTCCTCTGAGGGGGTTATTGAGAATTTAGTTTACGGATATCGCTTCGACCACCCGGCGCATGGCAGGACACACCAATGTCTTATTGACACAGTTTATTTATAAAAAACAGAACCTTAAATTGAAAAGCAGAAATATTTTGCCGCTTTTACGGAGGATATATCCGCAAAAATGTGATAAGCGTCACAATATATCGTCAGCACATTAACAACAAAATTAATAAAACTTAAAAAGGAGTTGTAACCCCCTACCGTTTGCGTCAATTTATGTGCCGAATAATTTCCCGCGTTGTAATAAAAAATTTATATGTATCGACGCGGACTCCATCAGAAGCGCATAGAGGGTCTTTTTTCGTGGCAAGTGCAAACAAACTCACACTCTTCATCGTGATATTCATGCTGGCGGGTATTCTTTCAGGGGCAGCAATTCATGAGTATGCATCTGCGGATGCCATCAAAGCCTGGTCGGATAACATTACCCTTCTGACCGATATCTTCCTTCGTCTGATCAAAATGGTCATTGCCCCCCTGGTCTTCAGCACGCTGACCGTCGGCATTATGAAACTGGGCGAAACCTCCACGATTGGTCGGGTTGGGGGCAAAGCGATGGTGTGGTTTATCAGCTCATCCGTGCTCTCGATTCTGGTCGGCCTGTTTATCGTCACCCTGGAGCATCCGGGGAGCGGCCTGAACCTGACTATCCCTACCGAGGCGGTTGATACTGGCCTGGCCGTGGGCGGCATGACGCTGAAGGCGTTCCTCTCTCACACCATTCCGACCAGTATCGCTGGGGCGATGTCGAACAACGAGATCCTGCAGATTGTGGTGTTTTCAATGTTCTTCGGCATTGGCGGCGCGTCGCTGGGGCAGAAATTCAACGCACCGCTGGTGGCCGCGCTGGATGTGGTTTCCCATATCATGCTGAAGGTGACGGGCTACGTGATGTACGTTGCCCCGCTGGCAATTTTCGCGGCGATTTCTTCCGTGATTGCCACGCAGGGTCTTGGCATTCTGTTGAATTATGCCTCCTTTATTGGCGGCTATTATGTTGCCATTCTTCTCACCTGCATGGTGCTGCTGGCCGTGGGTTACATGGTGTTGAAAAAAGAGGTGTTCCGTCTGGTCAGCATGCTGAAAGACCCGGTACTGGTGGCGTTTACCACCAGCAGTTCTGAAGCCGCCTATCCAAAAACGCTGGAACAGCTGGAGCGTTTTGGCTGTTCACGCAACATTGCCTCTTTCGTGCTGCCGATTGGCTACTCCTTCAACCTGGTGGGTTCGATGGTGTACTGCTCGTTCGCCTCGATGTTTATCGCGCAGGCGTACAATATTCATCTGAGCTTCTCGGAAGTTACCGTTCTGATGTTGACCCTGATGCTGGCTTCAAAAGGGATTGCGGGCGTACCGCGCTCTTCGCTGGTGGTGCTGGCCGCGACGATCCCAAGCTTTAACATTCCGGTGGCCGGTATTCTGCTGCTGATGGGGATTGACCACTTCCTGGATATGGGCCGTTCGGCGATTAACGTGCTGGGGAATGGTATAGCGACCGCGATGCTGTCGCAGAATGAAGGCGCGCGGGACGCGGAAGCTGAGCTGGTGGAGCAGGAAGTATAATGGCATAAAAAAGGGTGAGGCCTGATGCTCTCACCTCAGCCCTCTCCCGAGGGCTGAGGGATCCCCAGCAATTTTTTACCTGAAGCGATGAATGTTGCTTCAGCAAAATTAATGACTTACAGCGATGCCCTGGTCCGGCTGTAAATCGCCGAAGCGTTTCCGTAAGGCCGGGGCGAGGCGCAGGGATGCGCCGAGAGGGCGTGGCCTGCAGGGATGCAGGCTCATGCCCGACCCGATAGCCTGGAGGAATAAGCTGAGGGTACCGCGAAGCGGCGATTTACCGCCGGGAGCCCGGGTCGCCAGGGCGGTGGCGATTGAGCCGCCCTGGCACGTTCACTGGTCATGTTGTTACAGAGTAGCATTGAACATAAAGTGAACGGAATGTCCACCAGAGCCGTATGTTCCCCCTCACCCCAGCCCTCTCCCTCAAGGGAGAGGGGGTCGTCGGAGCAGACATTATTTTGTGTTTGCTCCCTCACCCCGAAGGGAGAGGAAGCAAACACAAAAAACGGCAACCTGGGTTGCCGTTTTGCATTTACTTACGCTACATGGTTCGCCGCGATATCCAGCAGCGCCATCTCTTCACTGTTCAGCAGCTTCTCAATATTCACCAGAATCAGCATACGCTCACCCAGCGCACCCAGACCGGTCAGATATTCGGTCGACAGCGTGACTGCAAACTCCGGCGCAGGGCGGATTTGCTCCGACGTCAGGGAGAGCACATCAGAGACGCCGTCCACCACAATACCCACCACGCGCTGCCCCAGGTTCAGGACGATCACCACGGTGTTGTCGTTGTAGTCAACGTCGCCCTGGCTGAACTTCACGCGCAGATCAACGATAGGCACAATCACACCGCGCAGGTTGGTGACACCTTTAATAAAAGCAGGCGTGTTAGCGATGCGGGTAACCTGATCATAACCACGGATTTCCTGCACTTTCAGGATATCGATGCCGTACTCCTCATCGCCTAAAGTGAATACCAGGAATTCCTGCCCTGATGGCTCGCCCGCCAGTTTCGTTACATTACTCATACCGGTCATGTTATTACCTTCTACTTAATCAGGCGGCTGTGTACGCCACACGTTGTTCACGATTTAATCCCTGAAGCGCCGACACATCGACGATCAGCGCCACGCTACCATCACCCAGAATGGTGGCGGCAGAAATACCCGGCACTTTGCGGTAGTTGCTTTCGAGGTTCTTCACCACCACCTGGTGCTGACCAATCAGCTGATCAACCAGCAGCGCGTAGCGGCGGCCCGCACTTTGCAGGATCACAACGATACCCTGCGTGGCCTCTGTCTTCGCCCCGTCCACTTCAAATACTTTCCACAATTCCACCAGCGGCAGATACTCACCGCGCACTTCGAGAACGCGCTCGCCGCCCGCCAGCGGATGCAGATCTTCCTCACGCGGCTGCAGGGATTCCATCACGGCGTTCAGCGGCAGGATAAAGACCTCGTCCGCCACTTTGACCGACATGCCGTCCAGGATCGCCAGCGTCAGCGGCAGCAGGATGCGAATGGTGGTGCCGGAACCCTGTTTAGACTGGATCTCAACGTGGCCGCCCATCTCCTGAATGTTACGTTTCACCACGTCCATGCCGACGCCGCGCCCGGAGACGTCGGTCACCTGCTCTGCGGTAGAGAAGCCCGGGGCAAAGATCAGCATCCCCACTTCTTCATCAGTCATGTTCTCGCTAACCGCCATCCCCTGCGAAATCGCTTTTGCCAGGATGCGCTCGCGATTAAGGCCCGCGCCGTCATCGGTCACTTCAATGCAGATGTTTCCGCCCTGATGCTCCGCAGAGAGGATCAGATTCCCGACCGGGGATTTCCCGGCAGCAATGCGGTTTTCCGGCAGTTCAATACCGTGGTCGAGGCTGTTACGCACCAGGTGCGTTAACGGGTCAATGATGCGTTCGATCAGGCTCTTATCGAGTTCGGTTGAGCTGCCCATCAGGGTCAGTTCAATCTGTTTATTCAGCTTGCTGGCCAGATCGCGGACCAGACGCGGGAAGCGGCTGAAGACATATTCCATCGGCATCATACGGATGGACATCACTGATTCCTGCAGATCGCGGGCGTTACGCTGCAACTGACCCATGCTGGTAATCAGGTCGCCGTGCGTAACCGGGTCCAGTTCGTTGGAACGCTGCGCCAGCATCGACTGCGTGATAACCAGCTCGCCCACCAGGTTAATCAGCTGATCGACCTTCTCAACCGCAACGCGGATACTGGTTGACTCGCTGGCACGCGCGGCAGGTTTTTCACCACGGCCCGGCGCGGCAGTCTCTTTTGGCACCGCTTTTAATGCCGGGGCCGCAGGCGCAACAGCCGGGGCCGCTGCCTGAGGGACGACCGCCACCTCTTCCGTTGCAGCTGGGGCTTCAACCGCAGCGGTTTCGGTTTCAAAGGCAATCTGGTCGGCTTCAATCACAAAGCACAGCACCGCCACGATGTCGTCCTGACTGATACCGTCATCCAGCGTCGCAGCCAGGCTGTCTTTGCCTTTTACCACGTTGCTTAATTTCGCCAGGTTACCCAGCTCTTCTTCCAGCAGGTTGACTTCATTTTCTTTCAGGCGTGACAGCACCACGCGCAGTTTGCCCGCCGGTGCGTCGGCAGGGGCAGACGCAGGTGCGGCAACCGCATCGACAACGCTCAGCTTTGCGGCCGGCACCACGGCTGCGGCAACCTCACCTTTCGCTTCCAGCGCGAGCTGGCGCAGCGCATTGCAGATGTATTCAAAGCTGGCGGCATCAGGCTCTGCCGAACTTTTATAGGCGTCGAGCTGTTCCTGCATAATATCTTTGGTTTCCAAAAACAGGTTGATAATGTCGGTATTGAGCTGCATCTCACCGCGTCGTGCTTCATCAAGCAGGTTCTCCATTAAATGGGTGGTCTCCTGCAGGATGGTAAATCCAAACGTTCCGGCTCCGCCTTTAATGGAATGCGCCGCACGGAAGATGGCATTGAGCTGCTCGGAGTCCGGTGCTTCGGGCACCAGATCGAGTAAGTGTTGCTCCATATCGGCCAACAATTCGTCGGCTTCATCAAAGAATGTCTGGTAAAAATCGCTAATATCCATGCTCACGCTATCACCTCGGATTGGCTGGTGGCGATGTTGGAACGGCAGCCGAAGGAACGGCCCCAGGCTGTTTTAAATCGTCCAGTGACTCATTCTGACTTTCGGCGTTTTCATGCAGGATGGCCTGCTCCGCCTGCTGGTTCAGCACTAAAAGACTGATACGACGGTTGATGGCGTCATCCGGCCCGCGGTCGGAAACGCGCATGGTTGCTGCCATGCCGACCACGCGCAGTACCTTGCCATCATCAAGCCCACCGGCCACCAGCTCGCGACGCGAGGCGTTGGCACGATCGGCAGAAAGCTCCCAGTTGCTGTATCCCTTCTCCCCACTGGCGTACGGGAAATCATCCGTGTGTCCTGACAGGCTGATGCGGTTAGGAATGCCGTTCAGCACCGGAGCAATGGCCCGCAGAATATCGCGCATGTACGGTTCAACTTCCGCGCTCCCGGTTTTGAACATCGGGCGGTTCTGGCTATCAATAATCTGAATACGCAGCCCTTCCTGCACCAGATCGATTTTCAGGTGCGGGCGCAATGCGCGCAGCTTCGGATCCGCTTCAATCAGCTGATCGAGATCGCCACGCAGTTTCTTCAGCCGCGCCTGCTCCATCTTTCTTTTCAGCTCGTCGATGTTCGGCTCTTTTTTCACCTCACCCTTTTGCTGGGTGTAATCATCGCCCCCACCGGGGATTGGGCTTTCGCTGTTAGAGATACGCGGGCCACCGGTCACCGCCGTCGCCAGCGGCGTTCGGAAATATTCGGCAATCTGGATCAGTTCTTTCGGGCTGGAGATGGAGATGAGCCACATCACCAGAAAGAATGCCATCATTGCGGTCATAAAGTCAGCGTACGCGATTTTCCAGGAGCCGTGTGCGCCATGCCCCCCGCCCTTGTGCTTGCGTTTTTTTACGATGACAATCGGATGGGACTGGTTTTTCATGCGTCCTCAGTTGTCGTCTGTTGGTTTGGGTTTTTCACCGCACGCACGTGTTCTTCAAGCTCGATAAACGACGGACGCTCGCTGGAATAAAGCGTTTTACGGCCAAATTCAACCGCGATCGGTGGCGCATAACCGTTGAGGTTAGAGAGCAGCGTGATCTTCACGCACTGCATCATTTTGGTGGTTTCCGCGCTCTTCTGGCGCAGGACGCTGGCCAGTGGAGAGATGAAGCCGTACGCCAGCAAGATACCGAGGAAGGTGCCCACCATCGCGTGGGCAATCAGCGCACCCAGTTCGGCTGCCGGGCGGTCTGCCGACGCCAGGGCGTGAACCACCCCCATGACCGCAGCAACGATACCGAATGCCGGCAGGGAGTCGCCCACCAGCGCCAGGCTGTTGGCCGGCACTTCAGATTCACTTTCGTGGGTTTCAATCTCTTCATCCATCAGCGCTTCGATTTCAAAGGTGTTCATGTTGCCGCTGATGATGAGTCGCAGATAATCGACGATGAAATCCAGCATCATGGCGTCTGCAAGAATACGCGGATAGCTGGCAAAAATTTCGCTCTCTTTCGGGTTTTCGATATCCCGTTCAAGCGAGAACATCCCCTGCTGACGCGACTTCGCCATCAGGCGATAGAGCAGTGCCAGCAGGTCCATATACATGCTTTTGGTGTATTTCGAACGACGGAACAGCAATGGAATAGCTTTCAGCGTCCCCTTGATCGATTTACCGTTGTTACCAACGATAAAAGCCCCTACCCCTGCACCGCCGATGATAATAAGTTCAGCCGGTTGATAGAGTGCTCCAAGGTGCCCGCCGGTCATCATGTAACCGCCGAAAACTGTACCGAGAACTACCAGGTAACCTAATAAGATAAGCACGACATCATCCTTCCGCTAGTGACTATGGCAAGGACGTCCAGCTCGCAGCGTTTACCGTTTGCGGGGTAAAAAAAAGCAGCGGTAATTGCTTACCGCTGCTGGAATCTTTCCCACACGTTCGGGTTAAACAGCTTGTTCGATCTGTTCATCCAGCAGTTGTGGAATAATATCGGCAGCATCCCGGGAAAGTTTACGTCTTTTTACTGCGCGGGATGGAGGCTGACATAAACTACAGGCGAAGCTGCCTGCAGGCTGATGAGCATGGGTAATAAAATTGCCATCGCAGCAGTTGCAGCGCGACAGTTCAAGCATTCCGCTCTCAACAAAACGCACCAGCGTCCATGCGCGGGTCAGCGCCAGCAGAGGGCCTTCTTCCTGCTGTGGGCATTGTTCAAGGTAAAGTTTGTACGCTTTGATCACGGCGTCAACGCCGCTACACAAACCGGTTTTGAGAAGATACTGCCAGGCGTTACAGAACATGGACGCGTGAATATTCTGCTCCCATGTCATAAACCAGTCGGTAGAAAACGGCAGCATGCCTTTTGGCGGGGGACTACCACGTAACTCTTTGTACAGCTTGATGAGACGACCACGGCTGAGCTGAGTCTCGCTTTCAAGCATTTGTAAACGAGCACCCAGTGTAATCAGCTCCATCGCCAGCTGTATGTCACGCGCTTCCTGAACAATGCTTTTCTCGCTCATTGCTAGGCCCTTTTCTTACGGGCTACGTCATCAGGCTGGCTGATTTCGTTAAGCAAGCGCGTGGAAAGAAGAATACCGGTATGGATCTGCTGAAGATCGTCAACGCGGGACTCCTGGGTCAGACGCGTGATGGTCTGCGCATCGTCGAAACGGAACTGGCAAACCAGTTGATTCGTTTCAGCCAGTTTAACCATCTGTGGGAGGGTTAAACCACCCAGCATGGTTGCCATTTCTTCGTTAATACCCAGACGAAACATCGCGGACGCTTTGTCCTGACTAATCAAACGCTGCGCGAGCAGTAAATACGACAAATTGATGTCATAGATATGTTTTAGCAACTCGGATGTATGCATTGTTCCCATCCCGAATAACCAACTATTATTTTTATGCGGAAAGACCGCACCCCGTGATGTCGCCGGGAAATCACCCGGTATAAAAAAGAAAAGGCTAAATGCATAGTTGAATTTAGGTTTGTATTCACTGAAACGCGTAAGAGAGAAATCGCGAATGCGTCCCTTACGTGTTTTATCATTTCTTACAAATAACTAAGATTTTTCCTAATTCGACGCAAACTCTACTCGTCAGTTTTGCCACATACAATCCAGCCACCCTCAAATTTAAAAAAAATGTGATCTGCGTCACACAATTTAAGTGAATTTGCCCCATAAATCCATCAGTATGACTTGTAATTTGTTCATTTATTGACCATTTGGAACTATTTTGTATTCTTTAATGACGAATACTCATGCAGAAGGCTTAAAAGAACTGGCACGTAACGTGCTTACTCTGTCCCGGGCGTCTGTCTGAAACATTCTCGCCAGACACCTCTGCGTGATACATTTTTCTTACCGTGAAAAAACATAGAGTTATACAAACGGCTTAAAAACACCGTTTCATACAGAAACTATTCGAAATGATTTTGTAACGGGTAAGAACGATTAAACAGAGAAAAGGTGCATTTGTGTGATTTACGTTAAGTTGTTAATTTTTTTCATTTAGGGCCATTTTTCAGTTATTCTTCTTATAAGAATAATTAATGAATAATTATGATAAGGTTCACACTAATGTCGTAATCCGCTCTTGCAGATCCAGGCAAATCGCGGTAATGGTGATCACACGCTGTCTGTCAGACACCTAAGGAGTGCGCCATGAGTTACTCCCATCTTCTTGTTTCTGTTGCTGTTTCTCCCGAAAGCCATCAACTCCTCGCCCGGGCCGTTTCGATTGCCAGACCCCACAATGCGCGTATCAGTCTTATAACACTGGCGGCCGAGCCCGAGATGTACAATCAGCTGGCAGCCCCGATGCTGGAGGATATTCGTGAGGTTCTGCAGGAGGAAACGCAGCAATTTCTGCGTGAGCTGGTCGAAAAGGCACAATATCCTGTTTATGAAACCGTTATAGCGACAGGCGAACTTAATGCCCATATTCTGGATATGTGTCGTAAACAGAATATTGATTTAGTGATATGCGGAAATCACAACCACAGCTTTTTATCGCGCGCGGCCTGTGCGGCAAAATCTATTGTCGCCTCAAGCCAGGTTGATGTGTTGTTAGTGCCGCTTGGGGGGCGTTAACCCCCCGGTATAAAATCAGGCGAGTTTAGGGAAAGTCGCGATCTTTTTTTGCAGGTAGCCTTCATGGCTTTGCGGGGCGATATCACGCAAATCCTGAATAAAGCGCGCCTGCCAGTGATTAATATCGTTCTTACGGATCGTCTCCATCATTTCAGCATGGCGGGAAATACGTTCCGTGAGCGGCATCGTCAGGGCACGATTCAGCGCGTTTGCCACATCATCCCGATCGTAAGGGTTTACAATCAGCGCTGAGGTGAGTTCATTTGCAGCCCCGGCAAACTGGGAAAGCACCAGCACCCCAGGATCGGCAGGGTTCTGCGCCGCCACATACTCCTTCGCGACCAGGTTCATCCCGTCCCGCAGCGGCGTGACGAGACCGACATCCGCATAGCGGAAGACCTTCATCAGGATCTTGCGATCAAAATGCTGATTCAGATAAAAGAGCGGCGTCCAGCCCAGCTGGCCGTAGCGCCCATTAATACGCCCTGCTTCAGTCTCCAGCTGATGACGAATGTCCTGATAGGCCTGAACCTCACCGCGCGAGGTTGGCGCTATCTGGGTATAGCGAATTTTACCGTGATGCTGCGGGTATTTATCCAGCAGCGTTTCATACGCCAGGAAACGTTCCGGCAGCCCTTTGGAATAATCAAGACGCTCGACCGAGAAGATATTTTTGACGTGCTTAAGTTCATTCTTAAGCTGCGCCAGCTTAGGCGGCAGCGGACCGGCGGCCTGCTCTGCGATTTCGTCAGGTTCTATCCCTATCGGATAGACTTCGGTATGGAAGGTTTTACCCCACGCCGTATGGGTCTTGCCCCCTTTGGTCACCAGACGCGCTTTACCTGACACCGAGTCAAGGAACGCCAGACGGTCATTTTCAGTCTGGAAGCCCAGTAAATCATAATCACACAGCGCCTCCAGCAATTCTTCATGCGGCGGGAGCGCGGTAAAAATTTCCGGCGTCGGGAACGGGATGTGCAGGAAGAAGCCAATCCGGTTATTTACCCCTCTTTTTCGCAGCTCTCTGGCGAAGGGCAGCAGGTGATAATCGTGGATCCATAAAATATCGTCTTCTTCGATTAATGGCAGCAGTTTATCCGCCAGCAGCGCATTCACGCGCGAGTAGCCTTCGAAGGATTCACGCTGGAATTTCACCAGGTCAAGACGATAGTGAAACGCGGGCCACAGGACGGCATTGGAGAACTGCGAGTAGTACTCGTCGTAATCTTTCTCTTTCAGGGCGAATGAAGCCCACGTGATGTTTCCGCGCGTGACCTTTTTTAGCGGTTTCTCTTCTTCACTGATTTCACCACTCCAGCCAAACCACAGCCCGCCAGCAGCTTTTAAGGCACCTAATACCCCTACCGCCAGGCCACCTGCACTGGCTTTTTTATCATCAGGCGGTGCAATTCGGTTAGAGACGACGACTAAGCGACCCATAATGGTTTCCCCCTTTGTTTTGCGCTATTTGTTGTTGTTGCTGGTTAGCGATGTCAGATATCCACTGCCAGACGCTGGCGACATCCGCCAGCCGCCATTCGGCGACAGTGTCACCAGGCCCCACCTTGACGGCGATCCCTCCGGCCTGATTTACCACACGAAACCCGGCCTCGTCGGTCAGGTCATCCCCTATGAAAACGGGCGTCCGCCCTTTGAAAGGCGGTGTCGCCATAAACGCGGCAATGGCCGCACCTTTATTGATCCCTTTCGGTTTTAACTCCACGACGCATTTACCGGGCTGCAGTGCCAGCTGCGGATGCGCATCCGCAACCGACTGAGCCAGGGCCAGTACAGCCTCTTCATGCTGCGGTGCCTGGCGATAATGCAGGGCGAAGGCCATGCCTTTGGCTTCCAGCTCGGTGCCAGGCAGGTCAGCCAGCGCAGCAGAGAGCTGCTTCTGGAGCGTTTGCGTGAGTGCGTCGGGGAGTGAAACGATATGCGTTTGATCATGGATGTCGCGGCGCTCCGCTCCGTGTACACCGGCCAGCGGAAAGTGGTATGGACTGGCGAGCATGTCCAGCTCGGCCATTGAGCGCCCTGATATCAATGCCAGTGCTCCCTCATTCATGCGCGAGAGCTGATGCAAATCCTGTAACACCGCCTCCGGAATAGACACCTGATCGGGGTGCGGTTTTATCCCGGCGAGCGTGCCGTCGAGATCGAAAAAGAAAGCATAATGTCCGGGCAGTACAGGCGGTGCGGTTAACGAGTCAGCCACCCTTTTCCTCCTTACGGTTTACGAGAGGTAAACGCCTTTACCTCTTTCATAGCCATGTAAGTATAGACAGTGTGACGTCGCTCGCCATTTGACAACCGGCCCGCCAGTAAAACTGGCGGGCCGGTTAAGGGGTCAACTATGGTTATTAGTTGAGCAATAAAAGAGAGAAAAAAGGGTCAGACAGTTCGCTTCGCTTTTTGCTTGTAACGGTCGAAAATCACGGCTGCCAGCAGGATCAGACCCCGCACCACGTACTGAGAGAACGGCGAAATATTCAGCAGGTTCATGGCGTTCTCTACCGTCCCCAGAATCAGGATACCGGCCACCACATATGAGATTTTTCCGATGCCGCCTTTGAGGGAAACGCCCCCTAAAACGCAGGCGGAGATGACGATCAGCTCATAACCGATGGAGGTCATTGGCTGGCCGCTGGTCATACGCGACGCCAGGATAATCCCCGCGGCGGCAGAAACCAGCCCTGAGAGCACAAAGATAATAATCTTGGTGCGTACCACCGGCACCCCAGCCAGACGAGCCGCTTCTTCATTACCGCCAATTGCCAGGGTGTTACGGCCAAAGGTGGTCCGGTTAAGCAGGAAGCCGAACAGGATCAGGCAGGCGACGGTCAGCCAGATAGGCGCAGGCAGGCCCAGCCAGTTCGCATAACCCAGGGTAAAGAAGCGCTCGTCTTCAATCCCCACCGCTTTACCGTCGGAGATGATATAGGCCAGCCCGCGGACAATTTGCATCGTCGCAAGGGTGGTGATCAGGGCGTTAATCTTCAGACGTGCGATAACAAAACCGTTCACCAGACCACTGATAACGCCAAGTAACAGACCGGCCAGCACGCCAATCCACAGACTCTCCGTCATGTTGATCACCACGGCCGTGGTGACGCCGGCACAGGCAATCACCGACGCCACCGAGAGGTCAAAATCGCCGGAGGCCAGACAGAACAGCATCCCGCAGGCCACCATTCCGGACATGGAAATGGCCAGCCCCAGCCCCTTCATATTAATGAAGGTGGCAAAGTTAGGAACGAAGATCGCACAGGCCAGGAAGAGCACGGCAAAAACCACCAGCATGCCGTACTGATCCCAGATACGCCCCACACTCAACGCCGACTTCGACTTCGGCACTCCGG
The DNA here is from genome assembly GCF_026319105.1 of Enterobacter sp. HSTU-ASh6. Lineage (NCBI taxonomy): Bacteria > Pseudomonadati > Pseudomonadota > Gammaproteobacteria > Enterobacterales > Enterobacteriaceae > Enterobacter > Enterobacter sp. HSTU-ASh6. The sequence goes on along the minus strand of NZ_WSPD01000002.1, from coordinate 194,699 downwards.
ATGTAGTAACAGAGGACATCATTAACTCCTTACTCAGGCGACAGCCTGGCTGACTTTAGGCATGGCGAGGTTCAACGCCTGTTGTTCATTCGCCTGTTCATGAAGTAATTCACCGGCAATTTCGCCTTCACGCATCACCACAATGCGATCGGCCACGCCAAGCACCTCCGGCAGATCGCTGGAGGCGAAGAGTACCGCCACGCCGCGTTTTGCCAGTTCATAGATCACGTTATATATCTCGTGTTTTGCCCCCACATCGATCCCGCGGGTCGGCTCATCCAGTAAAATGACCTTCATATCCTCTGACAGCCAGCGGCCTAAAATGGCCTTCTGCTGGTTACCGCCAGAAAGATTCATGATCAGCTGCTGGGGTCCCGGCGTTTTGATATTCAGTGAGCGAATATGGTGGTCGGCGTTGCTCGACTCCCAGCTATCGTTTATCAGGCAGCCTGCGCGGATAAACTTACGGCGGGCGGAGATATTGATGTTGTCGCGCACCGAATGCACCGGAATGATCCCCTCCGCCTTACGGTCTTCCGGACAGAGCATCATCCCCGCTTTTATTGCATGGGCCGGTTTCTGGATATCCACCCGCTCACCATCAATGGAAACCTGTCCATCGGTGATACGGGTTCCGCCGAACAAGCCTTTCATTAATTCGCTGCGCCCTGCCCCAACCAGACCAAACAGTCCGACAATTTCACCGCTGCGTACGGATAACGAAACCGGCGTTCTCACGCCCGGCGCTTTCACATTGTCCAGACGCAGGCGTTCAGGCCCGTACTCGCGTGGTTTCCAGTGATAAATATCACCCAGCTCGCGTCCGACCATCGCCTGAACAAGCTGGTCATGGTTGACCTGCTCCATGTCGGTAAAGGTGCGCACATAGCGCCCATCTTTAAACACGGTGATGGCATCGCTCAGGGCAAAAATCTCTTCCATACGGTGTGAAACGTACAAAATCGTGCGGCCTTCCTGACGCAGTTCGCGGATCACGCGGAACAGATTGTCGATTTCACGCGCAGAGAGCGAACTGGTGGGTTCATCAAAGGCGATAATTCTGGCGTTACGCGCCAGCGCCTTGGCAATTTCAACCATCTGCCACTGGCCGATGGAGAGATATTTCAGCGGCGTCTGGGGATCAACATCCAGACCCAGGTGTTTAAGCTGCAGCCCCGCTTCATAATTAAGTAGCGAACGATTCACCACGCCGCCTTTATGCGGAAGCTGTCCTAAATAGATATTTTCCGCCACGGTCATCTCGGGGATGAGGTGCAGCTCCTGATAGATAATGGCCACCCCGGCGTTTAGCGCCGCAGTGGTATCGGCAAACGCCACCTCTTCACCGCGAATCGCCAGCGTGCCGGTCGTTGGCGTGTAGTTGCCGCTGAGGATTTTCAACAGTGTGGATTTTCCCGCACCGTTTTCCCCCATCAGGGCATGAACCTGGCCGGCATAGCAGTCGAAGCTGATATCGGTCAGCGCGTTAACACCGGGGAATGTTTTCCCGATGCCGCGAAAAGAGAGATACGGATCAGACTGTCGCATAACGTCTCCGTGATTCCTGTAGTGTGTACGTCAGGCCCCTCACCCTGCGCGAGGGGCACAATCACCGCGTATTACTTACCGCCCAGTCCTTTTTTCGCCAGCTCCTCTTTGAAGTTATCGCGGGTGATCAACACCACGTCGGTCACTTCCGTAAATTTCGGCGGCTCAACCCCTTTGGTTACCCAGTTGTAGAGCATTTCACTGGACTTATAGCCGTGAACGTCCGGGCTTGGCAGCAGAGAGCCGTAGAAACCAGTGGCCTGCGCTTTAGAGAGTTCACTCACCGCGTCAACGCCGTTGATGCCAATCCCGATCACATCAGGTGCTTTGAACCCCTGGCCTTCCGTCGCGCGTACCCCGCCCAGCACGGTATTGTCGTTCATGCCGACCACCAGCCAGTGTTTCACCTCCGGATGCTGAACCAGCATGGAGTTGGCGGCGTCGAAAGCGCCCGGGATATCGTTGGATTTGGTGGGGACTTTGTAGATCTGTTTTTCCGGGAAGCCGGCCGCTTTCAGGGCATCCATTGAACCGGTGGTACGACGACGCGCCGTGTCCAGTTCATCCGCGGTGATCGCCATTACCGCCGTTTCTTTCACATCCCAGCCACGCTTTTGCATCTCTTTATAGAGTTCCTGGCCCTGACGTTCGCCAATCTTGGTCGCCGCCATCATCACCAGCGGGACACTGTCCATCGGCTTGCCTTTGGCGTTAACGAACTGATCGTCAACGGCAATGACTTTCATGTCGTAACCGCGAGCTTTCGCCGCAATGGCCGAACCGAGCTTGGGATCCGGCGTACAGATAACGAAACCTTTCGCACCGCTGGCCGCCAGGCTGTCGATGGCGTTCAGGGTTTTCTCACCGTCCGGCACGGCGATTTTAATCACCTCAAAACCTAAATCTTTCCCGGCCTTATCAGCGAATTTCCACTCGGTCTGGAACCAGGGCTCTTCGGGCTGTTTTACCAAAAAACCGAGTTTTAAATTCTCAGCGATAGCGGATTGTGACATAACGGCAGCCAGACCGATGGCCGCGAGCGCTTTAGTAAATTTGTGCATGGTAAACTCCAGCTTTAGCATTCTTTTCTGTAGGGAATATTTGCGTGCTTCTAATTTAATCGGACTTAAAACAAGGCATTAGCGCTTACCTCGTCATAAGCGTTATTGCTGGTGATAGTTTTAGCGGGAAATTAATCATCCATAAGAGAGCCCCATCACACCGCAGAATTACAGTAATTGCGTACATAAATTCAGCGAAAAATGACATAAAAAAGGGCATATTTGTCTGACAAATGAATAAGGGTTAAGCAGGATTATCCATAAGATTAGCTAAGAAATCCCTGATGCCCTTTAGGAGGCAAAATCGCATGGCGTGTTAACGAACGGGTAACTGGTTTAAGATCATGAAGAACTGAGAAGCTGAGATACCGTTATTCTGCAAAATTTGATTTAACTCAATTTTACGCCGCCAGCATAAATTAAAAATAATTAAGCTGTATTTGTATTTTTCACCGAGCATTATTCCAGTTAATTATTTTCGGAAGAGTAACAATGCATAACATGAGCAAAAAACAATTATTATCAGAAGGTTAACTATACGTTATTTCATGGCGAGCTAATTGACTTTCTGTACTATATTAAACTTTGTAATGTATGGTAAACACAGCCTAATTAAGAGTTTTCTTAGACCAAAGACAAGGGTATGCTTATTTATATCGAACACAGGAAGTGAATTCGGTCGACTTTAGTCACTGCAGAAAGACTATTTCTGTTTTTTTCTTCGTATTTGCCTGGCACACAGGTTAAGCAACGGACATCACGTCCCACAGTCAATAAGGATATGAGTATGGCTACCCAAACGATGATGCAAAAACTTAACGCGCAGATGAACCTTGAGTTCTATGCCTCTAATCTTCACCTGCACCTGAGTGCATGGTGTGCCGAGAACAGTCTCACGGGCTCTGCCACATTCTTTCGCTCTCAGGCGCAAAGTAACGTCACGCACATGATGCGTGTTTTTAACTACCTGAAAGCCGCAGGGGCAAATCCTGTTGTGAAAGCTCTTGATGGGATCAACGAAAATTACTCTTGTCTGGAAGAACTGTTTCAGAAAACGCTCGACGAGTATGAACAGCGCTGTAGTACGCTCAGCAAGCTGGCCGATGAAGCCAAAGCCCAGCAGGACATTACTACGCTTAAATTCTTACACGATATGGACAAAGAGCAGCAGCAGGATGGCATGCTGCTGAAGACGCTGGCGGATGAGATCCATAACGCGCAGCAGGCAGGGTTATGCCCCGAGCAAACCGACCGTCATCTGCTCGATATTGTGGCGGTGCAGCATCACTGAGTCTTTTAACCTGCTCCCGTCCGGGGGCAGGTTCCCCTTCTTATCCCCAACCTCCTCTTTTTGCTGAAATTTAACAAATCAGATCTCGCTCTCAATGATTAACCACACAACGTGTAATGATTTATTTAGTTACATAATCATTGACGAGGGAGCAGTATGATCACCATTGAGTTTGTTGTCATTCTCCTCTGCCTGCTGACAGGTACACGTTACGGCGGGATGGGGCTGGGGTTAATAAGCGGTATTGGTCTGTTCATTTTATGTTTTGTCTTTGGTCTGCAGCCGGGTAAGCCACCGGTTGACGTCATGCTAACCATTCTTGCGGTGATTGGTTGCGCGGCCACCCTGCAGACGGCGGGCGGCCTCAACGTTATGATGCAGTTTGCTGAACGTTTGCTGCGCAAACACCCGCAACACATCACCCTCCTCGCCCCGTTTACCACCTGGATGCTGACCTTTCTGTGCGGTACCGGGCACGTGGTATACACCATGTTCCCCATTATCGCGGATATCGCCCTGAAAAAAGGGATCCGCCCGGAGCGCCCAATGGCCGTGGCATCGGTCGCCTCACAGATGGCGATTACGGCCTCCCCCGTTTCCGTTGCCGTGGTGTCGCTGGTCTCCATCCTGGCAGCGCAGCATGGGCTCGGCCACGCGTGGGGCATCCTGGAGATCCTCGCCGTGTCGGTTCCCGCGTCACTGTTCGGCGTGGCCATTGCGGCCCTGTGGAGTTTACGCCGCGGGAAAGAGCTGGCTGATGACGCGGAGTTTCAGGAAAAACTGAAGGATCCAAAGCAGCGCGAGTTTATCTATGGCGGAACGGAGACGTTACTGAATCAACGTTTCCCCAAACAAGCCTACTGGTCGACATGGATTTTCTTTGCCGGTATTGCCGTGGTCGTTTTGCTGGGGGCATTCCCTGAATTACGCCCCGCCTTTGAACTGAAAGGTAAAATGACTGCGCTGTCGATGAACCTGGTCATCCAGATGATGATGCTTATTGCAGGCGCGGTGATGCTGATGGCCTGCAAAGTCAATGCCGCTGCCATATCTAACGGCGCGGTGTTCAAGGCGGGTATGGTCGCGATCTTTTCGGTGTTCGGCGTGGCGTGGATGAGTGATACCTTTTTCCAGGCACATCTCGACGAGTTAAAACTGGCGCTGGAAGGGGTGGTGAAAAGCCACCCATGGACCTATGCCATTGTGCTGTTTCTGGTGTCAAAACTGGTGAACAGCCAGGCGGCGGCGCTGACGGCGGTGGCACCTATGGGTCTGATGCTGGGTATCGATCCGAAGATGCTGATCGCCTTCTTCCCGGCCTCATACGGCTATTTCGTCCTGCCGACCTATCCAAGCGATTTGGCCTGCATCGGTTTTGACCGGTCAGGCACCACCCGTATCGGTAAATTTATCATCAACCACAGCTTTATTCTGCCAGGGCTGATTGGGGTTAGCTGCGCGTGTGCGGCGAGCTACCTGCTGGTTCAGACCTTCTTTTAACGGTATCAACGGGCGACAGGTTCCGTCGCCCCTTTCCGCTTTAGTGAGACTCACCCTGCGGCGTGAATCGCAGTTCAATCAGCGCGATGGCTTTCTGGATCGCCCGAAGCGTAACCGGATCAGCGGCAGCAGGATGGCTGGTGAAATCGATATTTTTCAGCTGCGTTGACATCTTCTCGCGCACTTCAACCGGCGCAATCACGTCCAGAACATCGAGGATTTGTTTAATAACCAGCTGGCACGCGACAACGTCAGACACCAGTTCCTGATCGGCGCTCAGGTTTTGAGACATGGGGTTTTCTCCTTATTGAAAGGCCGCCATAGTAACAAAACGTGGCCCCTTTCATCTCCCGCAGAGATAAAAAAACCTGCCGAAGCAGGTTTTTTTATCAGAACATGGCACCCGGCGGCACGTCTTTAAACGTGCGGCAGTAATTGGTCCACATGCTTTTCAGGATTTTGCGCAGTTTCACGATGATGCTCCATTAACTTGTTATACAACTTTATTGTCAATGTGCTTATAATATGACCATCATCACAAAAATCAATGTTTTTGTGATTTGCATCACGATTTTGTGCGCCTATGCATTCATCCCTGACCCGTTGCAAAGAGAGAGGGCAGATTGTCCGGCTATTCCAGCCATTGCAGCTGACATCTGCGGGTACGATAACGTATTTCCATCCACTCAGAGCGAACCATGAAAAGAGTCATTGTAGCTGGTGCAATCCTGCTGCTCGTGGGGTGTACGGTCCCCCGCCAGGCTGAAGTCAGTAGCCTCGACGCACCAAACGGCATCGTCCGCCTCGACTACGGCCAGGCAGCACTGCAAAATGCGTATTCTGATGAGTATGTGAATAACGGTACGGCGGCGAAAGCGTGTCAGCGCATGGGGTATGCCACCGCCTCAGCCTATGGTCAGCCCATCAAAACCTGCACCCTCATCAGCGGCTCGTTGTGTCTGAATGAGAGCGTGACAATCCAGTATAAATGTATGGGTTATGCCGTTAACCCTCAGTCAAACAATCCCTGGTATTAATCAGCGTTGCCAGCGTCTGCTGGCAACTTATTTTATTATGAACAAAAATAACTCTCATTAATAAATATCAAAATCGTCAATGCGTTTTATTCCCATTCGTATTTTGAATAAAGAAATAATAATTTTACGTTTTGCAAATAATTAAATAACAAATTATAGTGTCGCTCACTGTGAACCAGAAATAATAACCCGGAGCGCCACCATGCTGAAAACTGAAATGATCGACAAGCTCAACGCACAAATGAACCTTGAGCTGTTTTCGTCCCTGCTCTACCAGCAGATGAGCGCCTGGTGCAGCTACCACAGTTTCGAAGGCGCAGCCGCATTTCTGCGTCGTCACGCGCAGGAAGAGATGACCCACATGCAGCGTCTGTTTGATTATCTGACCGATACAGGCAGCCTGCCACGCATTGAAAGCGTGACGTCCCCTTTTGCTGAATATAATTCTCTCGATGAACTGTTCCGCGCCACCTACGAACATGAACAGCTGATCACGCAGAAAATTAACGAACTGGTGCATGCGGCAATGACCAGCCAGGATTACCCAACCTTTAATTTCCTGCAGTGGTACGTTGCAGAACAGCACGAAGAAGAGAAGCTGTTTAAATCCGTACTGGATAAATTATCTCTGGTGGGTAAATCCGGCGAAGGTCTCTACTTTATTGATAAAGAACTCTCCACCCTCGATACACAAAATTAATATCACCGCGGTGCTGTTTTCCGGCACCGCGTTTATTGACCTTCCCCCCGAATTGATCACACCGCAATACGTAAACCTTTCATTACACCCCTTGTAACGGTGGTTTGACGAATTACCGCTTTTGCCTTACTCTGCGCCGCAGATTTATTCGCGAATAAGAGTCGTTGTAGAGGAAAGCGTGAAAAACAGAACCCTGGGAAGTATTTTTATCGTCGCCGGAACGACAATTGGCGCAGGAATGCTGGCCATGCCACTGGCCGCCGCTGGCGTGGGATTTGGCATGACCCTGCTGCTGCTGGGCACCCTGTGGGCGTTAATGTGTTACACCGCCCTGCTGCTGCTTGAGGTTTACCAGCACGTGCCCGCCGATACCGGCCTGGGTTCTCTGGCGTCGCGCTACCTGGGACGTTACGGCCAGTGGATAACCGGCTTTAGCATGATGTTCCTGATGTACGCCCTGACCGCCGCCTACATCAGCGGTGCCGGGGAATTGATCGCGTCCAGCGTTAACGACGGGTTCGGCTCTGACATTACCCCGGCGACGGGGGCTATCTTCTTTGCCCTCATCGGCGGCGGCGTGGTCTGCGTAGGGACATCGCTGGTTGATCTGTTTAACCGTTTCCTGTTCAGCGCCAAAATTCTGTTTCTGGTTGTCATGCTGGCCCTGCTGGCACCGCATGTTCATAAGGTCAATCTGCTGACGCTGCCGCTGGAAAAAGGGCTGGCGCTTTCCGCGATCCCGGTGATTTTCACCTCGTTTGGCTTCCACGGCAGCGTGCCAAGCATTGTCAGCTATATGAACGGCGATATTCGCAAGCTCCGCCGCGTCTTTGTGATTGGCAGCGCGATCCCGCTTATTGCCTACATTTTCTGGCAACTGGTTACGCTGGGCAGCATTGACTCTTCAACCTTTATTGGGCTGATGGCACAGCATGCGGGTCTGAACGGCTTTCTGCTGGCGCTGCGGGAGGTCGTCACCTCCCCGCACGTTGAGCTGGCGGTGCATCTGTTTGCCGACCTGGCGCTGGCGACCTCGTTCCTCGGCGTGGCGCTCGGCCTGTTCGACTACCTGGCTGACCTGTTCCAGCGCCGCAATACCGCTGCCGGACGCTTACAGACCGGGGCAATCACCTTCCTGCCGCCGCTGGCCTTCGCCCTCTTCTATCCTCGTGGGTTTGTGATGGCGCTAGGGTACGCGGGGGTGGCACTGTCGGTTCTGGCCCTGATCCTCCCTTCCCTGCTGGCGTGGAAGAGTCGCCAGCAGCATCCTCAACAGGGATACCGCGTGGCTGGAGGGAAACCGCTGCTATGCGTTGTGTTTGGCTGTGGGGTGGTCATTATTCTGGTGCAGGTATTGATTGCAGCGGGAATGCTGCCGGAAGTGGGTTAACGATAAAGGGGCTATCATTAGCCCCTTTTTTGTCAGTGCAGACAGCAGCTCTTAAACTTCTTCCCGCTGCCGCAAGGACACGGATCGTTACGCCCCACCTTCGTGCCATTTACCATCGGCTTCTTCACTTCCGGCTGCTGCGGGTTGTTCACCCAGTAGTTATACAAGCGCAGCGCCGCAGGCTGGATACGTTCAATGCTGGCTGCATATTCTTCTTCGGTCAGCTCATCAAGCTGGCCGCCGATCTCTTCGCTACCGTGCAGCGCAATCACATCCAGATCGGCCTTTAACTCGTCCGGCAAGGCTGACCAGTCCGTCAGCGCTACGCCGCGCATGTAGCCGTAGCACCACTCTTCCACCACGGTATAGGTCTCACCGTCAACGTCGTTATAGCCAAACATCGGTTCGAACTGGTCCGGATATTCGCTCAGGCGCTCGGCAATATCGTTCATATGCTTAAAGCAAAGATCGACAAAACGGTTCATCTCGCGGTCGTTTTTCCAGCGCGGAATGTACTTCTCGCCACCCCATACCGCCACCAGCCAGGTATCTGGCTCAACGACAACAGGACCGGAAAGCACTGCGGTAAGCATGCCGTCCAGTTCAGACACGTCAAGTACGGACGCATCATCATGACCGTAAGACATTAATGTCTCTTCAAGCCACGCCATTTCGCTTTCATTTAATGGGCCTTCCGTCATCGCTGACACTCCTGATAAAAAGAAAACGATCCTAACACATCTCTCACGCCTCTCCGGGCTGAAGTTTAGGTCTTTATTGCCGCAAAAACGTGCAAATCGTGACCTTTGCACAACTTATGGGCTTTATTGTTAACGATATGTGATCTCCGCTGTAATTTCTTCTCGTCCCGCAAGGCGGCATAACGCGGCGCTCTATACTCAAACATGTCACAAGCCCGTCAATGGGTTAACCATTCTGGCAACGTTTTTGCTTAGTGTTCTTCGCGCGATGCTGCGCAGGGAAACCTCGCCGTACTCTGCAGGATGCCGTCTGTATCTCGTTCGTTTAGTGCATTTTGTTCTTGCTCGTGTTTTGGATTGGCTGCGCCGTCGGGCGTTCGGGTTTACGCCGTGGTGCAAAAACCTCTTTGCTAAGGAACATAATAATGTCGCTGAAATTTATCAGAACTCCGCTTTCTCTCGTGTTGGCCGGTTGCCTGGTGACGGCGTTTTCCGCCAGGGCAGATATCGTGATTGGCGTGGCCGGGCCGTTCACGGGCCCCAATGCCACCTACGGCGATCAGTACTGGCACGGCGCAACGCAGGCCGCTGAAGACATTAACGCCGCAGGCGGTATCAACGGTGAGAAGATCAAACTGGTTCAGGGAGATGACGCCTGCGAGCCTAAGCAGGCCGTGGCCGTCGCCAACCGTTTAGTTGACCAGGATAAAGTCAACGCCGTGGTCGGCCATTTCTGCTCCTCCTCCACGATGCCCGCCTCCGAGGTTTACAGCGATGCGGGGATCATCGCCATCACCCCGGGCTCGACTAACCCGTTGATTACCGAACGCGGCATGAGCGACATGTTCCGCATGTGCGGCCGCGATGACCAGCAGGGTCAGGTAGCCAGCGACTTCATCATCGACAAGCTGAAAGCGAAACGGGTGGTGATCATTCACGATAAAGACACCTACGGACAAGGTCTGGCAGACGCCACCAAAGCGGCGCTGGCGAAACGCGGGGTTCAGGATGTGATGTACGAGGGGCTTTCGCGCGGTGAGAAAGACTTTAACGCGCTGGTGACCAAGATTGGCGCGCAGAAACCGGATGTGGTGTTCTTCGGGGGCTGTCACCCGGAAGCCGGCCCGCTGGTTCGCCAGATGCGTGAACAGGGCGTACAGGCCAAATTCTTCTCCGGGGACTGTATTGTCAACGAAGAGATGGTCACCGCGGCGGGTGGCCCGCAGTACACCAATGGCATTTACATGACTTTCGGGAAAGATCCGCGCCTGATCCCGGACGGTAAAGCGGTTATCGAGAAATTCCGCGCCGGTAAATTCGAGCCGGAAGGTTACACCCTTTACTCTTATGCCTCCGTACAGGCGATAGCGGCGGCCTTCAAGGCCACCGGCGGCAAAGACTCTGCGAAAGCCAGCGAGTGGCTGAAAGCCAATTCCGTCGACACGGTGATGGGCAAAAAAGCCTGGGACAGCAAAGGCGACCTGAAGGTCTCTGACTATGTGGTTTACCAGTGGGACGACAAAGGAAAATATAAGGAAGTGCAGTAACGGGACGGAGTCACGCTCAACGCCGGCGGGCACGCCTGCCGGCGCGTAATAAACATCAGGCTGCGCGGCACGCGCAGCCTATAAAACGAGCGCGCTAAAATGAGTACATTCTTCCTGCAACAGTTGATCAATGGCTTAACGCTGGGTTCCGTCTACGGCTTAATCGCCATCGGTTACACCATGGTGTACGGCATTATCGGCATGATTAACTTCGCCCACGGCGAAGTGTATATGATTTCCGCCTATCTTTGCGCCATTGGCCTGGCGCTGCTCTCCTTCTTTGGCCTGCAGTCGTTCCCGCTGCTGATCCTCGGGACGCTGGTGTTCACCATTGTGGTCACCGGGGTTTACGGCTGGACTATCGAGCGCATTGCCTATAAGCCGCTACGTAACTCCACGCGCCTGGCCCCGCTGATCTCCGCCATCGGGATGTCGCTTATCCTGCAAAACTACGCCCAGCTAAGCCAGGGCCCGCGCCAGCAAGGGGTTCCTACCATGCTGGACGGCGTTATTCGTCTGCATCTGGGCGATGGGTTCGTTCAGATAACCTACACCAAGGTATTTATTCTGCTCGCCTCGTTTACCGGCATGCTGGTGCTCACCTGGATAATCAACCATACCCGGCTGGGGCGAATGTGCCGGGCAGTGCAGCAGGATCGTAAAATGGCCTCCATTCTGGGCATTAATACCGACCGGATCATTTCGCTGGTCTTTGTTATCGGCGCGGCGATGGCTGGCCTGGCAGGCGTGCTGATCACCATGAATTACGGCACCTTTGATTTCTACGTCGGGTTTGTGATTGGCATTAAAGCCTTTACGGCGGCGGTACTGGGCGGCATCGGTTCCCTGCCCGGCGCGATGCTCGGCGGTCTGATCCTCGGCGTGGCGGAAGCGCAGTTCTCCGGCATGGTGAACTCGGACTATAAGGATGTGTTCTCGTTTGGGCTGCTGGTGATGATCCTGATTTTCCGTCCCCAGGGGCTGCTTGGCCGCCCGATTGTGGCCAAAGTGTGAGGGAGAATAAAATGGAATCGCACGCTTTTTCTCTTAAACGCTGCATTCTGGACGCAATTTTTTCCGGGCTGATTGCGCTGATTATCTTCGGTCCCATTGCGGGCGTGGTGCTGGACGGATATAGCTTTAACTTCGACGGGCAGCGTCTGGCCTGGATGGTCGGCATCGTGATGCTGGGGCGTTTTCTGTTAAGCGCGTTTTTAGCTACCCCTGCCGGTACCCGTTTCCAGTCTCGCTTCGAGGCCGACAGCGCGGGGGTGTATGTCCGGCCGCCAGAGTACAAAAGCCGCCTGCGCTGGATTATTCCCCTGGTCATTACCCTTGCGATTTGCTTCCCGTTTGTCGCCACCAAATATGTGCTGACCGTCGCCATCCTCGGGCTGATCTACGTTCTTCTCGGTCTGGGGCTGAACATCGTCGTGGGTCTGGCCGGTCTGCTGGACCTGGGATATGTCGCGTTCTATGCAATTGGGGCGTACGGTCTGGCGCTGGGGTACCAGTATCTCGGCTTAGGCTTCTGGAGCATGCTGCCGCTGGCGGCAATCATGGCCGCCGCCGCTGGCGCCCTGCTCGGTTTCCCGGTGCTGCGCATGCACGGGGATTATCTGGCCATCGTCACCCTTGGTTTCGGGGAGATCATCCGCCTGATACTGAACAACTGGCTGACGTTCACCGGTGGGCCCAACGGCGTATCGGCCCCTCCCCCCACCTTCTTTGGTCTGGAATTTGGTCGGCGGGCAAAAGAAGGGGGCGTGCCCTTCCACGAGTTTTTCCACCTGACCTACAACCCGAATATGAAGTTTATCTTTATCTACGCGGTGCTGTTTCTGGTGGTGATGCTGGTGCTCTATATCAAGCACCGCCTGACGCGGATGCCGATCGGCCGGGCGTGGGAAGCGCTGCGGGAAGACGAAATTGCCTGCCGCTCAATGGGGCTGAATCATGTGCTGGTCAAGCTGTCGGCCTTCACGCTGGGCGCATCGACCGCGGGCATTGCCGGGGTGTTCTTCGCCACCTACCAGGGGTTCGTGAATCCGACCTCATTTACGTTTTTTGAATCCGCGCTGATCCTCGCCATCGTCGTGCTGGGCGGGATGGGCTCGACGCTGGGCGTAGTGCTGGCCGCTTTTGTGCTCACGGTGACGCCAGAGCTGCTGCGCAGTTTCGCTGAGTACCGTGTCCTGCTGTTTGGCATGCTGATGGTAGTGATGATGATCTGGCGTCCTCGCGGGTTAATCCGCATTAACCGCAGCGGGTATACCGTGCGTAAGGGCGTCGCGCCATGAACGAAACGATATTACGCGTTGAACATCTGATGATGCACTTCGGGGGGATTAAGGCGTTAAACGACGTCAATCTGGACGTTCAGCGCGGATCGATAACTGCCCTTATTGGGCCCAACGGGGCGGGAAAAACCACCGTGTTTAACTGCCTGACGGGCTTCTACAGAGCCTCAGGCGGCAACATTTTATTTAATACCCGCAGTAAAACGACCAACGTCATTCAGGTACTCGGACAGAAATTCCAGCCAGGCGACTGGATTAACCCTGCCCGGTTCGGGCAGCGTCTTTTCTACAAAATGTTTGGCGGAACCCACCTGGTCAACCGCGCAGGGCTCGCGCGCACGTTTCAAAACATTCGCCTTTTTCGCGAGATGTCAGTCGTCGAAAATCTGCTGGTCGCACAGCATATGCGCGTAAACCGCAATCTGCTTGCCGGTATCTTAAATACCCCCGCCTACCGCCGGGCGGAAAACGACGCCCTGGACAGGGCCTTCTACTGGCTGGAGGTGGTGGATCTGGTGGAGTGTGCCAATCGCCTGGCGGGAGAGATGTCGTACGGTCAGCAGCGCCGTCTGGAAATTGCGCGCGCCATGTGCACCGGGCCGGAAATGATCTGCCTGGATGAACCCGCCGCCGGGCTTAACCCGGTTGAAACGCATAAGCTGAGCAGCATTATTCGTTTTCTGCGGGATCGCCATGACATCACGGTTTTACTGATTGAGCATGATATGGGGATGGTGATGGAGATTTCAGACGACATTATTGTGCTCGATCACGGCGATGTAATTGCGAGGGGAAAACCCGCGCAGATCCAGCATGACGAAAAGGTGATTGCCGCCTATCTGGGCACGGATGAAAGCGAGGTCACCCTATGAGCGAACCGCTGCTCGCCTTTCGCGAGGTGGATGTTTTTTACGGCGTCATTCAGGCGCTGAAACAGGTTTCCCTGGAGGTAAATAAAGGGGAAACCGTGGCGCTGATTGGCGCAAACGGCGCCGGAAAATCGACACTGCTGATGTCCATCTTTGGCCAGCCCCGCATCCGCAGCGGGCAGATCCTGTTCGGTGGTGAAGATATCAGCCATAAATCCGCCCACTACGTCGCCTCCGGCGGCATTGCCCAGGCACCTGAGGGGCGACGTGTCTTTCCCGATATGACCGTGGAAGAGAATCTGCTGATGGGTACCATCCCCATCGGCAGCCAGTTTGCGGTTGACGATATGCAAACTATGTTTGACCTCTTCCCTCGTCTTAAAGAGCGGCGTAAACAGCGTGCGATGACGATGTCCGGCGGAGAACAGCAGATGTTAGCCATTGCCCGGGCGCTGATGAGCCGTCCGAAACTGCTGCTGCTGGATGAACCCAGCCTGGGCTTAGCGCCCATTGTCGTGAAGCAGATTTTCCAGACGCTGCGCGAGCTGGCCCAAAGCGGGATGACCATTTTTCTGGTGGAACAGAATGCACACCATGCATTGAAGCTGTCTGATCGTGGGTATGTGATGGTTAACGGCCAGATCCGTCTGAGCGGCAGCGGCGAGGAGCTGTTGGGGAATCAGGAGGTGAGGAAGGCGTATCTGGGTGGGGTGTGATTTGATACAAAGAAGCCTTTAAAAATATTTTGATATAAATAACAATGAGATATTCACAAAATGTATAGCACGCAATGCCTTGAGAAGGCCTGAGTTTGTTGATTTATTAGTCTTTGACAATCACGTCAAACTCACTGAAAAGGAGCGTTCAGAATGGCTATACCCGCATATTTATGGCTCAAAGATGACGGAGGTGCGAATATTACAGGTTCTGTAGATGTTCAGCACCGTGAAGGTAGCATTGAGGTTTTATCGTTTGGCCATGGTTTACACATTCCAACCGATGGCAATACGGGGAAACTAACCGGTACCCGCGTCCACTCTCCACTAACAATCGAAAAAGAGTTTGATTCATCCTCGCCTTACCTTTACCGGGCTGTAGCAACTGGCCAGACCCTAAAGTCAGCTGAAATCAAATGGTACCGTATCAACGATGCAGGGCAGGAAGTTGAGTATTTCAACATGCTTTTAGAAAATGTGAAAATCGTAGGGATAACGCCTGTAATGCATAACGTAAAAAATCCCTCAATGGAAAAACACAATCACCTTGAGGCGATAGAACTGCGTTATGAGAGAATCACATGGAAGCACTGCGACGGGAATATCCAGTTTACTGACGGCTGGAATATTCGGGTTACAGCATGATTATTGCTCGCTATGCATTGAATGGCTTACCGTCATCTATTCTTACCGTTCCGGGTATAGGAAACTTTCCGGCATTCTCAGGCCAACTCTATGGCAGAAACAATCCGACTATGGCAAGCAAACCAGAAATCGGACCTATCCCGCCAGGACGTTACTTCATCGTGAACCGACAGAGCGGAGGCAGGCTCGGAGGACTAAGTGATTTTGCCCTGAAAAATATTTATGGCACCGATCGCTCAAAATGGTTTGCCTTATACAAAGATGACTGGCAGATAGATGATCAAGTATTTGTTGAAGGTGTCCGGCGTGGCCATTTCCGCCTCCATCCGATAGGACCAAGAGGGTTAAGCGAAGGCTGTATAACCCTTCTTCATCTGAGTGACTTTGATTACTTGTACGAAGCTCTTATGAAAACAACTATGATGCCGGTACCTTGCACGAGCTTTAAAGCTTACGGGACAATAACAGTAACATGAGGACGTTTATAGAAATCACCTTCAGCCTTGCAATCGGCCTTATCAGTTTTCTTTTATATACGCGCTGGCTTTTTATTTTGATACCTGTCGAATGGGCTTATGCCGTGATGGACCATTTCGGGACATACGGGATAGAAGAACTGGAGGATACGTTAGTCGATATCGCCTCTTTGTTTGGATTGCTTCCGGCAATTCTTACAGGTTTGTTAGTAAGAAAAGCAGTAAAAAGAATGTGATTTATGAGCCTTCAGGCTTAGCCTCGAAGGCTTTTTTGACCCGGAAAAGCAAAACCCTGAAAGTTGGATACCCAACTTTCAGGGTTAACTTCATTTCGATGATGACACGATAACGTCGCTAAATAAAACTGTCGTCGTCATTGCTGTAGTCGTCATCTACATCGTCGTTCTGCCAGGCGTCGTTATTACTGCCGAACGGATCGTTCTGATTGAGGAAACGGGTGTCAGAGACGTTATTAACGTCGCCGTATTGATTACCGACAAACGGTTCACCACCGACGGGCATTGTCGGTTCTTCGATGATGTTCACGATCTCTTCCGGCCGCGACTGATGGAACATGCTGGTAAGCATCTCGCCAAGCGCGATGCCACCGGCCACGCCAGCAGCTGTCTGGAGCGCGCCAGCCATAAAACCACCGCCGCGAGTAGCCGGCGCTGGCGCCCGAGAGTAATCCTGCGCCGGCGGCTGTTGCGGCTGGGCATTCCAGCTGTTGTCAGGCTGCGGGTTACTTTTTCCGCCACCAAACAGGCCGCCGAGGAAACTGCCGCCCGTCGAAGGTTTGCTTTTTTGCGCGGCTAATTCGCTTTCAAGCTCCTGAACTCGGGCCTGCAGACGTTTCAGCGCCGCTTCCTGAATCAAAATCGACTGCGCCATATAGTAGGGGGCCGCAGGTTGCTGTCTGACGAATTCAGCGATCTGACGCTCCGCATCTGCATCCCGTTGGCTGTTTTGTTGTCCGGCCTGTTTAAGACGCTCGAAAAGGCCGTTGATAAGCTGCTGTTCTTCATATTGCATGACAATAACCTTCCGCTCTCCGGGGTGGATACCAACCAGTTTATCAGCGGCGGCAACCTGTGTCTGGCGAGTGAAATGTTTGTTTAAGATTGGTTGCAGGTTAGCTGAAAATCGCCCTGCTTTCCGGGCTTGTTATTAGAGAGTTAGGCTTAACATTCTGGTATGGCAGCGAATTCTCGGGCAGAGCAGGATCGGGTTGATGATGAGATATGATCACTTCGCGCTAAGCCAGAGGCACAAAAAAACCACCTTTCGGTGGTTTCACGACACTGCTTATTGCTTTGATTATTCTGCTTATTCCCATGGTACCCGGAGTGGGACTTGAACCCACACAGCGCGAACGCCGAGGGATTTTAAATCACGCGTGTTATCTATAATAATCAAATACATACGTTTATTTTTCGCCATTAATTCATAATTTTTAGATCAAATGAATCAACAGCTTACGCATATCAAAAATTCACAATGGCGAAACTTTTTCGTTCTGCGAACCGACATTGGGTATAGGGAGAATGGGGGTTAAACCCCTAACTTAAATGGTTGGGCAATCTTCGTTACCTACTCTGTTAAGACTATGCGTTAGCACGCCAAAAACCTCCACGTCATCCAGCGCGTCGCCTTCTATCGCTTCACCATCTTCAGTTATCAATGCCGCCCCATATAGCTTTGCAAACTCGTTTCTGTTATCCATTCTTACCAGTAGCGTATCTCCCTGCTCTGGCATCATGGCAACGTTAATGACAGCCCAACCGCAAGACGTTTCTATTACCCTGCAGTTCCCATCAACTCCGCATAACAGATCTATGGTTAACCGCTGTTCCTGGTAATCCATAGCTGGTGAAGGAAAGCCCATCAGAATACCCTCCCCATATTACGCAAGATCCAGTAACGGTTATCACTGCCGTCCGTCGTCTTATCAGCAAAATCTGGCTGGTATCTCTCAATCCATGCGTTAGCGTCTGCCTGGCTGAAATGCCAGTTCTTCTCGCGCAATTTATTGATGAATTTGTTTGTATTGAGACAAAGGTAACCCTTTGGATTCTGTTCTATAGAGGCTAAAAAAGCTGCGTGAATATCATATTGGCGAGGCATACAGCACCCTCACTTGCTCATTGACTGTATGCATATACAGTAGTATTTTTATATCAAGAGATCAAGTCAGTCAGGAGGGAGAGTGATGTTCGTTGAACTGGTTTGTGACAAGCGTAATGTTGAGGGGCTCGAAGGGGCGAGAGAGATTATCCTGGCAGAACTGACGAAGCGGGTGCACCAGATTTTCCCTAGCGCTGAAGTGAAGGTGAAGCCGATGCAGGCAAACGCCTTAAACAGTGACGCCAGCAAAGGTGATCGGGAAAAGCTGAACCGTATGCTGGAGGAAATGTTTGAAGAGTCCGATATGTGGCTGGTCAAAGATTAACAAACCGATTATCTACCGTTCCGTAGATAACATGACCTGCCCCCACGATTAGATACAACACTCAGTTAGTAACGTCGGAATCTTCATTCTCAGAATGACCCTTTCTCCAGCCCGCTGCAAATTCAGACGGTGTCTGATAATTCAGCGTGGAGTGCGGGCGGCATTCGTTATAATCCTGCCGCCAGTCATTAATAATTTTCCTGGCATGAACGATATCGCTGAACCAGTGCTCATTCAAACATTCATCGCGAAATCGCCCGTTAAAGCTCTCAATAAATCCGTTCTGCGTTGGCTTGCCCGGCTGGATTAAGCGCAACTCAACACCATGCTCAAAGGCCCATTGATCCAGTGCACGGCAAGTGAACTCCGGCCCCTGGTCAGTTCTTATCGTCGCCGGATAGCCTCGAAACAGTGCAATGCTGTCCAGAATACGCGTGACCTGAACGCCTGAAATCCCAAAGGCAACAGTGACCGTCAGGCATTCCTTTGTGAAATCATCGACGCAGGTAAGACACTTGATCCTGCGACCGGTGGAAAGTGCGTCCATGACGAAATCCATCGACCAGGTCAGATTGGGCGCCGCCGGACGGAGCAGCGGCAGACGTTCTGTTGCCAGCCCTTTACGACGTCTTCTGCGTTTTACGCCCAGGCCACTGAGGTGATAAAGCCGGTACACGCGCTTATGATTAACATGAAGCCCTTCACGGCGCAGCAACTGCCAAATACGACGGTAGCCAAAACGCCTGCCCTCCAGTGCCAGCTCAGTGATGCGCCCTGATAAATGCGCATCAGCAGCCGGACGGTGAGCCTCATAGCGGCAGGTCGACAGGGATAAACCTGTAAGCCTGCAGGCACAACGTTGCGACAGACCGGTCGCATCACACATCAACATCACGGCTTCCCGCTTCTGGTCTGTCGTCAGTACTTTCGCCCAAAAGCCACCTGAAGCGCCTCTTTATCCAGCATGGCTTCGGCAAGCAGCTTCTTGAGTCTGGCGTTCTCTTCCTCAAGCGACTTCAGGCGCTTAACTTCAGGCACCTCCATACCGCCATACTTCTTACGCCAGGTGTAAAACGTGGCATCGGAAATGGCATGCTTGCGGCAGAGTTCACGGGCGGGTACCCCAGCTTCGGCTTCGCGGAGAATACTGATGATCTGTTCGTCGGAAAAACGCTTCTTCATGGGGATGTCCTCATGTGGCTTATGAAGACATTACTAACATCGGGGTGTACTAATCAACGGGGAGCAGGTCAACCTTGGTTTATCTGTCTTTTTTAGTAGGTGTGTGTAAGATGGTTTTACATTACAGTCATTCTTTGTCTAATACATGATCAGGAGATTTGTTCAGTGAATGTTTCCGCCCGTTTTGTTATACTCTTAAATCTTGCATGCGCTGCTTTATTATTTACTCTACTCAATGCTCGGTTTGATTTATTCTGATCAGGTTCTCATTTCACTTACTTAAAATCCCTCCCAAGATTTATGCAAGTACATATTTTATATCCAATCGAGTAGTAAATCGACAATCATCAGGGAGAATAATGACTTGATAAAGGACGTGATCATAGACCATCGTCCTAATCTTCCATACACAGGTGGGTATGTTGTGTATGAACCCCCGTCCAACTAGTTCCTTACGATTACCCTTAAAGCACTTTTCATGGTGATGTTTTTCCTTGTTACATATTTGGATGCTTGTTTTAAGGCATTATTCATTGCTATTACAGTCACAGGCCTAGCTAATCCTTTAACTCGATTTGATCTACTCTGGAAAACATAAATATCAGAAGAATTGCAATCCTTTCTGCACGCAATTAACTTAGAAAGCAATAAATTTAATCTAATTGTTCGTGGCTCAAATTTTGGAGTTCCAGCCAAGTGCAGCATGTCATCTTCGATATCGGAATATCTAATAGTAATCACCCTGCTGCCTTCAGCACGGAGAGAAAACAATGTTAACCATAAGTCTGCCCAAGTTGATGAGATTTTAGACAATTCAACGTGAATAGCCCTGAACTCTTCTGGTGTAATAGAATCTGTTTTTGCCATGAATACCCCCAATGCTCAACCCCACCGCTCACCAAAATTTCAACAACTTTATTACATTCTTTCAATACTTTATTACGAAAATTGTATTAAATGTTCAATATTTTTTCCTCTGCCCCTACCGCGCCGGAAATTTCTTATACAAGGTGCACACCGCAACGTCGTAAATAATCGCTACTTGCTTTCTGTCTACTCCGTTTGCGATCAAACGCCCCGCCTGCGCCCATTGCTCTGGAGTAAGCTTTGGTCGCCTGCCTCCGATTCTCCCCTTTGCCCTCGCCACAGCTAAACCTGCACGCGTTCTTTCAATAATGTTTTCCCTTTCCATTTCAGCTGCTGCACTCAGCATGGTGTATGCGAAACGGCCTATTGAAGTGCTGATTCTTATCCCTTCAGTGATTGAAACAAATTCAATCTTGTTCGCACGGAAATAACGCAATAAATCCACAAGGTGAATGAGGGACCGCCCAAGCCGATCAAGCTTCCAGACGATAACGGTATCGCCTGGTCGTAGTAGCTTCATCATCTTATCCAGCCCTGGGCGTTTTGATTTTGAACCGGATATTTTATCTTCAAAAATTCGGTCACATTCTAATCGATTAAGTGCTTCTAACTGTAATTCAAGATTTTGGTCAAAAGTTGATACCCTTGCGTACCCATATTGCATTTTTTTTATCCACCTTTTGCTACGAAAAAATCAGGTGAAGTTATCGGCATGGCTGGCGAAGGGCAATCTATAAAACCTCGGTTTAGGAAGTAGCGCTACAAAGGACGCTGGAACGGCTTCCGGTAACGTTATGCAGGTAGGAGCTTTTGGGCTTGGCATGCAAACCCCAACCTACTTAGACGCCGCAGGTAACCCAGTGTCCGGTTTTTTTTCAATTCAGGCTGGTGTTTCGCATAATCCGGCAGGTAATACGGGCGCAGCATTACTCCATATACCACAGGGCTCATATGGGGCAGACCTGGCAATTGCAGCCGGAGGAAAGCCCAGAGCATTTTTTAGAACATATGCCAGTTATCAGGGGGCCGACTGGTATGAAGTATATTCTACAGCAAATACCACCAAAGCCAGTGATGGCACACTGAAAGCGGCCTCACCAGTTGCCCGGGTTGTAGCGAGCCAGGATGCGTGCCAGCGTGCTGATATAGCCGAGGAAGGTTTTGTCTGGTGTGGGTGCGGCACAGCGAACGCTGAGGCGGAGGGAGTAACCCTTTCTCGCCTCGATATCGGCGTTTATGCGCTTAGTGGTTCAGCGGGCCTGGCCTCTGAGGGATGGCAGTTGCTGCCCCCAATGGACCCTGGCGGCATGGGGGAACTGGGCGTGGTTGAGGCCGAGCAAACAGAAAGCGGCGGACTAACTATCCGCCTGTTTAAGCGCAAATACATGCTGGGTGATGATGGAGAAATCATCAAAACGAAAGGAGAACTGATGGATGTCCCGGCGAACAGTTGGATCGATGTTCGCCTGGATATGCCATCTGATTCGCTGTTTAACCAGCGGATGAATCAGGAACTTCAGCCATAGCCTTGCGCTGATTCCAGATACTGTCCTGCGGCATCTGAATACGTACAGAGACAAATTGGTCAGAAGGGATGTCTATCGGGTCACCATTGCTAATATCCTGCAGTTCATTCCTGGCGAACTCTGGCGCGGCAGGATGTGTGCGGTGATAGGTTTTCACTAACACCGAACCGTCAGCATGAACCTCATAATCCAGCCAGATCAGGGGCTGTTTGTTGCGGTCGGTGGGAATATCAAAACCGCCGTCAATACCGCCCCATGCAGCGTCAGAGTTAAGCCCTTCACATCCTTCAATCAGATATTCACCGATGGCCAGACGGGTTACGGTGCAGCCTTCAGATTCGTCATTGGTCTGGTATGCGCCATCTGTAAACACTTTGACCACAGGCGATGCTGCTTTAATGCTGCCATCTGATGCAACTGTAGTATTTGCAGTCGTGTAAACCTTTTTCCATAGATACGTAGTGCCCTGCATATGGCTTGTCTGTATATATGCCTGTCCATCGTTCGTCCAAACGAACCATGACGTGGATGGACCACCATCATATTGTAGCTGCACCCCTACACCGTTGGTATTTGCAGGATTATTAGCTGTTTGACTTGTGAAGCGACCAAATCCAAGCATGTTTGTGTTTGAAAAGTTGTCAATATGACGAGCGTATCCCAAGCCAAGAGCTTTTAGCGAGGGAATCTGACTCGTATCACTATTGGTAACAATCTCAGAATCCAGTGAGTTCCTCGTGGCGCTACTTCCCAAACCGAGGTTTGTGCGACTGCCTTCTGCCGTTGTTGCCCCGGTCCCGCCCTGGTCAATCGGGAGCGCACCGTTGGCCCCTTTCTGCGCCAGTTTACCGATGCCAGGAATGATTACAGGGGTGCCGTTGATGGTAACGGTAATGCTCTGGTTTGCCGAGGTAGTGGCGAACGTCTCCCAGGCACCAATATTCTCGTCATACTCTTTGATGAGCTGTGACATGGCCTGCGCCAGCCCGTCGACCGAGATATTGTCCGACACAAGGATTCCATACTTCTGGCCGCTCAGCGCCGGTGATGCAGCAGGTGTGACCGTCATTGACGTGGCGCTGTTCACGGATGAAATCTGGAACATCTGAACCGGGTTAGACATGACAATAATCGTCTGGCCAGCGCGGACCTGGCTGGCGGGTGCTGTCCAGTTAGTTCCAGTGCCGGTTGCGGTATTTCCATTGATAGCGATTGTGCCAGTGTTATAAAGCATTTTGCGCTCCATGAATTTATCGATCGCCAGAAACGATCAATAAATGAATATTGATTCGTATAAACGATCTGAATAATGGGAGTTTATTTGTGAATATGGATATCCCACTAACAAATGGAATATATAGAATGAAAAAGAACTATTTATCGGTGTTACTTGGCGTGACTTTCCTGACCCTGTCTTCTGTATCTTTTGCTTCTGAACAGGGGCAAAAATCAGACCCTGGTTATGGCAATGGCGGAACCGCGCAAAAGCGTCAGATTGATGCCTGCGTAAACGCAAACACGTCCAGTGTCGCTTCTTACGACAATGGCTCTCATGTTAAGCCATGCGTAGGCGGCGCATCTTACAAGAGACAAAAACTCCCGGACCAAAAATATAAAGCTCCTTTTAAATAAACAAGCAAATAAAGCCCCTGAAGGGGCTTTATTTTTATGAGGAAGAAAAAGAGCCCGACCCTCGAGCTATCTGCAATACAGGTGAAAGAATATCTTTCCTTGAGGCATTTGTTCCTCCCGACATATCATTAACACTTATTGATGCGGTGACTACTTGCTTTGTAATTCCACTTTTCGCAAAAAATACCGGGACCGCAATAGCATTGGTGGTGTTTCTACTTGGACAAGTTACCCACTGATAATCTTTTGTTGTGCCGTCAATGGTCACAGATATCCGTGCAGTAGCATCGCCTGCTGAGACGCCATATATCATCACTACAGCCGACACTATTGCAGTCTTGGGTTTGCTTGTTCCGGTTGTATCCGTATAGGTCAGACTGGTAGTTACACCACCTGCCCCTAATTTGGATTTATCCACACCAACGCCAGCGTTAACCACATCCCCTACAAAGCTATCAGCCTCCACTGTGCCTTTGAACGAACCACTCGTTGCAGTTACCTTCCCGGTGAACTCACCGTTTGTGGCGTAAACCGTTCCTCTCACGGTTACGTTATTGAAAACGGCATAACCCGATTTGTTGATATGCCAGCCAACATTACCGGTTCCGTCCCATGTTGAGGACTGGATATAGTTACCGAGTTTAAGGTTGCCGATTGTCCCGTCACCGATGACCGTATCCCTGATAATGGTTTGGCCATTCTGGATAACGAACGGGAGCGTAACATTACCGCCTGCCTGGGTCATGACAGCAAAACGGTCAGCCAGGAACATTACCTGTGACTGCATGCCCTCTGGCGTATTCTCTACGCCGATCCCCATTCCGGCAGCGTATTGCCTACCGTTAGCATCGACTGCTACCTTGATGTTGTACATGGCACTGAGATCACCATCCATGCTCGCGATAGCCTGCGCGTTGGTGGTGATTGCCGCAGTATGTCCGTCGACTTTTGCCGTAATACCGTTTATCTGGGTGGCCGTCGCCTGCCGGTAATCAGAGAACGTCTGGTTGAGGCTGTTGATGGATGCCTTGTTGCCGTTAACGTCCGTCTGCAGGCTCAGCAATGAACGTGCTGTGGCTTCCTTCTCGCTGACGATCACTTCGTCGAGACGGTGCAGCTGCGCACTGTTACCGGCGACCGTTGCGGACAGGGTTTTACGCGCGGCCACCTGCGCCAGCCCGTTCTGAATAATGGCAATGGCCGAGTTTTTCACCCCGCCCGTCATGCCGTCCATAGTCACGCTGATGCTGTCGATTCGCTGGCCAAGGGCGGTATCTGCCGTTGCTACGGTCTGCTCAAGTTGAGACAGAGATGACGACACATCTCCAACGTTACTTGTAAGTTCCTTCACATCGGTCTGAACCTGCCCGATGTCCTGGGCGTTTTTGGCTATCTTCAGCGCCTGCTGTTCGAGCTCATTATTCGCCTGCAGGATATCTTCAGCCATACCAGCAATTTTTTCGTTTGTATCAACGGCATTCTCAATCAGATCCTTGAACGTCTCAGACCCTTTGATGTCCTCCAGGATCACATCAGTGATATCGGAAACATCGATACTGGCCTGCCCACGAACCCAGCCGGTATAGCCGGACTCGTTACCGGTTCGGTCAACCAGCTGCGCCCGGTACCAGAATACCTGCCCCGCTTTAAGGCCCATCTGCTGATATTTACGCTGCGGGTATGGCACATCAGCCAGCAACATCGCATCGCCCTCTGTTCCGGTCAGGCTGTACTGAATTTCCGTCTTCAGCGTATCGTCCGTATTTGCAGGGAACCCCCAGTTCAGCTCGATACCGAACACCACGTTTTCAGACGCGATGAAACCCACCGGCTTCGGAGGATTCCCGTCCTTGCCCGTCAGCGTTTTCTCTTCTGAATAGCCCCATCCGGACGAAATTTCAGCGGCATTGATGGCACGCACGCGCACCAGGTATCGTCCCGCATAAATCCCCGGAACGTCGAATGACGTGGTGGAGCTGCGCGGCACGTTAACCCAGTTCCCGTCATTGCGGCGCCATTGCGCTTCATAGGAGATGGCGTTCTTCGCCTGGTCCCAGCTGACGCGCATGGTCTGAACGTTCACGTTCTGCTGAACCACAGAGAATGAATTGATGACGATGTTGGCTGGCGGGGACTGATTACCTGGCGGAATAACACTTATTGGCCGCTGGTCGATAATGGCACCGGTATCGATACGCGCATATTTATCCGGATCGTGCAAAGCACCAGAAATCGAATACGTTCCGTCATTATTATCCGTGACGCTGATAACGCGATATTGCTGCGCATAAAGCTCCTCGGACTCGACAATCCACACCGATTCCACTGCAGGTGTTTCGCTGTATGCCGTTGTCACGGTGACGGCCCGGCCGTTTACGCTTTGTATCGTTCTGCTCTGCGATGCGCCGGACGGAAGGTTAACCATAAGGCGGCTTCCGGGAGCGGCTGCAGACTCACGATCAAGCGTGATAACGCGACCGTTAACCGCGCTGATACGCCCTCCCATCACCTTGCCGGAAAGCAGCTCATCGGCAACCGCGATGATATAGCCAGGCTGTGGGATCTTGCCGTCCAGACCCACATCGAACGACACGAGGCGATCCTTGTTATTGGTCAGGATACCCCAGCGCCCCTTCCGGTTTGCCTCTGACTGCCGGGTGCAGCCAATGGCTGTCATTTCGAGCTGGTTTGTACCAAAGCGAGCGACGAGATCCTGTTCAAAAACCGGCTCCATCGCGTCTGCGTAGGCATTACCCGGATCGGACCAGGAAACCAGTGCCGTGGTATATCGGGTTTTGGTGGTGCTGCCCGAATAGGTAAAGCGGCCATTAACCACGTTTGCACGCGTGTAGCTGTAATCCACATCGCGGGGCATATCCGCAAGCGCAACGATTTGATCGCCACCCCAGTACGTCATGCCCCGGAATATCGCCGCAAAATCACGTAACACGGTATAGGCGTCATTCCTCTCCTGCACGTACACGTTGCAGGTATAACGAGGCTCGGTGCCGCTACCGCCTTTACCATCGGGAACCGGCTGATCGCAATATTGTGCGACCTGGTAAAGCGTCCATTTATCAATATTGGCTGCCGTCAGGCGATTGCCCAGCCCAAAGCGGTCGCTCACCACCAGATCGTAAAAAATCCAGGCCGGATTATCCGTCCACGCCCACTTAAACACCCCCGTCCATGTGCCGCTATAGGTGCGGGTCTCCGGGTCATACGTATCCGGAACGCGGATTACACGGCCTCGCGGTTCGCAGGCTATTTGCGGGATAGAGCCGTTAAACTGGCTTGAGTCAAATTCGATGTAGAGCAGCGCGGTATTTGGATAACGCAGTTTGGCGTCGATAACCTCTGTGTAGCTCTGCAGCGTCATTGTGTCGCCAATTTTCGCGCTGTTGGCATCCGCCGTGAACTTACGCAGGCGCACCGTCCATGTGCTGCCTGCCTGTGGTAAGTCGATGCGATGGCTGCGTTCGTAGCCGGAAGTTGTCTTGCCGGTTACGCTGGTATTAAGTACCGTCTGCCAGGTGCCACCATCAGTCTGCAGATCAATGGCGTAGTTAATTGAATAGCCAACCAGATCGCCATCGTTCTCCTGTTTAAAAAGCGATGGCCATTTCAGGCGCAGGCGAACGGCTGACAGCTGCGTGTTGGTAAAGGTGTGCGTCCAGGCGGTGGTGCTTGAAACTTCGGTGCCCACGCTGATTTCGTTTTCGGTACCGGGGATGCCCTGAATGTATTTTTGTGCCTGCGTCCCCGGGCGGAATTCCCACGCCACGCCGCTGAAGTTTTGCGAACCGTCTGCATTCTCCAGTGGTGTGCCGTCGAGATAGATATCTTTCGCCGTCAGTTGCCCGGCAAATTCCCCCTCTCCCAGCGCAACAAGAATTTTGGCCTTTGCTACGGACTGGAGGTCGTCTGGTTGTTCAGTCGGGGTGCGGGAACTTGAGCTGCCGCCCTTGCGGCCTCTAATCGGAGTAGATGTAGCCATATTGCGCCCATAAAAAAAGCCACCCTGAGGTGGCTTATTGCAAGAGAAAATTAATCAGATATTTGTTTCGCTAAATGGGTTTACAAAATCAGCTTCTGCTTTGAAAAACTGACAATCACTGGACGACGTTACTGATACTGGAACACCGGTATCTTCAACTTCATATAGCTTTGAATATTTATCGGAAACTTTGCCAGAAAATGTCTCGCGACAAATAACCTCTCCGCCACGGTTTACTATTACTGTCGCATTTCCGCCGATTAGGATTCCGTCATCAACGCGATGCAGGCCTGAAATGGTCAATCTTAAGTATTTCTTCATTGTTGATCCTCAACGTAAATCCCGGCTGAAATAATTGCGCCGCCTATGCGTCGGCGACCATAAAGAAGCGGTACCGGATAGCCCTGCGCTGCGGTGTTTGTGACTCCGCCGAACGCGTATGAGGCGCGGTTATCTGAGCTCTGTTTGCTGGCCAGCCCTGTAGCCTGGGGGGATAACATCTGAACTACACCCCCCAGCGTTATGGACGCACCAGCAGCAAACATCATATTGCTGGCAGCTATACTCAGACCTGGCATCCAGATCGATGCAATCACTAATACTGCGCCCAGGATAGTTTGAATCAAACCGGCTTTTTTACTCCCGATGATTACCGGGACAATGCGGATAACATCGCCGGTAACCGGGAAACCGAGGTCATCCACACCGATGTTTTTTTTACCCTTAAATACGGAGTATGTGAGCCCACGGCGCTGGCTGGAAATCATAAACTGCTCAAAGCCCGGAATAGTCTTTGCGAGCGCCACTCCCGCCTCGCTTACACGGGAAATCAGGCGGTGGTGAACTCTACCGAATGATTTCCCGAGCACGCCGCCAAGCTCAATGCGGGTCATTACTTCCTGCATGTTTCACCTGCCATTACATCTTTATAGCGAACGATCTTCATCGTGCGCTCCTGCCAGTATCCGCCATAAGGAACTCGCTGGCTCAGATGCCCGTAAAGATGGTGCAGCAGCATGTTACCCTCCAGTAAAATCCCGGCATGATTCCACTTATCAGCCTGCACCTGCATGATGACGAGGTCCCCTTCCTGAGGCGGGCCGTCAAACTCCCTGAATCCGCATTCATACCAGCAATCCTGATAGAAATTGTCCGGGTAGTCGTTTTCCCACCAGGGATAATCCACCCGGTAATCGTGGAGCTCGATACCGTGGGTCTGCCGGAAATAGCTCATTACCAGACCCCAGCAATCGAAGTGGCCAAGCACAAACGGTCGCTCCAGCAGTGGGAGCTCCCCGCGTGGCTGAATGGTACGTAAATCCCCCTCTGGCCAGCTCACAATATGCCAGGGCAGCAGTGTTGCATCACACTGCGCCTTATCAAGCTCGCTGGCCTGTGTCGTCGCGTCAGGATGGCTGTGAACAATGGCTACCACCGTCCCCCAGTCTTCTGCCGCTGCGTAATCTTCGGGGGACAGGTGAAAATGTTCAGTCGGCTCTGCTGCGAGATTACGACAGGGAAAATAGCGCTCAACCCGGCTTTTCTGTGCCACCACGCCGCAGCACTCGCGCGGATACTCCGCTGCAGCATGCGCCATGATGGCATCAATGGTTTTCTGGCGCATATCAGCTCCTGATAAGAGATGTGCCCGGAAATCCGCCGAACGGCAGCTCGTTGCTGTCTCCGTGCCGGAGCTTGCAGGCTGTCAGCGTGCCGTTGCAGACATCCAGCGAGGGATCGTCAACCGGATTATTGTTTTTGTCGAAATAACGCGTACCGGCATAGTCGCAGCCGTCGCCGGTACGGTACTTGTTCCGGATGCACCAGGTACATAGCGAATGCAGCTGCCGCGTCGGTATCATCTGGCCCTGCAAATCCATCGGACTGGAAAGCGTAAATTCAACAGCTTCATCCGTCTCGGTACTTCTGGCATCGATATAAAAGATCTTCAGCTTTTCCTGTGACGGGTCTGCGGTGGGATTGCCCTGCGGAAAATTTCTGGCGTCCAGATACTTCGCCAGCGTGTCGTGGATACTCACTTTCGCCTGCAGCAGATCGTCATACGCAAGACAGAGCGCGGAGATCGAGCTGTCCAGATTCGCCACCGTCAATTTTGGCTGTGGGCTGGTACCGTCAGTGGTCGCCTCAATACCCTCCACCTGACACGGCCAGGCTTTATACTCCTCTCCCTGCCACCAGATGGACTTTGCCGGAAGTCTATTTTCGTCCCCGCCTGCGGCTTCAATCTCTTCCGGGGTGTGTGCGATATTGTGTGCGTGGAAACGGAGCACATCTGACATACCGAACGCGGTACCATCGACAGAAAAAAGCCGGACTTCATTGCCCGGCTCAAGTTTTTGATAATCAGCATTAAGACTCATGGTGCAAATGCCTGTTCAAACGTTGCGGTTACGGTTATCACTTTTACGTTTTTAACCACCTTTTTGAGCGTGTCAGCCTCGACACGCCACAGTGCGGTATCGCCGAAAGGCGGAGTGAATATAAACGACTTCACTTTATGCCGCCGAAGGAAGGCATGAATTTCATTCGCTGTGGTCGGATCCCCTGAGAAGGAAAATTCATAGGTGCGAATTTCATCATTCAGACCTGAGCCGCTCACCTGTGCGTACCCGTCGCCGAACTGGACCTTCCTGACGGTGTCTTTGCTTCCCTCTGTGGGCTGGCTGGAAACCTTAATGCCCCAGGGGAATGTTTCTATCGTCATAACTGTTACCTGCGATTGGTCGCATTCCAGATAAGCCCACCGGGCTGGATTGCCCTGGCGATACCATCGTTGACAGATTTGTTAATCACCTGCTGATACGCCTTACCCAGCCTGTCTCCGTCATTTTGCTGCTGTGCGCCACCGGAGGCATTCTCGACCGTCACCGGGGCATATACGCTGACACCGAAAGGTGCTGCAGCCGGGCCTGTTCCGCCCCCCCCGACATACCCACCCGTGGCGTACCCTTTCATCATCCGGTAAAGGTTACCGACGCCGATCCGGCTGGTAGCCTCTTTGGTGAAGACAAACTCACCACGGTGAACGACACCTGCAGGCTCATATTTCCCGCCTGAACCGGTATAACCGCCACCTGCAAATCCCAGCGCGGTTGTCGCTGAATCCACCAGGCCGGCCAGCGCCTGCTTCATCAGGATCTGTGTCAGCATGGAGAGCGTGGATCGGGTAAAGTCAGCCCAGTCAGCCTTTCCGCGCGTCAGCATGTCAGCCATATTCTGCCCAATGCCATCAAACGTACTGGTGGCAAACGACTTCATCTGGCCATAAGCATCAGAAGCAGAATCAACATAATCTGCCCATGCGGATTTGGCCCCGGACTGCCAGTCGTCCCGCAGCTCATCCTGCTTGGCATAGTACGTCTGCAGCGCCCGCAGCTCGTTCTGATAACCGGCATCGTTCTCAGACCCTCCACCATTTTTCCAGCCCTGAAGAAGCTGGGCCTCTTCATTGCGACGTTGTGCTGTACGACTGCTCATACCAGCACTTTCCGCCAGGGCACGGGTTTTCTCGCCGATCTGCGTGACGTATTTTTGAGACGTATCCTGCAGGCGATTAAGCCGCTCCTGCGCCACTATCTGATCGCCGAGCTTCGCATTCAGCTCCGCACGGGAAAGCACCTCGCTTTTACTGGCCAGCAGGGATTTTTCCTCGGCAGAAAGCGTCCGGGTCTTCGCGGCCTCTTCCAGAACCGTAAACCGGGACTGCTGACGCCACAGCTCCTGACGCTGCTGGCTGATGGTGTCATTGATGCTCTTATGCTCCTGCAGGGTGCGCAGCTGTGCCTGCAGCTCCAGCGTCTGGGCGCTGGCCGTATCGGTGGCACGGGCACCTGCGGGAGTTCTGATTTCCGGGGTCTTCTTCGGCTTTTTAAGGGTGTCTTCGTACTCTTTTTTCGCGGCAGCCAGGTTGATGTTGTAGTCAGCCTGGAGGATCCGCCCCTCTTTCAGCGCCTTGTTGAGCTCGCTCTGCCTGGCCGTGTATTTCTTCAGTGCCGTCTGCGTTTTGGCATAGTTTGCCTGTGCCTGCGCAGCATACTTCTGGCGATCCGATTCCGCAGCCGCTTCACGCGATGCATTCTCTTCATTCGCCCTGGCAATTCCCGCCTGCTGCTGCGCCATGTCCAGCGCCAGCCTGGCCGTTTCGCGGTCATTCCAGAATCGGGCGCGGGCCTCATCATTGACATATCGGTCACCTTTACGCAGGTTCCAGATTTCATCGGCTTTTTTGAACGCGGCTTCGGCTTTTGCCACCATCTCCTGCGCGGTGTCAGGTCGGCCAATATCGAGGGCTGCATCCCACATCGACTTGAAGGCGCGCTTCAGGGAGTCCGCTGAAGACTCTATCGTCCCCATATTGTCGCGGATGGTTTTGGTCTGATCGTTGAATCCGGCTGTAGCCGCCTCGTTAGCCGCCTGCAGTGCGCCAGCCTCATCACCGGCACGCTGCAACTGCGCCACATGGGCAATCTGTTCTGCAGTAACGTTATGGAACTGCTGGGCCATAGCGATCAGGCCCGATGTCGGGTCAGTTGCGAGCTTGCCATAGGCTGCAGCGACCTTCTCCACCGGCACGCCGGAGGCATCGGTAAACCGCGCCACCGCCTGGCTCATGTCATCAAAGCGCGAGCCAGCACGCACACCCGCGTTGATAAGCTCGGTCAGCGCTTCACTGGTCTGGTTGAAGGTCAGCCCCGCTGCCTGTCCGTTCCGCGCCAGTGCCAGCATGCGGTCAGCTGTCAGTCCGGCTGTGTTCCCCGACAGTACCAGCGTTTTGTTGAAATCAGACAGAGTGGAAGAGCCCTGGTACCAGGCATAGAACAACGCGCCCGTTGCAACGGACAATGCACCAATGCCGACCATCAACGGGGAAACCGTCCCAATCAACGCCCGGAATGTCGGGATGATCCCGCCAAAGGAGTCCTTAACCTGACCGCCCTGCTGAAGCAGAATCAGCCAGGGGTTCTGCCCACCTGCCAGCTGCGTGGCCACATCGGTAAACTGCGCCGGGAGCATACGCATTGCGGCGTTATACTGACCCACTGAAATACCGGCCTTACGCGCGGCGTTCTCCTGGCGGCTGAAGGACTGCTGGATACGTAACGCTTCGTCGTTTGCCGCATTGCCGGTCTGTTTTAATTCTTTTTTGACGTAGTTAAGCTGCTCGCTGAATTTCGACGAGTTAACGTCAAGGTTAACGACCAGATCACCGACTGCCGTCTGGGCCATAGCGCACGCCTCCTGAAATACCTGCAGCCTTCGCCATCAGCGTATTGTCATCCGGTTCATCAATGTCGATGGGTTCCGGTGCAGTATTAAGAATGCTGAAACTGTCCGGGGTTAACTCCGGATCGGCAAAAAACAGGGTTGAGATGGTGTAGAGCAAGCCGGAGAAGTGTGCGTCCAGCTGCGCATCATGAAAGTAATTGTCCTGGTAGAAGATTTTCCAGTCGCCGTACTCCGTTGAGGACATGCCAGCAAGCATGGCACGCCAGTCCGGGCGACCGAACTCACGCGCCAGTTTCATGGCAAATTTCAGCTCACTGGCGAGGGCTTTTCCGCAGTAAGAGGTTCAGCGGGTTTATAACCTTCTTCGCCGGACGCTGCCTGGTCATCAGTTACCGGCGCAATCATCCCGGACAAGAGTTTCACCTTATATTCCGCTTCGGCAACCAGCTCGGTCGGCCATGTCTGCATGACCTCCTCCTGAATCTTTGCCACTTCCGCCGCGTTTTCTCCCAGTGAGCCTTTCAATGGGTGACCATGCCAGAGCGACATCGCCACGAGGAACGCCCCACTTTTTACAGTAAGGGTGATGGCCGCCTGGAAATCGCCGGCTTCAACTGCCTCCAGCTGCTTCAGGTATTCGAGGTATTCAATACGCTGAAGCGCCGAAAGCTGGAACAATGTGACGCTGCTGCCGTTGCATTCAAGCAGTTCGCTCTTTAGAAACATATTTACTCCGGGTGGGAACGGGGCTCGCGCCCCGGTTATCAGGAAACAGTGACTTTGCAGATCGCCACAAAGTTACAGTCATTGCTCATAACGATGATTTCGACTGTACCCGCAGCCACACCGGTGATGGTCAGGGTATTGCCGTTAACGGTGACTGTTGCTTTTGAAGGATCAGAACTGGCTACGCGGAAGGATTTATCTGACGCACTTGCCGGCAGGACAGAAACCACCAGTTGCGTTGTGGCCGCAATCGCCACAGCCGCAGTGGATTTATCCATGCTGATCCCCGTGACAGCAATCGGCGCGGTACCGCTGTCTTCTGCCAGCGATGGTTTGCCGTTGTTGGTGATTTTGGCCGTGCGGGTCATGACCTCTTTTGACGAGATAGTCTTGCCGAGACTGCTCACCCAGCCCTTAAAGACGTCAACAACCCCATTTGGGTATTTGATTTTATACCCCTTCACGGTGCCTTCATCGAACCAGTTCACCAGGTCCTGTTGACCTGCATCCCCCGGCAGCCATGCGAGCGTCAGGTTAGTTTCACCGGCTGATTTTTGCCCCTGCATCGTTGATGTCCAGTCAGCATTCTCATCATCGACGTAGGTGTCATCTTCGGATTCAGCAGTCAGTTCACCGGGCTGCAGGTCTTTAATTTTCGCCAGGCGCAGCCAGTCAACGTCTGAAAGCGGGTTGGCATAGGGGTCACCGGTTCCGGTGTAAACCCATAGGGTGGTACCAGCACCTTTTGTTGGTGCCAGCGGGTTTGGTGTGGCCATAGGGTCCTCACATGTCGTAAGTAATGGAATATTTCAGGTCGGCAGAACTCCACAGCGCCATATCGTCATCGCGCTGGTAGTCATAACCCTGCTGAACCATTGTGGTGATAAGGGATTCAAGACCCGGAACCTCTGCAAGAACCGGATACACCCGCGTCTCCATCCAGTCATCCAGATCAGAATCAGGCACCTGAGCCCCAAGAAAGACTTCGATATGCAGAATGGCCTGCCAGCTGTCTGCATCCAGGTCTTCCCCGGTGTATTCCGCATCTGTCAGATAGACGGCTACAGCAGGGAAATCTTCCTCTTCGAGCACTGCAGGCCTTCCGTCAAAATAAATGGCGTCAGTACCAATCGCGCTTTCAAACGCGTCAATAATTACCTTGCGGATATCGCTGTGTTTCATCGTGTCAGAATGAGCCTGAGTTGGTTGGTAAGGGATGCGCGAAGCTCTTTAGGCATATCCGACTCCATAAGCTTCGGCAGTTCTTCTTTAAATGCCGTAGTTAACGGAGCTGCCAGCGGGATGCTGACCACTTCAATGGGATAACGGGGTTTTGACGTTCGCCTCATAACGTGCCAGCGGCCATTTTTAAGCTGCTGGATGAAACCGCCAGGGAAACGGAACGGCCCAATGCGCAGAACGCTATTGGCCCCTTTCTTATCCCTTTTTCTGCGGGAAAGACGCACGCTTGCAGTGCCGAGTTTTATGGCCGGTAAATTTCCCCGGTTCACACGGATAAGCGCACGGGGCTTATTGACCGTCGCGCGCTTCACCCTGGCGCGTTGCTTTACCAGCTTTCTCGGTACGCGGGTGTCTTTTGATACGACTGCAACGCTACGGCTGACAGCCCGGTTTGCCACGCGGTTAACGGCCTGCGCCGACGCACGCGGGACAGCCGTTTTGCTGATGCTGTTAAGGTTCTCTATAGCCTGCTCAAGGCCTTTTATCGACATAGGCGCTCCTTAACGGCGACGCGAGGAAGGTGGCGCAGAGCCGTTACCCAGCCAGATATGACAGGAACCACAATCATCCGGACCGATACGATCAACCCAGAATGACCGGCCGTTAATCGTCAGGGTGTCCATACGCTGCAGCTGGCTGACAGTTGAGGTTTCAACAAACAGCGTCGGGCTGGTACCTTCTACACGGATCCCCGCTCCCGCATAACCTATGTTTTCTGGATCATCAAAGACACCGACCAGCGTAATGCCAGACAATGCGCCTGACATCACCTTTGCCTCTGTGCCCATTACACTGCGGATAGTGCCATCAGCTCGCGACATGGCCTCATCAAAGAGATTATCGAAATCAGCCATGCGGCCCCCTTCAGACTTCGCGAGCCAGCCCCTTTGCGATCAGCTCGTCTGCACCCTGTTCGGATACGCGGATAATCACACCGGGCTCAACGATGGATACCGGTTCGTTACGCGTGGCATGCAGCGCGTCAACATGCAGGGTAGCCAGCGTTTCTACTGATACCTGGTCATTCGTTGTGACCGCTTCCGTTTTTACTTTTTCCGCGTCAGCTACATCGCTGTCGGTGCTGTCGGTGCTGTCGGTGCTGTCGGGAGCATTCTCCTCTGCGTTTTCACCGTCAACCGAACTGGCATCACCATCCAGCTCCTCTTCCAGCTCAGCAATACGCATCGTAAGTTCCTGAATCGTGCCGCTGGTGCTGACCTCGCGGTTAAGCTGAGTGCCAAGTTCATTCAGGCGAGCGATCAGCTTTTCTTTTTCTGTCATGGGAAATACTCCAGAAAGGTGGCCCGACAGGGCCACAGGGGGAAGTTATGCGAGCTTGACTGACACGAACTCATCCGGGTCTGCCAGCAGCATCAGCGGGGCTGACTGAATCATGGTGAATTCGCGTGCCGGGTCGCCCGTTTGCACCCAGTTTTTCGGGTAACGCGTCGAGGCGTTGATACCTTCTCGCTGGGCATCGGCATCAAGAATGCAACCATAGGTACGCAGGCCCCGCGCCTGAGTGTTACCCAGGACCATCGTCAGGTCTGGCAGATAGTTCTTTTTGACGTCGTTTTCGATGTACTGGCCGGAGTAGACCACGATGGCCACATCGCCATACATCCCCTTGTAGGAAACTGCCTTGCCCAGGTCTTTCAGGGCGGTTTCCAGCTCAGAGTTTGAGCCTCGACGCGTATCCAGTTTCTCCTTCACTGCCTTGAAGGAACGGAACAGCGCCCAGCCCTTCGGATCGAACACAATGATGTTGACCACACCGCTGGCGTTGAGCGCGTAGGCTTCAATGTCATCGGTCGGGTCATACGTTTCTTTGTCGCGGGAGGACCACGCAGCCGCACCGGCCTGGACAATGTTGTTACCAGCGCTGCGGCCCATATCCACTTCAACAGGATCAAACGCTTCCCCTGTCATGGTGTATTTACCGCTGAGCACCGCCTCAACAGCCTGTTTCTCTTCGACCTGTGCAATCGCAAGCTCTTCATCCTTCATGTTCTGGAGGATGATGCGGCGACGGCGATAGACCGGGTCAGCGAGATTCTGAGGGTCCTCATCAGGCAGGCGGCGAAGGGTCATCAGTGGGTTGACTTCATGTTTCGGCTTCACATAACCCGGTGTGAACTCAGATGTGCTGCCGCCACGGGAGCGGAGCACTTTGCCGGAGACAATCGGCGAAACGTACAGCGCCATGTTGACCAGACCAGGAATTTGCGACAGGTAAACCTTCTCTGTACTGAAGGGATAGCTTTCGCGGAAAAAGATGCGCAGGAAGAGCGGATCGAATTTGAATTTCTTCTCATTGACCGCCAGCAGCTCGGCAGTTGTGTAAACGGACATAGATTTTTCCCGTAAAAAAAGCCGCACAGGCGGCTTTATGAATGATGTTGGTTGTAAAACGCGGATTAAACGATGCTGATCGCAGTACCGGCGAACGCGTTACGCTTGATATTTTCGTCTGTGACGGCAGATGGCCAGAGGACATCTTCAATGCGGAAAGAGCCGGATTTGTAATAGGTCAGCTCGGCGCTGTTCTGGTCAGCTGTCACTGCCAGAACGCCCACGGCCGCGCCAGCATTGGCACCATCCCAGACGGTCAGCTTGCCAGAAGTGGCATCCAGCATGAGCGGTGTCATGGGTGGAGTGGATGCCGTCAGTTCGCCGGGACCATACGCGGTGTGCGCCGGGTCGCTGTTACCGAGCGGCTGGTTATGAGTGAAAACTTCGGTAATTGCCATGATTGCCTCTTAAACGGGAGTATTTAACAAATCATCAACAGAGTCAGTCGATGCGTTGCCTGCTGAGAGTGCACCTGGTGCAGCTTCCATCAGGCGATCCAGTGCCGTATCGGTACGCGCCTGGGCACTTTGCGGCGCAGCAGCCAGAATGCGCTGTGCGCTCTCGACCGTCATTCCCGGCGTTTCGGCCAGTACGCGAGCCTGTGACTCTCGCCCTTTCGCCTCTTCGCAGTTCAGGATCCCCATGATGCGGCTATTCTCTGCTGCTACTGCTGCAGAGACCTGAGCACTCACATCTGATGGAGACATTGCGGCAGCAGTGGTTGTGTCAACCGTGGTGACATGCTCAGCCGGTGCAGTTTTCTGAGTAGTTGCCTGGTCGGCTGGATTATTGGTCGCTGCAGATGCAGAAGGTGATGGCATAGTTCCTCCAATGGTTGTTTTTTTGCGTCTGTCGAGTGCTTCGCGCATCACGCCGAGCGCATCGGTATTGTTAACAAGTTCATCCGCCAGTCCGTTATCCACGGATTCCTGGCCGGTGAATACTGCCGCTTCGGTGTCCAGCACGTCCTGAACGGACATGCCGGTATAAGCGGAAACCTTTTCGGCAAACATCTGACGTGTGGCATCGATACGCGCCTGGAAATCAGCACGCACATCTTCCGGAAGTTTTTCGTAAGGGTTGCCGTCGACCTTGTGATCGCCGCTGTAAATCAGCGTGACCTCAACGCCGTTAGTTTTGAGCGCAGCACCATAGTTGCTGTGCGCCATCATGACCCCGATGGAGCCGGTTCTGGCTGTTTGCGTGACCAGTCGTCGCGATGCTGAGCTGGCAATAAGCTGTCCTGCACTGCAGTTCATGTCATTGGCCAGCGCCCAGATGGGTTTGATATCGCGCATACGGGCAATAATGTCGGCGCAGTCAAACGCCCCGGACACCATTCCACCCGGCGTATCCATGTCCAGCAGAATGCCGTCGACACCGGGGTCACTGATGGCCTGCTGCAGGCGAGCGATGATCCCGTTGTAACCTGTCATCCCGGAATAAGGCTGCAGCGCACGGGTTTTACTTACCAGAGTGCCGGAAACCGGCAAGACCGCGATACCATTTGCCACCTGATAGCTGCGCGATGGTCGGGTATCCATGTCATCATCTTCACCAAACAGCGCCAGCGGTTCGGCTATTTGTCCTGCATCAAGCGTGATGCCAGAGACGGAATCTGTCAGCCGGGTGATACCCAGCTGGCCAGCCAGCGCGCAAAAGAAAACCCGCGCGTAGGCGGGTTCAAGCATCAGCGGCTCATTAAAGGCCATACTGGCAATATGCGGAAGATTACGCAGCTCGTGCGCCATCTTGCTCCTCCTCGTTTGATTTTCTCACTCCAGCCTCAAAAGCGGCAGCGGCCCATGCCGGTGGTTTCAGACCCGCAGCACGACGCTCCATTGTTTCCCGGACCTGCTGGGCAAAAATCTCCTGATAATCATCACCGCGTTTGGCGCACTCTTTCTCATACGTGCTGAGACCAGCCTCAATAAGCATGACGGCTTCCTGCACCTCTTTCAGCCCGTCAATCGCCATTCGGCCGGAGCCAATCCAGCTGGCGTTCCCCCAGGCTGTTCGAGCCTCCTGGAAACTGAAACGGGCTTTCGAAGGAAGCGTGACCACCCTTCTGGCAATCGCTTCTTCCAGCCAGCAAAGAAACATCTGGCAGGCCTGTCGGGACGCAACAAACTTGCGACGCCCCATAAAGTACGCCCAGGACTCGTTAGCACTTGCGCGTGCGGTCGAGTAGCTCATCTGCGAATAGTTTCGTGAAAGCTGCTCATACGACACACCCAGCCCTGCAGCAATATAACGCAGCAGGGATTGTTCGAACGTTGAATAGCCGTTATCGGTATCCTGCGCCGACTGAAGGTTAAGAGAATCCCCCGGCAACAGGTGTGGAACCCTTGCCCCGCCCAGGCGAACTGGCGCAGCGGAGTAATAGGCTGCCATTTCGCCGAGCCAGCCCGTCAGTTTGCTCTGCTGCTCTTTATTATCAGCACCAAGGATAAAATCCATCGCCGATTGGGTATCCAGTTCACTCTCGATGGTGGCCGCATACATGGCCTTTACGATAGCGCTCTGGAGCTGGGTGTTTTGCAGGGTATCGAGCATTTTCATCTGCTCCATCACGCTGTAAAACGCATTGGCCCCACGGGTTTGTCCATCCTCCATCGGTTCGAACACATGGATAAACGAGGGGCGACCACCAGGAAGCTCGCGCGGAATATAGGTCCAGTTCTGCGACATCCAGCCGGGGTATCCGTCGTCGCTGACGTAATATCCCAGCGCAGCACCACTATTATTGATTTTTACCCCGGCACGGCAGTTCCGGGTATCACCGATGTTGTTTGGATTACTGACGCGCTTCGGACTGACCATTTTGAACTGAGTACGGAAAAGACGCGTTGAATCGCTGTCCCATGTCGCCTGCATGCATAATTCACCGTTAAACGCATGCATGGCCACACCTTCACGGATCATCATCGTAAAGGTTCGCTTGCGCTCGGCATCAATCCCGCAAAAGTCATCCTCGGCATATTCATTCCAGGCAGCTTCCACGTCCCGCGAAAATGCGCGTGAATCCTCCTCATTGATGCCAAGATAGCGCCAGCTCGGTCGATAGCTGAGTCTGAAAAATGACCCGACTATGTGGTCCTGGTGGAGCTGCACGGCGTTTGCCGCATAGCCATTATTTCTGACCAGATCGTCAGCACGGGCATTTCCGCGCGAGAAGTTAGGCAGAAGAGCCGCATCAGCACTTTCGCTTGGGGGATTCCAGCCCCGCAACTGACCACCAAACCCTCCGCCGCCGCCATGATACCCCGCGTATTCCCGAAGGGATGTTTTCCCGTCAGGACCCACTAAAGATGGTATTTTCATACGTAAAACCTTGCAGGCCCCTGGCGTCGTGATGTGGTACCAACCTGAGATTCAAGGTCAGCAATATACTTTTTGAGATCGGTGACTGAGGTAGCTGTAAATTCCACTCTTCGGCCATCTTTCTGTACCGTCGCCACTCGTTTCCCCATCATCAGGTCATGTAACGCAGCGCGCGCGGCATCCAGTTCAGTCTGTGTTGCCATTATTCCTCTCCAGACAATGCCCGCGCGTAATCCGCCAGGGTCTTGTTATTGTTACGGGTGCCTTCTTCCTCCAGCAGGCTGGCAAGAAGTGAATCAAGGTTAAGCTGCCAGCGGGATATGCTGATACGAAGCGCCGCCAGTGCGTAAACAAAGCAGTCGAGAGCCTCATTTCGCCTTTTTTTGCTGTCCCATATGATTTTTCTCTTACCATCAACCCACTTTTCGACCAGTTCTTCGGCGGTCAGCTGCTGCGCCTCTGAAAGATCATAAATATCGGGGTTATTGGGGAAGTGAACGGCACCGGCCAGAGGCTCATCACCTTCAACGGTCAGCGTGAAGCGGTTATAAATCTGCTCTTTCGCGGTATCAGTACCCACTTCTGTCAGATACACACCGTTTTTGTTGCGTTTGCGGGGCATGTTCGCCACCGGCTTTCCATAAACCGACGCACCCTTTATCGGGATCACACGAAACAGACCGTGTTTTTTAGAGCGGTTGTAGACGATAGTGGGGTCAATACCACCGATATCCCAGCAGATTCGGGATATAGACATTTCTACACCGTTACGGCGTTTATATGTCTTGTTAATTGCCTCATCCACACGGGCAAGTGTTGACTCATCATCATGGCGACCCATGATGATTTGCCTGTCGATAAGCCAGCTTTCCTCACCCGGCCCCCATCCCCATATACGCATTTCGTAACGGTCGAGCTGGGAGTCAATACCCGCTGTCAGATATGCTACTCGCTCCGGCACAGACGCTTCAAAGTGCTCTTTGCGCTCCGCTAATATTTCAGCGTCTGGTCGTTCGCCTATTTTGGGTTCCCACGTTTCGCCCAGGGTAGTGTTAACGAACGTTTTACGCTTACCCGTATCACCTTTTGTTTTTATCCAGTCCTTGACGATCTGAACCCAGGTAGTGAACGGGCTGTATGCTGTCCAGATATGGAATGTAACACTGTCAGGCGGTTCAATTTCGGTACCGGATGAAGCAAACCAGTTTAGGCCGTCTCGCGTCCAGATACCTGTTTCATCACAAATGTACCTGGCCTCCATGAAGTCCAGTTCCTGTTGTTTAATCACACAGGCATTGTGTTCACAGAGGTAGTAAACGCTGGAAGGTTCTCCCGGTGACCATTTGAAGCCAAATGGTGTCTCTTTATCACCAAATTTCAGATACTGTTCTTCTCCACAATGTGGGCATGGGACATGGAACCGAAGAAAATGTTCTGACTCCTTAGCAGCCCTTTCTATCTGGCACGTTCCTTTGACTTTCGGTGTAGATCCTCGAATGGATTTAGGCCATACAGAACCCTCAATACGCTTATCTCCCAGAAAGGTGGGAGAACCTTCTTTCTCGATGTCATCATCGAAAGCGGCAAGCTCGTCGTAACCAGCCACATCAACGGATTTTTCACGATAATTTTTTGCAGCCTTCCCCCCCAGACACCAGAAGCCACGACCATTTGAGAAACGCTTCATGCTTAGCGTATTGTCACGGTGTTTTTTCCCGTACCAGGGAGCAAGCGCCAGCAGTGTCGGGATATCACGGATGGTCGGTTCGACATGGGACTTCATGAAGTTTTCAGCATCACCATCGGTTGGTAACCATATCAGGGAGTTACGCTGTTTATGCTGGATGAAATATGCGTAAACGCCGAGCAACATTTTTGAGTAGCCGACACGAGCCGATTTAACGACATTCACCTCGCGGATATAGTCGTTGCCCATCGCATTCATAATTGCACGCTGAAATGGCAGAGTTTCCCAGCGCCCTTCCTGATAGGCAGACTCTTTCGGGAGATAGTAATTCTCATCTGCCCATTCAACCGCTGTTTGCGGCTCCGGTCGGTATAGCGAACGTAGCCCCGCTCGCGCAGAGTGCTGCAGCCCCTTAACCTGACTGTTCGATATATTCACTCAGCAACCCCGGTATCATTTCATCCAGCGCAGCTGCCTTGTTCATGGCCTTAATGATGTCCTTCTTAAGGAAATCAATGTGTCGGTTCTCCAGCTCCGGGAAACGCCGCTGAACCGACAGAGGTATTCCATCGAGAATGCTGGCAATTTCTCCGGCTACCCGCGACAGCACGAACGTGCAGAATGCGGTCTCCACCACTTCAGCGGACTCTTTTGCATTTTTTAATTCCTGAGCGTCAGCCTGAGCTCTCGTAAGTCGGTGTCGCTCATATTCAATCGTGCCAGGTTGAAGATCGGACTCAGAAGCAATGCGGAGATCTTCAACTTCCTTCCGCAATTTTTCATTTTCTATGGCTGCGTCGCGGGCACTAAACCATTCTATTGCGGCAGCAGATTCAAAGAGAACCTCATTACCCTTGCCACCACCGCGGGCAACCGGCATGCCTTGTTCCTGCCAGTTCTGAATCGTTCGGACGCTCACCCCAAAGATTTCGGATAAGCGTTTTTTGTTAACCTCCATGGCTTACTCCTGGCACAAAACAGAGAAAGGAAACAATCAACCGTAAACTACCGTTTTCTATGCTAAGCCGTTTCCTTACTGGATAGAGGACATTTTCAATAAAAACAATGAGTAAACCAGAAGAAGAACGGAAATGGCCAAAACAAGAAAATTTTCATAAATAGCGAGAATCTGCGCGGACGCCGCCCCGTAACAGGGCGGATTGCCGGAAAGGACCCGAAACGATAATGGTTATCACTTACAATCATGAAATGGATTGCGCTTGGCCATCTAAACGTCTAAATGCCTGTTATTGCACTGCAGGCATGACCATACCGCGCCACCTGGCTGAAGACTCTTTTTCAGTTGCGCAGACACCACATCTGAAATCGCTTTTTCCATTTCAGGGGATAGCTTCACGCTGGTCTTAATTTCGGGACCAATGCCAGAATCGATGGCATACCCTTTTCGCGGGTCCGTTTCAGTACGGCTCAACTGAACTTTCTGGATAACTGCATCCTTGATAAATACCTGTCCGTCCTTCATGGCAAATGGAGATAAATCTGCGAGCCCCTTAGCAAATTCCTTCGTCAGACGTCTGTGCTTGATGTGTTCCACCGCATCGCCGATTTCGTCATCCGTATAGCTCCCTTTGATAGCTACCCAGCGGCCTGGAAGGAAGTACACCGCCGTTTTCTCAGGTTCTGAATTTCCAAACTGCTCATAATGGCGAGCTAACGCAGTATCGAGCGCATCAGCGATTTTTTGTTGTATGGTGATTTCACTACCGATTTTGTAACGGGGCAGATTTGCAATTTCCTCCAGCGCATCTAAAGGGCAGCCGATATAACCACCAGCGGGAACACCAAAGCGCGTATTTACCAAGTGCTTAATGGCAAACTCCTGCCCTTCAGCAGTCAGGAAGGTGAAATAATTTTCCTTTTGATACTCCGTCGCGGTATGGCGTGTTTCAGCGAATCCCAGCTCTCGAAGCTCAGCAACACCAGATTTAGCAGGCAGATCGCCGGACTGTAGCGCGCCACGGAAAAACAGTGCATACAGGACATCGGTCGCCGCGCCGGACAACGTAATGATTTTATTACCCATGATTTATTTCCTTTTAGGCGTGAGCCTGTCGCACGGCAAAGCCGCCGAAAGTTAACGGTTTGCCCAGGCTCACAGCTGAAAGACTTTCTTTGATCTGCGCGTGCGATGCGCATAAAAAAACCACCAGCGGACGCCAGT
Organism: Enterobacter sp. HSTU-ASh6; assembly: GCF_026319105.1. Taxonomy (NCBI): domain Bacteria; kingdom Pseudomonadati; phylum Pseudomonadota; class Gammaproteobacteria; order Enterobacterales; family Enterobacteriaceae; genus Enterobacter; species Enterobacter sp. HSTU-ASh6. The sequence continues at coordinate 150,505 of NZ_WSPD01000002.1, read as the reverse complement.
GGCTTGATTGTTATTTCATCCCCTAAAAGGGATCTTAGGCAAGTTATCCGCTGTAGGGAATATTGCAATTTCGATGAGCCTCCCCATTTTAATGGCAATAAAAAACCGCCCTCAGGCGGTTAAATTTTGAGATTTAAAATTTTGGTGCTATGCCATATTTCGGCGTCTTTATATTCGCAGCCCAGACTTTGATATCGTTTTGAAGCAACAAAGTGAAATCTGACTTGAGATAGTTAACCATCTCGTTGACCTTGCCTGCATCATTCACTGCAAAGTGTTCAATCCTGTTAGCTCCTACTGATACACAGGTGTAAGTTGCAGGCACATCCTTCCCGTTAGCATTAAGCCGGATCTTCCTATCGCCACAACCACCATCGGACATATAGGATACGAGCATATTAGCTGACTCCCTCCCCGGTTGAGAGATACTTATCATGACAGGCAACCCCTCTGAGGTCTGGGTAATGTCGTAGAGTACAGCATCTTTTTGATACCAGGTATTGTATTCTCTTTCCTGAAACGCTGCGTAGGATGGAGAAGAAATCGTCGCCAGCAAAGCGATTGTAAGAGAGTGAATTTTCATCGGTTGCTATTGTATTGTTTAGGCAAAGTTATTATCCATATTGTGCCAACAGCAACAACAACGTAAGATTATTCCTACTATTTTTAGTAGCGCTAAATTCCCTCTTAGCAACAGTTAAGTACCCATATATCTCATATCAATAAAGCATTATAAATCCCGGTAATTTGCATTAAGTAAAAACTAACTCCATGGTAACGAAAAAAATTTGCAATCACCTCTCAATACACTATCAGTATTCTACAGCATCAACCTTATTTTTGGTGAGCTTTTTCGAATGGAGAACCGGCTGCTATGTTTCATCCATGATGTCTAATAACAAAGAGTCACTTATTAAACAAATAAGCGAGTATGCTAGGCTTAACGAGCAGGAAGAAATCCAGTTGCGCAAGATAATCAGCTGATTTATTCATCTGAATAAGTCTATAACCATTATCAAGCCCACCAGCAGGTGAGCTTTGTAATGGCTACTCAGTCGTCAAGTTGCAGTACACCATGCTCCAGCGAATCTGAGTACGCGACCAGCCCCGTGTATTCCGGGATAATCTCGCCATCATCGGCTTCAAGTTCTGGAATTGTTGCGGTTGTGATGGTGTATTGTGGCTGGCCGTCTTCTTTCGCGAAATTAGCCAGGTCTTCGATTTGTTTGGCGGTTAGAACTACAGTCATGCTGATTCCTCAGTAGTTAAAAGCCCCGCTATTGCGAGGCTCTGGTTTCTTTCTGGCAGTTCGCCTGCCACGCTTTGTTATGCGCCAGGATGTCTTTCTTCGTCTTGCGGTCTTGAACATCGATATCGTGAACAGATAGATAACCTGGCACCTAACACCAATCTATCTGCCTAAGTTAAATCTTAATCCTTTCCGCTTACGCTTGTTGATCTCTGGGTCCATGCCAGGATATCCAAGACTCTGATGCGGAGAATGCCAACTCCAGGGAAACATCGATAAAAAGAGCATGTGAAACTGAGACTCCGGTAGCCCTCCTTGTGGGGGCTTTTTTTTCGGATTGATGCGCTTCGCTTGTTAAATATTGAGTCTTTTCTAGAATTTAAAGGTGCTTTGCTATGTCAGGTAAAGCCGTCGTTCAGAAATACCCGTGTGCTCAAGGATGAGCCATCCCTAGTTTTTCCTTTCCAGCTCTATCTGCCTTATTCCAGCCAGGTTATTGTTGCCCTTCTCAATCACGGCCAACAGCGGCTTAATCCAGAGCACAGCCTGGCAGTATGTTATTGAGCCGGCGGCAGCGGTACTATCATCGGCTGCGTCAGGTCCGTCGGTATCGGCGTGCATTGCGCTGGAACGTAAACGGTGCGCGTATTCGAGCAGCCCACCAGCGACATCAGCAGGAACAGGCAGATCACAGGTTTTTTCACGGCGGAGAATCTCCCGATATTCGATTACGGTTTCTTCGCTCCTGGTATCAATCAGGGAATTAAGCCTGTTGGCATGTTCTGCAACCTGATTGAATCGATTGAAGTTGAATGCCTGGGTGGCGATCACCTGCCCCTGCAAAGAGTTGTCACTTCGCAGAACGTCGTTATCGCTCTGAAGGTTACTGGCGTCCGAGCAACTCTTAACGAGGGCGACCGAAAGGACAGCAATAACGACCACGCCGATAAGACCTGGATTAATTTTCATAGGTCCAGCCCCCAGCACGCCAGCGCACTTTCTTGATCGCGCCGCTCGACCTGCCCATAGCAGCCATTCTTTTGGCCTTTGGTTAGTCGGCAATCACGGCCGCCGTCTTTAATCCACCAGCGAATAGCTTCACATGCCCCTTTCCGGTCACCAGCATTGATGCGCTTATAGAACGTGGACGGGAAGCATTTACCCGGCCCGATGTTGTACGGGCAGAAAGATGCGATCCCGGCTTTCTGCGGTTCGGTAAGCGGCACCTTAATATTGCGATCAACCCACGCAAGCGCCTTATCCCGTTCGATGGCGTTTACCTGGTCGCATTTCGCCTGTGTCAGCTTCATGCCCTGGACCACCGATTTACCATCTACCATTGTGGCACCCCGGCAAATAGTCCAGATTCCACTGCCATCTTTGTACGCAGTGAGGCTGTTCCCCTCCTTCTCATTCAGAAACTGATTGAGAATGACGGATGCTGGCGCACCAGCAAGTAAAAGCCCCAGAACAGCGGCACTCAACTTTGCTCTGGTTCCCATCACTCACCTTCCTTTTGTAGTGCCTCAACGACCACGCTTGCAGCAGCAGGACGTTCGTGAAGGGGTTTATCACCAACTCCTTTCAGGTAGTCATTGACCATTTTTGTGCGCTTCTCGTCCTCTCTACGCCTTCGGTGGGCATCCACCCGACTACTTAGGTAAGAGGCTAACGAGATAAGCAGACCGGCTGCGCCAAAGAACATGAACACCAGGTCCTGAGTGGTAAATCCAATGGCAGACGCCAGAGCTGCTACCCACGCGAAGAACTGCGTGAAGATGTTCCCTGAATCGTTCATTTTCATCGTCTCTCACCTCGCTGTGTGCGGGTGCTGTTTTGAGAATAAAAAAAGCCCGCTTTTGAAGGCGGGCTAATGAGTTGACTATTTGTAAGGTAGGTGTGAGTAAGACTTATGCTCAGAAGTGAAGCTGTATCGGCTGATTCACTATCGGTCCAGGAGAACCACTGGGCATTCAGTTACTTCCCACAACTCAAAGCGTAGCAGCAGTTTGCAAAACCATAAAAAAAGGCCTGCGTTTTATGGCAGGCTCTCAAGGAATTTGAAACTTATATTGTTGTTGTCATGGTGCCGGGTGCCTCCCGGTGACTCTACCCCAGTCTGCAAAGCCGCGCGCATACCTGCAGATAGCAGTCGACTGGAACGCCCTTTCGCATAGAAAGGATTCGCCACAAGAATAAGTTACGACTAATTCATTCGAGCGGTCAATACATCATCGCCATGAGTCCTCTCAGAACGAGGGGAAACAAAAAAGGCCGCCATTTGGCAGCCCTTAAAAATGACAAAAACCCGGCGAGGCGAGGTTTAGGAATCGTTTTAAGTCCGTGGCGTAGAAACCACTCTTAACATCCTAAGATAAAAAATGCGGACCGCAATAGTGTTTTTTTTAAAGAAAAGGGATATTTTCATTAAGAAAAAGGATTCAGATAAAACGAGGGCCAAGTGCAGGAAGATACTTCATTTAAAATTTTTTATGATGCTCATGATAATGAGCTTGCACAGCATAAAATTGATGCAAAAACGTTAAGCATTTCTATTGGTGCGATGGCAGAACTGATTAGTGCGGCGGACAAGCGTCTACATGACGGGCAAGAGACAGTTAAGCTAATGGTGACAAATCCAGCTGAGGCTGGGTCATTGGGCATTGCTTATACAATTATGGAACTTGTTCCTTCGGCTATCAACGTAGCTAAGGTCATTGGATTAACTGGGATGGCAGGTGCGGTCATTGGTGCTCCTGCACTCGCCCTAGTAAGGCAGTTAGGGACAAAAAAAGTAATTGCTATTACTAAAAGAGTCGGCACAAATGAATCTGTTCTTGAGCTCGATGGTGAAGAAATCGTATGCAATGATGCGGTTGCTAAGCTTGTCACTGATCCAGTAATTCGCGATGCGCTAGTTAATGTCGTTCGAGCTCCTCTTGATGGGAAAGAGGCACCGGTTTTTAAGATCGTTGATAGCAGTGGTGAAGAGATCTTGCGTCTTGAAGGAGAGCAGACTGAGGAGATAAAGCCTCTTCCGCGCGGTACGCTACTTGAGAAAGAAATTTCCACTGAAGAAGTTAATGTTCGTTTTGTTCAAGTTAACTTCGACGGTACTTCCGGATGGAGAATGGTGCATGTTGACGAAGAAAGCGCTGTTCACGTTGAGGATCAAGTGTTTATAAGTCAAGTTCAGACTGGCCAAATTAGTTTTACAAAAGAAGATTTGTTCGTTGTGGACCTTGAAACAACTAAGACATACACTGCACGCAACGTAACTATGCGTTATGCTATCAAAAAGGTCAAAAACAAAAGGCCTGCTGAGAGGAACTGATGGGAAATGAGGCAGTAGTACAATTAGTGATGTGGATAGGGGTGATTATGATCGTCCCTGTTTGCTATCGCTTTTGCTATGCTGCTTCATCAATGTTATGGCGCCGTCTTTTCCCTACACGAATTTTCGAGTTCCAATTTAATGATGTGTCTACAGGACTCAAAAAATCAGTGACAGTAAAGCTACCTCGTAGAAACAGCGAGTTGCTCGTTAACTTAATTGATGAAGCCATAAGGGAAGAGTCGAAAAGAAAATGAGCGCCGAATCAAAGCCTTTAAGCACTGGAAAAGCTGCTGTTGCAACTACTGGATGGGGTGCAGTCTTAAGCTTGGTAGCGGGGGCAATCTTCACAGATCCTAACAATCCCTGGAGAACGGTAGTTTTTGCTCTTATTCCCGGATTAGCAGCTGTCATAACTTATTTTATGAACTGGTTTATTTCTAGGCACGGGCTTGAATCCCCTGAAGATGCAGCTAAACGTTCTAAATGCAAAAGAGACCTTGCAGAGATTGAAAAGCACCTCAAGGGTAATATTAGTACTGGGCTGAGGGAAAAACTTTTAGCTAGAAAAGAAAGAACAATCGAAATCCTTGTTTCAATAGGTAGTGACAATATTATTTCTCCACTCCCAGAAGCTAAAGAAAGCGCTGGTCAACCTGATTGACCAGCTTGTTTTAGAATTAAGCTTCCATTTCCAAGCGGATATCAAGCATAGATAGGCAACCGTCGATGAATCCCTCAGCCATCTGAATCTCAATGCGTATAAGCTTTTCATCCTTTTTTCGCGCTTTCGCGATTTTCCGCTTTGATATGCCATAGAGATAGTGTGCAACCAAGAGCGAATGCTCATAGGGCTTGCGTTTTTGAAGTCGAGCTAAACACCCCTCGATAATTAGGGCATCGTCATCAGTACATGACAGGCGGGATTTGCTTGTTGGGGGAAGAAGTCCTTTGAAGCCAGCAGCGATTGGTGAGTAATCCACGCCAGAGCTATCGCTCGCAGCCCATCCACCCCAACGCTCTAAAACCATCTGAATATCACGCATCTTTTCTCCACTGTTCATGCTAATACGCCAATTTCCAGCGCACGATCTAAAAACCGAAACAACAGCACCAACTGGTCGCCGTGCTTCGCTTCAAATGCCACAGGATCAGCGTGCAACTCATCGTGATGTGCTCTGCACAGCGGTATCACAAACAGGTCATGCGCTTTGGTACCCATTCCCCCCTGCCCGTGGCCTATCAGGTGGTGGGGGTCGTCTGCCGGGTTATTGCAGCAACTGCACTGCTGCGACTTCACCCAGCGGGTGTATTTATCGTTCTCCCAGCGGCGGCGCTTTGGCCTCAGCATGAAAGATTCCGGTGATTCAGGATCGACCTTCACCGAGACTATCTTCTTAACTTTATCCTGGAGGATTTCAGTCGCCGGTAATGACGGAACAATGTCGCTTTCTCGCATCACTGAGCTGTGAGATTCAGGCTTAATCCTGAGTGCCTGGTTAGCCACTGATTCAGGAATAAGGTCAGCCAGATCGTTACGTACCATCCACCAGCAGAACTCCGGAATCGTCAGGGTGTGGTCTGCGCTAAAACCCAGCATAATATTCACCCTTTCGAGGAGCCATTTTACCAGGTTCTGCATGGCAATTCCCGCCAGTCTTTCAGTGGTTTGTTCACGTAGCTGGTTATCGCAACCCCAACAGAGGCGAATGCTTCCGGGTGCGTGACGCATTACCGTAAAGTCCTTTGAATGCCAGTCATTGTGAGGCCACTGACATTCGAATTTACGTTCCAGCCAGGCATCAAGGCCACTCAGTCCACCAGCACGCTGAATAACTCTCTCATTCAGGAAAAGCTCCTGCACACTGATATCATCTGTCAGTGGCTGGTGGGCTTCCGGAATCAACCCGGATGGGAGATGCTTAATAGATTCCGTAGGGGTCTCAATCACCACCCGGCCACGACGAAACAACCACAGCAGTTCGTTTCCAGGGCGGAACAGCACAACCCCGGACATTGGCGCAACTTCAGGTGTCAGTATGGCTCTCACTCAATTCCCCCCCCATTGCTGGTTGATGCTTGGTTATAGATATTTCGACTCTTCCGCCATGCACTTTCGGTCCCCACTCCACCAGCATTCTCTGCACCTGGCTGTCATCCTCCCAAATGCCAGCGTGCGTCAGCGCATCAAACAGAGCCTTGTTGTAGTTGTCGATGTCACGACGGCGAGCATCTGGAGGAAAGAGAAGTATCTCCACCGCAGCTGGTGACGATGATGGTTTTGGAAGGCAACGCAGCTGCTCAATAATCGCTGCGCATGCCGCACTCTGATATGCCCTGCCTTTCTCACTGATAAGATGTCGGCCTTTTAACGGCCCCTTGTTAGGGGCTCGCCAGTAGGTATTTACGCTCGGTGGGAACGGAAGAATCAGTCTCATGAATCAACTCCATATCGCCCGTTCAGACGCCCGATTACTATTAAACATCACAAGGCTTACACCCATCGGTTTAACCTTCTCGTGGTACTCCTTCAGGATCGGAGGTACAACGACATTCCAGCTTGGCTTCGGTTTCTTATTCAGGGCTTTCTTAATGGCATCAGAGCATTGACGGGCAACGTCACGAACCGCGTTCTCCTGCTCTGTAGAAAGTTTTCTCATGCGGAGTACCTTTCATACATGACTTCTAATTTCAACTTTTCGGCCAGAGCGTTCTCAGCTCTTGCCCCAACTGAATATTCCCACTCGTTGAGCATATAAATACCTTCTGCACACCGAAGCATTGCCAGGCAAATATCCATGTATTGCGCTTCAGAAAGACCATCTGGGAGTGTTGCTGGGTTCAATACCACATGACCCTGGCTTGTTAACTTTTCAGATGCTGCGTTGAAAGCTGGGCGATTAAATTGCTCATAGCCCGTCATAGGTCCCGCGATGTATACCTTCATGCAGCTCGCTCCTCAGGCTTAATCATTGGAACGGCTACTGCCGGAATAAGCTCAACAGCTGGTGATACTGACTGATTTCCCCAATGGTCCCAGCCTGGCGCACCGCAACGGCTGAACAGTTCGATGCGCGGAACATCACCGTAAAGCTTCTCAAGACGTAAACGCGCCTCGGCGGGCTTTTGGCTGTGCTCACCGAGTGGGCTGTAGATTACCTGCTTGATGCTGGCGCACTGGCGCTCAAGCCCATTCCCCCTGGTGGCTATCAGCATGTCTTCGGTATTGGCTCGGGTGTAGTTACCGCCGTTCATGCGGGTCTGTACGTTCAGCAGGTCGAGGAAGTCGTAAAAGTCCTCCACTCGACCAGCCTGAAGAGCTTTGTTGATGTGCTGCTCCGCCAGCGGGTTGAACTTCACCCAGGTAAAGCCCTTCATCGTGCGGACCTTAAAGCCCCATGCTTCAGCCAGTTCAATCGCTTCTCGGGTATGCGTGCCGGTGAACCACATAGCCAGAACTGCATCATCTGCAGCCAGGCCCCACACAGGAAGACGCTTCATGTCGATAAGCTTCATCGTGCCGTAGTGGTTGGTGGCTGCACCGTTGCTGACGGTGTTCCCGTATTCCCAGGCTGGGTCTGCGTAAATCAGTGAATATTTCATCGTATCCTTCCCCTCAGATTTCTAAGGCCAGCTGTGGAGTAAAGCGGTCACGCACTGCGTCATACTTGAGAGCGCTGGCGCTATTAAATGCCTCAATACGCTCAACGAGGACGGCAGCGCGGGTTTCTTTGCTGGCTGGCGCATAAGCTGATTTATCCCATGCCTTATCAATACCGATATTGCGCGCAACGTTTGTGCTGTCAGCTGATGAAAGGGGTATGTGAGTAAAAATGTCTTTATTCAGCATGCGAAGGCCATGGAGCTTGGTAATCGGATAACCATTTGAATCAACTACGTGCCGGATAAGGTCTCGCAATTTTGCCCTGCAGGCGCGTGGTCGCTTTGCATCGTATTCACCCATTGAGCCAATGCAGACACGAGGAAACTCATGGCAGAGACGTATGAATCTCTCGTCAGGTTCGCTCATATGCCAGACAGGTGCACCGACGAATTTACCGTGCGGCCATTCAGCGATAAGCGCATCGTTCTCTTCGCTGGTTCCACCGATAACATCCGGGATAACTGCAAATGCGAAACGAGGGTGATTCATCCACTCCTTGACGAATTCGTAATAGTCTTGCCAGTTAACAGGCTGGCCCTTATCCCAGAAGCTGAATGCGCCGTTATCCAGCGCGAAAGACTGGGTGACTTCGCTGGCCAGAGCTAATTGGCTTGGGTTAGCAAAGCTGATGAACGCATGGCGACCCTTCCACGCTTTAAGAGCGCAGGTATCAGGTGTAATTGGTCCTCCGTGGAAATGAATCATCAGATGTTCCTCGCCTGGCCAGCCAGACACCATGCGTCAGCAGGCGTTTTGACTTTCGGTACCATGCTCAGGCAACGCTGGCGCTCAATCAGTATCTTCATTCGTTGCTCTTCGTCTTTTGACCGATTGAATGCTTCCATCAGAACTGTGGCTGCACGCTGGTAGAGCCCCTTCTCAAACAGGCCTTTCGCTTTTTCCATCATCGCGGTTACTGCCGGGTTTGGTGCGGCTTCCTGTTCTGATGCAGCTGGTGCGTCAGCTCGGTTGATTTTCAGTGCAGAACGCCCTTCGCTCATATTCCCACCCGGCGCTTTAGCAAAATACTGGTAGCACTTGCCGTTGTGCTGGCGGGTAGCGCGATTCAGTTTGACCAGGTGACATACCCCGCGCTGAACAGCATGGACGTCGTACTGTGGCATTGATGCCGCAATCTCTTTGTTCGTTAAGCCAGGGTTAGCGGCGATGAAAATCTGAATGTCTTTCAAGAGGCTCATGAGTTAGCTCCTCTGAATCCTGCCGGGACTTTGCTGTAGTCAGTGTTCTGGAAACTGGAGCGGAATACCCCATCCTCTCGGGCCCACTCTCCGTTGACGCGAGGAGGTCGCCCAGCTTTGGCCCAACTGTTCGCTGACTTCAGGTAGCCAGGGAACTTGGACGGCTGGAAAAGTGTCTGTGGTCGAAGGTAGGCCGCCATCGTCAGGTCTTCGCTCCACTTGGCGTTGCAGTAGTCCACCACCAACGACAATTCTTCAACGGTGTAGCCCTCCCCGATGCGGGCACGAATGTTTTGCAGCGAGGTTGTTGAAACCTGATAACGCGAACTGGTCACCTTGTTGAGATGGGTTAAAACCTGTTTAGCCTGATCCGTGATCAACACATCACCGTCTGGTTGCGGCGCAACCGGACAAATAGGGTTTTTAATATCTGTAGTATTCTCTGTTGTATTCTCTGTAAGAACATCAGTGCAATTTGACCTGATGAGAGCGGTTCGTTTTGACCCGTTGGAGCATTTCACTTTGACCTCTTCCATCGGTTCATTTTGACCTGATGGAAGAGTGCATTTTGAACTCTTCGATTTGGTCACTTTGACCTCATCTAAAAGCTCGCTTTCGTAGTTGATCGTGTAGTAGTTCGTCATGTCGCGCTGAGATTTGTTCAACTGCTCAACTTTGAGCACGCCGAGCTGCTTCAGGCGGGTGAATGTGCGCTTCAGCGTAGACTCAGACCAGAACGGGAACTGCTCCAGCCACTGCTCTGTGGTGTTGTAAATCCAGCGCACGCCGTCACGCTCCAGTCCGGAGGTGGTTTCTTTAAGCCAGTAGTTTACTTGCTGCAACGCAATGGCCTCGTTCAGGCCAATGCTGTAAGCAAGGTCAGGGTTTATCACTATCGGCCGGGATGGCATCAACAGGCTCATGGTCGTCCTTTAACTCTGTAAATTTACGCTGGAATTGCTCAAGAGGGCTGAAGCACTCATGATCGTACCCTTCGCGAAGGTATATAACGCGTCGGGTCTCGGGCTCCCATCTGATGACCCGCACCGGGACGCCATAGTGATCTCTGAAACGCCGGTTAAGTTCTCGCATAGCGCTCTCCCCTTCCTACGCCAGACACCCACAATCGCCATAGCCCTGCTGTGGTTACATGGAACCCAGCGGCCTGATACCATCCGCTCATACCGAAACGACGAGGTTCCAATAACGGGAATACCACGTAGTTGCGGGAGACGGTTGTTTACCGTTACACTGTTCATGCGTTAGTTTCTCCACTGATACGACACGCCAAGGGGCCCGGAGCTGCACACTCGCGGGCCTCACCCTCTTCTGGGAGGCAATAAACACGGGAAATAAGGTTCAGGAACGTCATGAGAGTAACCCTGAACTGATATGCGATATCGTTAAGACTTTGCCACTCGCTCCGGTCAACTACACCATCTTCAATGTAATGACGGTAAGCATTGACCAGCTCACCAAGCCTTCCCACCAGCTCGGCCAGCTTCAGGCCAATCTCTTCGTTTCCATCATCAGGCACGGCGCCGGGAACGTGAATTCCGTTATCAGTTTCACGAGAGTACGCGTCAGCGATGTAACTTACGCCAGCAGCTCTCTGAAGCACCATTGCCCAGCCCATTGGAAAGATCTGGTCGCCACCAGCACGAAGGCGGTTAAAGAGTGAGTTCTGGGTTTCGTCCAGAATCTCCGCCGCTTCAGCGTATCCGCCAGGCAACGCGGCAATCGTCTTCCTGATTGCGGCCACCAGCCAGGCTGGCTGCTTCTCAACTTTCCATTCAGGTTCTATACCCACGGTCATATCCTCTTTTCTGTGGTTATGTTATGCCGCTGAATCATTTACCTTTTCAGGGCGATCGGGATTGGCGTTTTCCAGTAACCAATCAGCAGTGAATTTCCCCGCAGAATTAGCTGCAAGTAGTTCTGCATATTTCGTTTTTTTTGTGTATTCGGTGCGCGGAAGGCAGGTGTTTTTAACCCACCTGTGAACAGCTACCGGGGATAAACCACAAATTTTTGCTGCTGCTGTTTGTCCACCAACAGCGTTAACCGCAATCTCGACAGCGTTCATTAGCTCTCCTGAATCATAAAATTAACCACAAGTTAATATTAAATATTAACTGACAGTAAAGTCAAGTTCCCGGATATTTAACTAATGGTTAAAAGAGACGAAACAAAAGAAGGCTTCACAGCCAGATTACTGCACGTTTGCCAGCTTGCAGGGTTAACGGGGCGCGGAAGAAATAAAAACCTTGCGGACCTGCTTAATAAAGCTGGGGTAGAGATAACTACACCCGGAGTTTGGAAGTGGTTCAATGCCCAAGCCATACCGGACAGTCAGAAAATAGTAGCCCTCAGCAAGGTGCTTGGTGTCCGTGCGGAATGGTTGGAGTACGGTGTAGGTGAGCCCACAGACTCAGGGGAAGTGAAACGTATGGTTAATAATTCTGATCAGGATGTTTACCGCGTCGACGTTCTCGACCTGACTGTCAGTGCGGGCCCAGGCTCGTTCATGATTTCTGAGTTTGTAGAAGTTCTGCATGCTATTGAGTTCACAGGTGAACATGCGCGCTCCCTCTTTGGTAACCGACCTCAGCACGATGTGAAGGTCATGACTGTAGACGGTGACAGCATGTGCCCAACGATTCAATCTGGTGACCGCCTCTTCTTTGATGTGTCAGTGAGGAACTTCAAGGTTGACGGAGTTTATGCATTTGTTTTCGGGCAACACTTTCATGTCAAGCGTCTGCAAATGCAGGGATTACAGTTAGCCGTACTTTCAGACAACCCGGCATACAAAGACTGGTATGTAACAGAAGAGAATCAGGACCAACTCTACATCATGGGCAAAGCGCTTATTCACGAATCGATAGCTTACAACAAACTGTAGCAGTGGCCGGAAGAGACTTTTGGATAGAGACGAAGCTGCGGCTGGTGTGAGCGGAAAGATGTTCTGGTCAGCGCATGGCTGGTAAGCCAACTTTTCCCTGTGCTTTTTATGCAAATTAATCTAATGAATTTGAAAAGATTTTTACCTATTTTGTTGGTTCAGGAGAACATAAGTGAGCGATAAACAAGAGGTTGCCTTAGCACATATCAATGATGTACTGGAGTCCAAAAATTATATTGAAACTAATGCTGATGGGGTTGTAACCATCGGAACGGATAACAATGGCTACGAAGTTTTTAACTTCGTTTTTCTCAATAGCACCCCAGTCATCGGCCATATGAATGGCGAAATCGCAGTGGCAGGAATGCAACGCACTAAGGTTGCGTCCGTGACTTTAAGTAAACAGAAGGCCTTCGATTTCTATCAGTCCTTGAAAAGCATGTTCGAGGAATAAAAGCTGATGAATGCAGCTCAATCATCTTTGGATGAGGGAAAGCTAGTAATTGCTTACTCTGATAAGAATGGATCTACAGTAGGGCTGGAATTTTCTTCTGTAGCATCAAGCCAAGCAACGCTTTTGATGAAAGCTTGTTCTGTTGCTGCTTCAGATAAAGAAAAACGGATTGTCACATCGGTTGTGATGGATGATACTGAGATCATTCAAACAACAAGTGATGATGGAGGCGACGACATGGATAAGCGATTAGCAGTTCTTGAAGCTGAAGTTGCGCACATCAAGAGCAGCATGGCAGGAATTAAAGAGGATACCCGGAAAATATCTTCTGATTCTACTGACGCCAAAAGAGACACCGCTGTACTTTTACAGAAGAGCCTGGATTTTGATGCTTCACTATCTAAGAAACCATCGGTTGACTACTTTGAAGCTAAATTTTCCGCTTTGGAAACCAAGATAGCAGATGTAAAAGTATGGATGCTCGGGGTTCTCTTGGCCTCGCTTGCTATGCCAACTATATTTTTCCTATTAAACTTGTACCTTAAGAAAGGTCAGTAATTTAGCAAATCCGGCCACCGCGCCGGGTTTTTTAATGCCTGAAAGCCCTTAGAACAGGTGATCTCCAAAGCCCTAGCTTTATGTTAAGATGTTTCCGATTGCAATCAAAGGAAACAAAAAATGAAAAAGGTTTTGGCTTTAGCTCTTGGGGTAATGATGTTGGCTGGGTGTAGCTCACGTGTAGCTGATCTGACTGTGGCTAGCACTAAAAACTACAATCTTAACTCAAACAATTTCGTCAAAGGCGCGCGCGTAACCGCAGAAGACTCAGCCCCAGTCGTGATTTTCCCTCTGGGAATCCCGAATGTGAAAACGGCAATTGATCGTGCTATTGAGAAGAACAGATGCTCTGTTGCTCTTTCTGACGTTGTTGTTACTCAATTCAACCACTCTTTCCTGTTCGGTAAATTCGGATTTATTGTAGAGGGAACCGAAGTTATCGACCGTGGACAGCCAGGTTGCGAGAACGCTAACTAAATGAATCCCCGGCCATTGGGCCGGGTTTTTGTACCTACTTCACAGCCTTGCTACCTTCCCTCACTATCTCCGCAGCATCCCTGTTAACTCCCTTGCCGATCACATTGCCTGTTTCTCTGCGATATTGTTCCAACTTCTCGATGATAGCTTCCTTCGTCACTGGTTGATCTGATAGCGATAAATCCATAACCGCCCTGCCCATAGCATGAACAATCATGCTCACCCTTTCATCGTCCAAATCCATTATCGCTCACCTTTTTGATGTTTTTTTAATCATAGCACCACTATCTGAGAAAAATAAATAACATTAAAAATCAGATTATTACTGTGTTTCAACCCAAATAATTAACCAATGGTTATTTACAAATATTATCTATTGGTTAATTATGTATTCATCAGCAGCGAACATTGTGGTGGCAGGCATGAAGATAGAGTTGAAAGTTGACGGAAAAACTACTGCCGAGTGCAGTGATGAATCACAGTTCCTTGCATTTAATGCTGCCGTTTTTAGCGCTCTTTCGGACATGCAACATACCCTTCATGCCGAACGAAGGGCTCGATCCCAATCAAAAATGGCGGCCTTCAACGAGAAGTTTTTTAAAACGGATCCCACGGGTCGCAATTTAGCGAATCCAGAAGCTTAATGGTCTGGTAGGTGATGGCTTCCTGTTTAACAGTGTTTTCTGGGCTTGAAAGTTGATCGCGCAATAATTGTATTTGGTTATGAAGGTCATCTGATAGTGGACCCTCGTTAGCACATATTGCAGCTGAAATGGTCTTAATAGCAGCTTCAATAGAAGTGAGTCTTAACTCAATAATATCGTTATTCATAGGTTTATCTTCTTGGCTGTGTGAGAACTCCAAGAATACCACCGAGCCTGATGTGGTGAAAAGACAGGCATAAGTTTCATTGCTGTGTGTAGTCTTGGCGGTCGGCAGTTTTGTATGTTCTTAATGTCGACCGCTCCTTTTACACAACTGAAAGCGCGTTCAGCGTTCAACTTGAGAGGCCGTAGTCGTTAAATCAACTCAGGAGAACGCGCTCTCAATTGTGGAGAAGTAACGTGTCGACATTGCAGTGTCGATTGTGGCTGCCAGCCTCAAGCATCCTCAGGGTGCTTGGTGATGGTAATAACGCCATCTCAACCAACAGGAGACGATGAGCCTGTTCTGGTTGGATTGGAAAAATGTTATTTGCCCGCTCAGCGGCGGGCGCTTTTTCTGGAGGTAGCATGTCTGCAAATGATTTGGCTGTTAAATATGGTACTTATCAGCCCGAAAATTTACTGGTCATCCTTCCACTTGAAGAAGCGTCAGACATTATTCGTGAAAGTCTTCGCGCTGAGGTTCGCCACGAACTGGAATATGAATACGATGACCGTATTTTTTCTGCTGAAGAAGAGGCATCTGATTGGGAATCACGGGCAGACAGTTACGAATGCGATGCGATTAGTTTTGCCAGAGCGATAGAGAAAGCCTTGCTTGCACCAACCTTGGATGAAGCAAAAATTATTCTCGAACGCGTTCGTTCTGATAATCGCGAATATTTTTAATACCTAATGAATAATTACGAATTTGGCAACATTCAAGTGCCGGGATTCGTGCAACCAAAATTCAGCGCTGTGCAGAGCGCGTATAACACGGAGAAACTATCCATGACGAACACACAGAACGTCACCGAGTTACAACCACGCATGACCAGAGAGCAGCTTATCGACGCAGCTCGTAAGGCCGCCCCTCTCCTCCCTGCCGCTTACGGCTGGATGGTTAACGAACTGGCTACACGCCTTGATGTTACCAGCGTCGCCCTCTGTGAAGCGTTGGCGCAGCGTAAGGAACTGGCTGAGCAGAACGCCACCCTGCGAGAGGATGTTACCTGCTGGGCCAAAGAGTGCGACCGCATCGAAGAGCGCCACACAAAAACGCCTACCAACATGCATCTTCTGGAAGCTCAGCGAGAACTTCGTGAGTTGGCTCCTGTCGTCATTTCCCTGAATAACGAGGTTGTTCTCTAATGGCTAACTCATTCAAGCAAATGACCAAGGCCGGTGTAATTAAGCGCACCGATACCGGGATGTTTATCGCTCTTTCAGATATCCACGTTCGTGAAGGTTTCAACAAGCGTGAAGATGATGAACGCACCCGCCAGGCTGATGATGACCTGTTTATTTACCTGATGAACGGCGGATCAGTTCCACCGCTGGAAGTTATCGCACGTGATGAAGGTGGTGTGTGGGTTGTTGAAGGTCACCGTCGCCGTCGTTGCTATGCTCGCTGCGCTGAGGCTGGTAAGCCAGTAGACCGCATTCACATCATGCCGTTCAACGGTAATGATGTGCAGCGCCTGGCTCGCATCATGACAAGTAACAACCAGTTGCCGCTCTCCGATATGGAACAGGCTGCAGTCATCCAGGAGCTGCATAACGCCTTCAACCAGACCACCAGCGAAATAGCGAAACTGGTTAACAAGTCAGTGGCCACCGTAGAGAAGTTGCTTCTCCTTAGCACGGCTAACCATGACGTTCAGCAGGAAGTTAAATCCGGTGCTGTGTCAGTCGATGTCGCTGTTGATCGCGTTATGGAGTATGGCGAACAGGCCGGAAAAGTTCTACAGCATGATAAGGCTGTAGCGGCTGCCCAGGGCAAAACGAAAGTTACCCGCAGTTCTATCGCTCCGGAACTCAGCGTAAAGAACGCACGCCGTTTCGTTGAGCTGATGGCCCAGGCCACGATCAGTGATGAAGGTGTTTTCACTTTAGAAGGCGCTGCCCTTGCAGAAGCGCTGGCCATTATGGATGAACACAAAGCGATTGCAGAAGCGCGTGAAACATACCGCCTTTCACAGCCAGTGCCTGAAACAGAGGTGGTAGGCAAAACGCTTTACGTGAAACTGGAAGGGATTGAGATCGGCACAGCGCAAATCTATCGCGGAAAGAATGTCATCCTGAATGGGGTTGTCACCAGCCAGTCAAAGGCCGTGGCCCACTTCGTTAAGCAACACAAACTGCAGCAGGAAAATAATCATGACAGCCAATAAACCAATGACCGGCGAACAACTGGATGAACTGATGACTGTTGCGGTCAACATGCAGCGCGACAGTGAAAAACAAGGTGACCGCCCTACTGCTATGTTCGCTTATGCAGTTCAGGTTGCCGTTCTGGAACTGCGTAATGTTCGAAATGATGCTGCAGCGATGGCAACGCTCAAAGCGGAGGCTGTGGCATTCAGAACAAAGTTAAAAACACTTGCTGCTATAGGTAGTGAGAGCTGGGATTATACGGATCATCGCCAACCAGACGCTTTCGAAATTGAAAACTGCATTATTGAGCGCCTTTACACCGCCCCACCATCACCAGCCAATGCCGAACCCGTAGCCTGGCTGTGGTCACACAGGAAATATCCAAGCGAAGTTACGCTTGTTCGCCCAGAGGATGATGATCGAGCAGAAGGGGCGCTGTGGTCAGGATGGAGTAGTCAGGCGCTTTATGCAGCACAGCAGCAGG
The DNA here is from genome assembly GCF_026319105.1 of Enterobacter sp. HSTU-ASh6. Classification (NCBI taxonomy): domain Bacteria; kingdom Pseudomonadati; phylum Pseudomonadota; class Gammaproteobacteria; order Enterobacterales; family Enterobacteriaceae; genus Enterobacter; species Enterobacter sp. HSTU-ASh6. Next base: position 133,161 of record NZ_WSPD01000002.1, on the reverse strand, counting down.
AGGTGAAGACGTGACCTTCAACCGTTACGTAATCACCGTGGTGCTGCCGAACCTGATTATCTGCTCACTGCTCGGTAAGCCAGCCTTAGTGATCGAGAAAATTGCTCGCCGGGTTCGCCTGGCATGTGGTCGCCGCATGGAGCGCGTCATGTTGGATGCGCCCCCCAAGGAGAAGCGTGATGCCTAACCCATTCTACATAGTGATGTTGGCCATTCTGTGTATGGCAGTGATTTATGGGTGGCTGACATGGTGAGCAAACTAAAACAGAGGCGCATGCGCCGCCTTAAAGCGGATGTAGCCTGGTGGCGTGAAGAGGCTGAGGATTGCCGCTTCCGTCTGCTGGAGCTGGCCGGAGAGATCGACAGGCTCAAAAAGCTAGTCATCCGCGTGCCGATGCCTGTTCTCATGCCAAAGGAAATGGCCCACCAGCTCTATTACACCGAAACAAAAAGATGTCGTTCCTGCAATGATGGGCTTCGTGGTGGTTGCTCATCTTGCATTTTCTATAAGAGATAGCCGGGTGCAGCCGGTTAAGTGGAGAACTATACGATGAGCGGACAAAGCCAACGTTTTCTTACCCCTGATGACCTCTATCAGCTTACTGGTTATCGTCGCCCTTCTCTTCAGTGCCGAGCGCTGAAAGAAAGCGGTGTATTTTTCGTGCCACGAAAAGACGGCAGGCCAGGCACTACATGGGATCATGTAACTAACCCTGCAGGCCTCAAGCTGGTAGTGAACAATCCAGAGGAAGAAGAACCAAACTTTAAGGACATGTAATGCCCAGAATCCGCAAAAACCCAGATGATAACTGGATGCCACCCCGCGTTCGCCGCGGCAAATCAGCCTATGAGTTCAGAACGCCTGACGGAAGAACAGTAAGATTGTGCAACCACGATCTCACTAAGTCTCAGGTCTGGGCAGCCTATGAAAATTTTATCAACGATATCAAGGTAGGTTCCAATTTCCACGCACTTTGCGAAGAGTTCTTTAACTCTGGTGACTTCCATGAACTGGCCACCGAAACCAGAAAGGACTACAGAAAGTATGGCGCAAAGGTAAATGTTGTTTTCGGGAAGATGAAACCGGACAACATTAAGCCTGAGCATATCAGGAAGTATATGGATAAGAGAGGTATTAAAAGCAGGGTTCAGGCTAACCGAGAAAAAGCGTTTATGTCGAGGGTGTTCAGGTGGGCATATGAGCGTGGCAAAGTGAAGATGAATCCATGCCAGGGTGTGAAGCAATTTAAGGAGCAGGCACGCACCCGATACGTCACGGACAAAGAATATGATGCACTTTTCAGCGTTTCATCGTTACCGGTTAAGATTGCCATGGAGTTGGCCTATTTATGCTGCGCCCGTCAGGGTGACATTCTGGATCTTAAAAAGAGTCAGATACTTGATGACGGAATTCTAATTCAGCAAAGCAAGACGGCAGTAAGTCAGATTAAGGCTTGGACAGTACGCCTATCTAATGCGGTCACCCTGGCAGATTCACTTCCGTTAAACAGCGGAATGGTAAGCCTGTATGTGATCCACCAGTCGTCAGGTTCTCGTTACACACGAGATGCATTTAATGCTCAGTGGATGAAAGCAAAAAAGTTAGCCGCTGAAAAATTTCCTGAGCTCGAATTTAACTTCACGTTCCATGATCTGAAAGCTAAAGGGATATCCGATCTGGAAGGAACACTTCATGAGAAGCAGGAAATTTCAGGTCATAAAAATGCATCACAAACGGCGAGATATAACCGAAAAATTTCTGTAGTACCGGTGGTCGGGGGGCAGTAATGCCCTCCTCAAGTTCCTAAAAGAACCAAGACTCTTCAAATAAGCATTCCTATTTGAATAATCACATTCAGTTAGCATTATCGAATTAGAGTAAGGGCGTATTTACTTGAAGGTTTAAAAATCGCTTATGTTTAACATTTTATAACCCAGGATCCGCGAGATCGTCGATAAACTGTCGGGCTTTGTCATTAAAGCCTACCGCAGAAAAAACAATTGTTAAGCTACCGTCACGGATGGTAACTGTTTGACGACGCATAAATTCACCAATGAGATGAGTTATTCCTGCTTGTGTATAGGCGTACCAATACATTCCCATAGACGGGTCGCAGTTCTGCCACCAACGCAATTTAGTTCCATTGACATACATGCTTGATGAACTGCCAGATGCTTTACACTCGATACCATTACGAGGCAGCAGGTAAGCATTCACATCACCTTTTGCAGACCTTGAAAGAAGCATGTACCAATACCCGTCATCTGACATGACTGTCGGCTCACCACGTTTATTGATGTACCAACCCTCCGCATGGACAGGAATGAGAATACAACACAAGAACAAAACTACTGAAGTGAAGGCACGCATTAAAAATTCTCCTTAAATTTTATGCTTAGAGAGATATTTTACTTGTATTAATGTCGAGTTCGGCTTCTCGTTAACTTGCACGAACACCATCATAGAGCAAGAATGTATAACCTGAAGTAAAATTTAACTTGTACTCAGGCATTTCACCGTAAAAATTTTCGAATGGCGAAACGGAATGGCGAAAGAATGGTGAATGGCGAAAAATGGGCAATAAAAAACCACCTTTCGGTGGTTTATACGACACTGCTTATCATTGATTTTATTCTAGTTTTCCCATGGTACCCGGAGTGGGACTTGAACCCACACAGCGCGAACGCCGAGGGATTTTAAATCCCTTGTGTCTACCGATTCCACCATCCGGGCTCGGGAAGAAAGTGGAGGCGCGTTCCGGAGTCGAACCGGACTAGACGGATTTGCAATCCGCTACATAACCGCTTTGCTAACGCGCCGTAAAACTTTTCAAACTGACACCCGCTAGTGCGCATGTCTTTAATCTGGAGCGGGAAACGAGACTCGAACTCGCGACCCCGACCTTGGCAAGGTCGTGCTCTACCAACTGAGCTATTCCCGCATGTCATCAAGTAAACGTCTAACCACTTGATTTCATTATCGTCCGGCTTGCTGTGCCGCCGTTCGATGCGTTGCATTCTACTGATATGACGTTATGAGTCAACGTTATTTTTTGCATCCCCGGATCGTTTGCTGAAAATTACGGCGAAACGATCACTGATCAAGCAAATCCCCACGCGCGGCGTTCAAATATTGCAGCATTGACCACAACGTCAGCACTGCCGCCACCCACAGCAGACCAATGCCCGCCCATTCAACCCAGGCGTTTGGACGCCAGAGCATCCAGACCAGCGCCGCCATCTGCGCGGTTGTTTTCACTTTACCGATCCAGGAGACCGCCACGCTGCTGCGTTTCCCCAGTTCCGCCATCCACTCGCGCAGCGCGGAGATGATGATCTCACGGCCGATCATGGTTGCCGCCGGCAGTGTTACCCACCAGGTATGATAATGCTCGGCCACCAGCACCATCGCGATAGCCACCATCACTTTATCCGCTACCGGATCGAGGAAGGCACCGAAACGGGTGCTTTGATTCCAGCGACGGGCCAGATAGCCATCAAACCAGTCGGTAACCGCCGCAATCAGGAAGATCAGTGCGCAGGCGAAAGGCGCCCAGACAACCGGCAGGTAAAACGCCAGCACAAAGAATGGAATGAGTACGACACGAAAGAGAGTGAGCAACGTAGGGATATTATATTGCATAGTGACGGTAACTATTTGTTGTCAGTAAAATTTAGCTCTATGTTGCTACAGAGCCCTCAATGTTTCAACGAGTAGTAGATCTTTTCTGCCAGCCCTTGCGAAATACCCGGCACTTTTGCAATTTCTTCCATACTGGCGTTGAGTAATCCTTGCAATCCGCCCATATATTTCAGCAGCATCTGGCGACGTTTCGGCCCCACGCCCTCAATCGTTTCCAGGGTACTGGTATTTTTCACCTTCGCGCGTTTTTTGCGATGGCCGCTAATGGCATGGTCGTGGGACTCGTCGCGAATATGCTGAATGACGTGCAGCGCCGGGGAGTCCGGCGGCAGGCTGAAGCCCTCACCTTCCGGCTCGAAGAACAGGGTCTCCAGACCGGCTTTACGATCGGCCCCTTTTGCCACACCCAGCAGCAGCGGATGGTTTTTATCCCAGCTGACGTCAAGCGATTCAAAGACCGCTTTCGCCTGGCCGAGCTGCCCTTTCCCACCGTCAATCAGGATCACATCCGGGATCTTGCTCTCTTCAATCGCTTTACCATACCGACGGCGCAGCACCTGATTCATCGCCGCATAGTCATCTCCCGGCGTAATGCCGGTGATGTTATAGCGACGGTATTCCGCGCGCAGTGGGCCATTGGCATCAAACACCACGCAGGACGCTACCGTCTGTTCACCCATCGTATGGCTGATGTCGAAACACTCCATACGCTTCACTTCCGGCAGCTTCAGGAGCGTCGCCAGCGCCGTTAAACGCTGGCTTACCGTCGATTGCTGAGACAGTTTCGTCGTCAGTGCCGTCGCCGCGTTGGTGCGCGCCAGCTTCAGATAACGCGCCCTGTCGCCGCGCGGTTTGGTCTGTACATTGACCCGACGGCCGGCAAGTTCGGAAAGCGAATCGGCCAGCAGGGTTTTATCATCAAGGCTGAAATCAAGCAGGATCTCAGACGGCAGCGTGCGCATCTGGCTCCCCTGCAGATAGAACTGGCCGACAAAGGTTTCCACGACTTCACCCAGTTCGGTGCCGCCAGGCACTTTCGGGAAATAGCTGCGGCTGCCAAGCACTTTGCCCTGGCGAATAAAGAGAACGTGCACGCAAGCCATTCCGGCGTCAAAGGCCACGCCGATGACGTCGAGATCGTCCCCGCTATTGGAGACAAACTGTTTTTCCGTGACCCTGCGTACCGCCTGGATCTGGTCGCGGATGCGCGCGGCCTCTTCGAATTCCAGCGCGGCGCTGGCCTTTTCCATCCGTTCAATCAGCTGGGTTAACACCTGATCGTCTTTTCCGGCTAAAAACAGGCGCACGTACTCCACCTGCTGGGCATACTCTTCTTCGCTCACCAGCCCGGCCACGCAGGGCCCAAGGCAGCGCCCAATCTGGTACTGCAGGCACGGCCGCGAGCGGTTACGGTAGACGCTGTTTTCACACTGACGGATCGGGAAGATTTTTTGCAGCAGCGCCAGCGTTTCACGCACGGCATAGCCGTTCGGGAACGGCCCAAAATATTCACCCTTCGCATGTTTTGCACCGCGGTGCATGGCGAGGCGAGGATGGGTGTCGCCGCTCAGGAAAATGAACGGGTAGGACTTATCATCACGCAGCAGCACGTTATAACGCGGCTGGTAGAGCTTAATATAGTTGTGCTCAAGCAGCAGCGCTTCGGTCTCAGTGTGCGTGACGGTAACATCAATATTATGAATAAGTGAGACCAGCGCTTCGGTCTTACGGGAGGCAAGGTTGCTGCGAAAATAGCTGGAGAGGCGTTTTTTGAGATCTTTCGCCTTCCCCACGTAGATAACCGTACCGCCAGCGTCATACATGCGATAGACGCCAGGCTGGCTGGTAACGGTTTTCAGAAATGCTTTTGAATCGAACACATCACTCACTGACTTAACAACGTCTCTGCATTACACAAACCATGTCGGATGGCCAGATGCGTCAGTTCAACATCACCATGAATGTTCAGTTTACTGAACATGCGATAACGATAGCTGTTCACCGTTTTCGGGCTGAGATTCAGCTGTTCCGAAATCTCATTCACCTTCTGACCTTTGGTGATCATCAGCATAATCTGCAATTCACGCTCAGACAAACTGGCAAACGGGGATTCGGTTTTCTCAGGTTCGATCTGACTCAGCGCCATCTGCTGAGCGATGTCGGACGCAATGTAGCGCTGTCCGGCGAACACGGAACGGATAGCATTCACCACCTCCTGCGGCGCAGCCCCTTTACTCAGGTAACCTGCGGCACCCGCCTGCATTACTTTCGCAGGCAGTGGATTTTCGGTATGCACGGTCAGCATGATGACTTTTGTATCAACAAAGGTACGCGCGATTTTGCGTGTGGCTTCAAGACCACCGATACCGGGCATGTTCATATCCATTAACACCACATCGGCGGAATTTGTGCGGCACCATTTTACCGCGTCTTCGCCGCAGCACGCCTCGCCGGCAACTTTAATACCTTTAATATCTTCAAGAATGCGTCGTATCCCTGCGCGCACCAGTTCGTGGTCATCAACAAGAAGGACGTTGATCAAAGGAAATGTCTCCAGAATAGGGATAACGCTACTGAGTGATAATTTGGTTTATATTAACGGTTTTCCTCACAAGATTAAAACGTTAAAAAACCCGCTATTGGATTCTGCTCTCGTTTTTGGAAATTAGCCTGTACAGTCCCTGGAAAGCGAGTCCGTGCATTCAGGGCTTTTGCGCCTTTTTTTAAGCATCTGTATTCAAAAAGTTACGAAAAATCTGCACCCTTTAGCCGCCAAAAAACAGTTCTCAAATTTTTGTAACAATAATTAACGACAAACGAACCGGGCATATACAATTAATCGCCATTAACAGCGGCTCAGTTTACCGGTACGTTCTGTTTACGCAATTAAACACCCGCGTAAAAGTACGAAAAACAACCGCTGCATTTTTTGCTTCAGCTTGTGGTATACTCCGCCGCCTTGACTTTCGTCGTCGCGCTTTAGCGCCGTTTAATAATGAGGAAAATAAATGAGCACACCTGAATTTGCCACTGCGGAGAATAACCAGGAACTGGCACAGGAAGTAAACTGCCTGAAAGCACTGCTGACCTTGATGCTGCAGGCGATGGGCCAGGCTGACGCTGGCCGTGTGATCATTAAAATGGAAAAACAAATCGCGGAGATGGAAGACCAGGCTGAATCAGCGGTATTTGCGAACACCGTTAAGCAAATCAAACAAGCCTACCGCCAGTAACAAAAAACGGCTGAGTGCAGTGCATTCAGCCGTTCGTTCGTCTGTCACGCAGAACGTATTGTCTACTCAGATCAGTCCTGTTGCCGCCGCGTAGCACGCGATTTGCGTCTTGTTCGGCGCGTTGAATTTCTTCTGCATATTTTTCTGATGGAAGTTAACGGTATTCTCCGAGATAGAGAGAATGATCGCTATTTCTGCTGACGTCTTCCCTTCCGCGGTCCATTTCAGAATTTCCCGCTCACGTTTACTGAATTTCATTTCGGGTGGCATCACCATCCCATCTGCAAAACGCATCAGAGAGGTTAAGGCCATTTGCACCAGCATCTGCAGCCGCAGTTCTATTTCTTCCTGCCTGAACGGCACATCCTGCACACTAGTACGGGAAACTGACAGGAAACCGAGCGCGTGATTAGGCAGCATCAGACACTGCGTTATTCCCGTGCGTAAACCGTGGTCCTGTGCGCTATGCCATAATTCCTGCGCATCAGCGAATAATGCGTCTGTCCAGGGGAGATGACCCTGAATGAAATTCTCCGCCTTTAAAACCGGATCAATCGCGAAATAGTTCGCGGAATGATATTGCGCCATCCACTGTTTTGGATAAGTGGTTTGCAACGAGATCTTCGGTCGCGTAAATGGCACGGGATGACGCACGCAGAGCGCGTAATAATCGAATTCCAGCGCCTGCGTTTGTCGCTGAAGTTCCTGATATACCTCGTCGGCACAGGTCAATTCCTGAAACCGGAGGAAGCAATCCCGTCGCCAGGTGAAAAAGTCTGAATCCTTCATACTTACTAAATGAAGCCTCTGAAAAGATAATCATTATTATGGTGAATATAACCTAACACATAAAACTTATTTCTAACTACAAAATATCGGCAATAGCACAATTAACTTTACTATTGATAAGGTTTATCCAGGCAGGATGGAATAAAAAAACATCGAACCAGGCGAAGGAGGAGAATAATTTGCCCCAGAGTAAATTTCTGGAGCAAATTAGTGCAAAAATGCTACTGCATAAGGAATTTTTCAAGGAATAGACGGGTTCGCGGCTGCTGCGGATCGGCAAACAGGCGTTTCGCCGGTCCCTGCTCCACAATGCGTCCCTGGTCCATGAAGATAGCGCGGTCAGCGACGTCGCGTGCAAAGCTCATTTCATGGGTCACGATCACCATCGTCCGTTTTTCCTGCGCCAACTGGCGAATGGTGTTCAGCACCTCGCCCACCAGTTCCGGGTCGAGCGCCGAGGTGGGTTCATCAAACAGGATCACGTCCGGGCGCATAGCCAGCGCGCGCGCTATTGCCACACGCTGCTGTTGTCCCCCCGAGAGGCGTCGCGGATAGCTGGTCTCTTTACCCGCCAGGCCGACTTTGGCGAGCAGTTCGCGCGCGCGCGCCGTCGCTTCCTCTTTCGGTTCACCTTTAACGATGACCGGCCCTTCAATAATGTTCTCCAGCACCGTTCGGTGTGGGAAAAGGTTGAAGTTCTGGAAAACGAAGCCGACATGCTGGCGCAGGCGACGAATCAGTCCTTTCTGCTGGCTGATGGATTTGCCGGTATCAATCGTTATCTCCCCGACCCGGATAGTGCCGCCTTCCGGCTGTTCCAGCAGGTTAATGCTGCGCAGGAGCGTGGTCTTTCCTGACCCACTCGGTCCGATAATCGCCACCACTTCGCCCTGCTCGACTTCCAGGTCGATCCCGTGAAGTACCGTTTGACCGTGGAATTTTTTCACCAGGTTTTTGACATCGATAGCACTCATTTTGGATCACGCTCCTGGCGGTTAAGCTGGTTTTCGAAGTAGTTTTGCAGCGCAGACAGCACCGTCGCGATTACCCAGTAAATCAGCGAGGCGGCAAGATACATGGTGAAAACTTCAAGCGTGCGGGAGGTAATCAGCTGCGCCTGACGGAACAGCTCCGGCACCTGAATGGTTGCCGCGAGTGAAGTATCTTTCACCAGGCTAATGAAGCTGTTGCTAAGCGGCGGAAGCGCCACCCGGGCCGCCTGCGGCAGGATCGCGCGGCGCAGGGTCTGCCACGGGGTCATACCGATACTGGCCGCGGCCTCCCACTGCCCTTTATCAATGGAGGAGATAGCCGCACGCAGGGTTTCCGAGGTGTACGCCGCGGTATTGAGCGACAGCCCAATCATTGCCGCCGGGATCGGATCCAGCTCGATACCAAACTGCGGTAAGCCGTAGTAGATCATGAAGAGCTGGGCGATGAGCGGCGTACCGCGAAATACGGAGATATAAAAGCGCGCCAGCCAGCGTACCGGCAGGAGGGGCGACATGCGCATTAAGGCCAGCACAAAGCCCAGCACCAGCCCGAAGAACATCCCGCCAATACTGAGCTGTAATGTAAATACCGCGCCCTTCAGCAGATAAGGCAGCGAATCAATAACCAGTTGAATACTTTCTTGCATTATTATTTTTCGACCTGATTTTTAGACATGAGGATGGTAGGCAAACAGCGCAGGCGCCCCGCCGGTATGAACAAATAAAATCGGCCCTTCATCCTTAAAGCGTTTCTGCGCGATGCCATCAATCAGTCCGGCCATCGCTTTGCCCGTGTAGACAGGATCAAGCAATATGCCTTCGAGGCGCGCCAGCAGCTTAACCGCTTCCATTCCCTCTTCGTTAGGCGTGCCATAACCCGGGGCAAAGTAGTCATCCCAGAGCAGGATCTCGGCCTTTGCCTGCAGATCCAGTTGCTCAGCCAGCGCCTGTTGCAGAGCCACCACTTTGGGCTTCTGGTCCGCGACGCTGCGGGACACCGTGACGCCAATCAACTCCACCTCCGGCAGCAGTTGCTCCAGCCCTACCGCCAGCCCGGCATGCGTGCCCGCACTGCCGGACGCGACCACCACCGAGGAGAGGCTAACCGCCCCCTCGCACTGCTGCGCAATTTCCAGCGCGCTTTCCACATACCCCAGCGCGCCCAGCGCATTCGAACCGCCGACGGGGATGACGTAGGGACGGAAGCCCTGAGCTTCGAGACGCGTCGCCAGTTCATCGAGCTGCGCGGTGGGGTCGGTCAACGCATCGACCATCTCAACCTGCACGTTAAACAGATCCAGCAGCAGGCGGTTACCGTTGGTCAGATAGTTTTCGGCCCGCGTGCCAATCGGGTTTTCCAGCAATGCCACGCAATGCAGCCCAAGTTTTGCCGCCACGGCCGCCGTCTGACGAACGTGGTTAGACTGAATCGCCCCGGCAGTGACCAGCGTATCCGCCCCTTCCCGCAGGGCGTCCGCCGCCAGAAACTCCAGCTTGCGCAGCTTGTTGCCCCCCATCGCCATCGGCGTCACGTCGTCACGCTTAATAAAAATATCGCGCCCTAAATAATCAGAAAATCGCGGCAGGTACTCCAGCGGCGTTGGCGCGCCGATAAACTCCAGACGAGGAAAGCGCGTTAAATTCTGTAGTGGCATGGGTTCTCCGGTAACTCAGACAAAATGTGATATTTTTCATTATGCACGCAGACGCGTAAGAAATAAAAAAGGCGCTTTTAAAAGCGCCTTTTTTTTACGTCAAAGACTTATTTGGTGACGTCTGCGCCGAACCACTTCTCGGAGAGCGCCTTCAGGCTGCCGTCTTTTTGCATGTCAGCAATTGCGGAGTCGATCGCCTTAACCAGGTCTTCGTTGCCTTTACGAACTGCTACGCCGGATTCCTGACGAGAGAACGCATCACCGGCCACCGCCAGCGTGTTGTTGGTTTTCTTCACCAGATCCAGTGCGGCCAGGCGGTCAACCAGAATGGCGTCAATACGGCCTACGCGCAGATCCTGGTATTTGGTCGGGTCATCATCATAGGTACGAATATCCACGCCCTGCACGTTCTGGCGCAGCCACTCTTCGTAGTTGGTTCCCAGACCGACACCGACTTTCTTCCCTTTCAGGTCCGCAGCCGTTTTAATCCCACCTTCGTTGCCTTTTTTCACCAGCGCCTGAATACCGGACACGGTATACGGGGTGGAGAAGTCATACTTCTTCTTACGCTCGTCAGAAATGGTGACCTGGTTAATAACCACGTCAATACGTTTCGAATCCAGCGACGCCAGCATGCCGTCCCATTTGGTCGGTTTCAGGGACGCTTTCACGCCGAGGTGCTTCGCCAGCTCTTCAGCAAACTCCACTTCGAAACCGGTCAGCTTACCGTCATCCCCCTGGAAGCTGAACGGAGGATACGTCCCTTCCAGCCCAACCAGCAGCGTACCGCGCTCTTTCACCTTATTCAGCAGGTTTTCTGCGGCGAACGTTTTCACGCTCATGCCCGCAACCAGCGCAACGGCCATAACACCCATCAGCGCCTGACGACCCAGAAGTGCAAATTTCATAAATACCCCGATATAGTGGAATTTTTACGTAGTGTAGAGAAATCGCCTGCAACGTCAAAGGCGACTGCGCTACATCTTATTCTTTTTTAATATATATCAGAAGTTGTTCCGGCGTGGGCTTTCTGCTTCACCGCTCCCGGCATTTGCACCTTATATTGCGCGTACTTGCGCAGCGCAATCCGGTAGTTGTTGGTGCTGGTCGCCGGCAACCACGGCTCCAGATTCTCATCCAGATAGCCGGTCTTGAGCAGATCGCGGGAAATGTTGTTTACGGTCAGATGCTGGCCGAGGCGACGCAGGCGAACCACATATTCGCGAACGGTGCCGTGGCTCATCTCCGTTTGTTCAAACAGGAATTGTTTGAAGCCGATAATGTCGAAGAAGTCGCTTTGCTCTTTGCAGTGGAGATCGCCACAGAAACGGCAAAGCGCCACCCACTCTTTTTGCTCTTCGAGCCATGCTGCTTCGTCCATCAACGTGTCGAGGCGCGAAATCGCGATCTTATTGACGATTTCGCCACGGCGAACCAGCGTGATACGATCGAGTAACTTGTTACAGTGGGCGCAATGCGTCTGGCTGTGTTTAAAGTCTTTCAGGTAGCGGCTTAAAGGCCGTCTTTTAGATTGCTGCACCGTCATGATAACTCCTGGTTGTCAATACGTTGTGCGGCATTTTTAAGGTGAATCAATCACCTATAACTTACCCAGTTTGGTTCGTAAGCGTTTGATGGCCTGGCTGTGCAACTGGCTCACCCGCGACTCTCCCACCTCCAGAACAGCGCCAATCTCTTTGAGGTTAAGCTCTTCCTGGTAATAAAGGGTCAACACCAGCTGTTCGCGTTCCGGCAGAGCGTCAATCGCTTCCATCACGCGCTGGCGTAAATTCCCTTCCATTAAATGGTGTAACGGGTTCTCTTGCTGATGCTCATCCGTCACCAGCTCGATGCTATCGCCATGCTCTTCGCGCCACTCGTCATAGGAGAAGAGTTGGCTATTATTGGTATCGAGCAACATCTGACGATACTCTTCAACAGCAATACCAAGACGTTCCGCCACTTCGGTTTCCGTTGCGTTGCGTCCCAGTTCCTGTTCCAGCTGCCCCATCGCATGCGCCACTTCGCGTGCGTTACGGCGAACACTGCGCGGTACCCAGTCACGGCTGCGCAGCTCGTCCAGCATCGCACCACGAATACGCTGAACTGCGTAAGTCGTAAATGCCGTTCCTTGCAGAGCGTCGTATCGGTCAACTGCATTCAATAACCCGATACCGCCCGCCTGTAGCAGATCGTCGAGTTCCACGCTCGCCGGCAAGCGCACCTGGAGGCGCAATGCTTCGTGACGCACCAACGGGACATAACGCTGCCACAGCGAGTGTTTATCCATTACACCTTCAGCGGTATAGAGTGAATTCACGATAAACAGCCCTGCGTTAGTTGAGTTATCGGCATGATTATCCGATTCTGCAGAGGTTTTAATCGGGTGAATAGTGGGTGAAATGAGGGGTTATTTGGAGACTAAAAAAATTTCAAGCACTGTTGAAGCGCCACCATGCACGAATCGTATGAACAAAAGGTAATTAACCTCGTTTTTCGATGCATAACTTTGCTCAAGTAACCGCGACAATAGACTTCATTTGCCTTAGGTGACGAGCATGAAAGCAGAATACACATCTTTAACTAAACTTTATGAATATATTGCAGATACTAATGCCAGAGTAATTTCGTTTGATTGCTTCGATACTCTTTTCTGGCGAAAAACGGCTTCGCCTATAGATGTTTTTACCGTCATTGACCCGTCAATAGATATTGTCAGTCGGGTACAAGCTGAGCAACGTGCACGCGCGAAAAAAATGCTTAATTGTGGTCACTCAGAGGTAAATCTAGCTGAAATATACAAGCAATTATTCCCATTAGACAACCCGATCATTCTTGATGAATATATTCAAAAAGAGATTGCCGCAGAAATAAAACATGGCTTTCTACATGCGCCAACCATAAATATATTGAAGCTTGCGAAAGAGAAAAAATATAAAACCATCATTGTCAGTGACACTTACTTTAATAAAACACAATTAAGGCATATTATAACATCGTTGTCACCTGAAGTTTCAGATTTAATTGATGATATCTATTGTTCCAGCGAACACGGTGTTGGAAAGACGACAGGACTATGGGGTAAAGTTTTAAATAAAGAAAAAATACCTGCTGCGCAGTTAATTCACATCGGTGATAACAAAGCAGCTGATTTTATTTCACCAAATAAATTGGGCATTGAAGCCATTCATTTTCGCCATACTCATAAGGAAATAAATAAAGTTTTTAGACAACGAGAGAGCGTAGCGACTCTCATCTTCCCTAAATTACGCAAGGAAGCACCTGTCCCTAACTTGTGGCATGGTTGGTTTTCAGAAAATGTCGATGATGATACATCGCCACAAAAATTAATTGGCTGGAGTGTTCTCGGTCCAACGCTGCGTAGCTTTGCAAAGAAAATTTTTGAAGATTATAAAAAGAAAAATAATACAAAAGTTGCTTTTTTAATGCGGGATGGTTTTATGCCACGCTCAGCATTTAATATTTTATACCCGGAAATAGAAACGCATGATCTTAATATTTCTCGTTTGTGTTCTATTCGCGCAAGTTTCATATCAAAAGAAAGTGTTAGTGACCATCTCATTACTCTTTTTAATAATATAGATGATGACATTGCGAATCAATATGTTAATGATGAGACACTAAATTTAGTGTCCAAACACTTTGGTATTAATCAAAAAGAGATGATGCCACTTAAAAAAAATATTAACCAAGGAAGCTATAAAATCAGTGAGCTAATAAAAATAATTCTCAGTGAAAATTATACACAGCATATTATTTATAATTCCAAACAATATCGTAAAAAGCTAATTAAACACATTATAAACAGTACGGGAATTAAGGCTGGAGATCACTTATTATTAGTTGATTTAGGTTACGAAGGCACAACACAGAATTTATTGCAAACAATTTTACAAGAAGAGTTATCTATTACTATTTCTGGTTGTTACATGATTGTTTCATATACCCCAGAATGGAAAAATAACCGAACGGGGATGGTGAACCCTGAGACTTTTGACTGCCGTACAATAAAAGCCTTGACAAACCATATTGCAATTTATGAATCCCTTTGCTCATCTCATAGGAATTCAACTGTAGATTATACTGACGAAGGTATTCCTGTAGGCGAAGAACCAAGCATCAGTCAGAAGCATCTATCTTTAATAAGAGAGATACAGAACGAAGCATTATATTTTATCGGTTCACCCGCTACCAATTTGGCATACGAAGCGGAGTATGAAATTACTTCCTCAATCATTGACTTATTCCGTTTTATTTATTTCCCAACAGAAAACGAAATACGCTGCTTCAGTAATATGAAATTCGATATCAATCTTGGCTCTGAACAGACTTCAACACTCTACAATCTAAGTAAACATAATTATCAGATGAAAAAATTCGGACCTTCTTTACTAACTGATAGTAATGCCAATATAAATATTACTAATACCCCAACAGAATTACGTTATGGTGGTATAGAACAATCTATCGCACTCCTAAGCAGTTATCGCTATGGGCTTACTTGGTCCTTAACCGATGCTTCCTACCGCAAGAAAATGGTTGATGTTCTTTATATTAACAACACTACTGTTGTTACAAAAAAATTAACCGCTATGTATACTCATGAAGGATGTTACTCTCTCTATATTCCTATAGTTACGGCAGAAATAGTAATGAAATTGAATGATAAGTATAATGGTATAGAACTGATCTCTGTATCCAGAATCAAAACAAATCTCGTATACAAAATATACAATGATTCTCAAATGCAAGAGCTAACTATAAATAATGATTGGTTTATAGATGGCGCTGATGTGGTAAAAGGTATAATCACAGGCCTTACCCCTACCTCGATTTTATACTTCAGACCTCGCAATTCCCGCAATGATGATGTTATTCATATTGTATATCGCCCCATTGGCGATAGCTGTGACGCGGAGATTGTAAATGGATGATTTTTTCTCCAATGGGCTTGTTTTAGCATTTAATTTTATACCTGTTGAAGTAGATGATAGTGTTTTTTTATTCTGGGAAACTCTGTCTTTAGAACTTCAAAAAAAACAAATGCATTTAATTGTTGCAACTACTACAGAACTACCTGATGCGTCTTTTTTTACAATCCCCATACACTATCACATTGCGGATTTATATCACCAAGATGCCAATAATATTGTTCTGCAAAATTCTAATTTTATTGCTACGGAGGATATTCTTAGCTCATTATCTACGCAATATCATTGTAGTCTATCTATTTCACATGAAATTGCTAATTGTGGCATAGCATTTTATAGTGAGTTGATCACCGCCATTAAGCCAGCAACTATAATTGGTTGGCAAAGTAATGATATAATAAATTGGATTCTACGTAATATTGCATTACAGAGAGGTATCCCTTTTTGGTCAATGGAGCGTGGATTCCTAAAAAATACATTGATGATGGATATTGGGGATAATTATCTTCAATCAGAATTATTAACAAGCTTGATGATAGAGAATTTATATGATAAATACGTGCCTGAACCTGAATTGTGGGAGAAACTAAAATCCATAGTACTTGATAAGCATAATCTTGTCGGAAAGTACCACTCAACTGCTTTTAAAGAAACTGTTCGATTCAAAGCAGAGTATGGTATTCCTGAAAAAAGCGCTATTATCGCGATATTCAATCATGGGCCTCTCGGACTTGCTGTTAAGCATAGTAATAGTCGATACCGTGCCATCAATAAACTGAAAACTGATGAAGTTAATGAAAAGATAAACGCGATAATCAAACAGTGCATCAAAAGAAAAATTTATATAACTTATCAGGAGCACCCGCTATCATTATATGATAATACAGGAATTAAATTACCTAATTCACCTTATATTATAAAAACAGAAGAGAATATACATACTCTTCTGAATGCTGCTGATTACTATCTTTTTACACAATCAACTATTCAGTACGAAGCAGCTTTTTATCAAAAACCTATGGGACTTCTTTCAAGAAGTGTTCTCGGTATACATGGAGGAGTCTATGAAAGTGATTGCTATGATGATATAGATGAATTTCTAAATGCTCTTATTACTGACAAGGACTACGAACTACACCAGCAGCGTTCGAAAAAATGGCTATCATTTATCTATCATTATTTTCTTATAAAAAATGATGATGAAAACAGAGGAAGTGAGAGTCAGCGTGTCAGCAATCTTTTAGCTCGCTATGGCCTTCCAGTAAATATAGAAATCATTTACTCCCTTGAAAAATTCATTGCGCGTTGGTGCAATCATTAAATCACCCAAAAGGAGCTTCTATTTTTGCTTGTTAATGTATTCAGAGATAAATATCCTGTAAATATTTTTAGTTCCCAATTACCTTTAGCTCGCAATATATTATCTCTTAACGTTTAATAACCAATCATAATGGTTCAGTTGTTGGTTGAAATTAAAGGTCACTTGGGGTGAGTGGCCTTTATATTACCACTCACCCCACACAAATAACATTTAACCTCGAATGCGTAACTTAATAAAATTACATAAGTCATTACAATCCTTATTTTAATAAATAAAATAAAGCATCACAATTTTAAATTAAAATTACGAATCATTTTTGGCCAAAAATGGGCCACCAAGTTACGAAAACACTATTTCCTCTCTCACGCAGCCCCCTTAAAATCACTATTTTATATTTACCTTGCTTAACCCACGTTATTCATGTAGCGTCCCAGACACCAGAACTTTTAATTCCTATTTTTTAAGTTTTTGATCACCTAACTACTCGTTAAACATCAGACTGTTTTTGCCTTTCACATATCTCATTAAATCTGACACACTCATCTTCATTGGGTTTGACTTGCCCCCAGGATTTGAAAACATTCAGTTATTAATATCGGTTGGATCTTATTCGCACTTTCTGTTTCGCCAGCCCACTACAAATTTAGTTGAAGACTAAATAGCTGCACCTAATACCGCTACTCTTTTGCCAGCCCAGGTTTTCCTCCCGGAAATGGGCTGGCGGTTTCCATATGATACCGTACCTTTTTTCAGTAACTGCCACATCGACGGCACTGATGCTTACGCGTTTTCGTATCATGAAGTGCCTGCCATAACTGATCTACGTGGTTCACACACGTTGAGTAAACAGGTTGATAAATCACGCTGAGCTTCGGGTTCGCTTTCAGCCAGCACAGAGTCTCACGGCTTTTATGGATAATATAGTTATCCACGATTAGAGTGGTGGTTTCGGCTCGCCGGTATGTCACTTTGAGATGCTTTAATAGACTTAAAAATAACGAGGAAATTTTACAGCTGCCTCCAATGTAGCTGACTTTCCTCTGCCAGTAAGTAACGCCCCGGCCAAAAAGTATTTTTCATTCTGTCCCAGCGTAACGACTCGCTTTTGCTGGCCGCGAAGCTGCAAGTATGCGCCAATTTTGGGATTGAAATGAATATCCACTTCGTCTTCATAAAAAACCGGAAGTACTGTGCTTCATTCGCCCAGTGCTTTATGGATTGCTTTTTGCATCAGGCATCGTTCGTCACAGGGAATTGGTGCTATGATCGGCATCGCTCAGTCCGGTTGGTGGTTTGTTTCTTTTTGGCGATTGTTCAGATCGCACAATCCGGGCTGAGTTCCCTCAAAGTGATCTACAATTCCGCGCAGCTATTTAGCTGGGGATTATCTATATTCAATAATAAATATATTCCGGCATAGCCGGAGGTTTTTCATATGCGCCTGTAAGGCTCTGTTAGCAGCCGCGCCCTAACAGGCGCATCGCAATCTGATATTTGCATCTTTTGCATCTATGGATTACTTACGGCCTGTGAACGGGCTGCCCGGATACGAGATCGCTAACTGCTCTCCCATTTTATCCTCTTCCAACTGGTGCTTTATGTAGTCCTGTATCTTCGCCGTGTTCTTACCCACCGTATCGACATAGTATCCCCGGCACCAGAACTCCCTGTTTCTGTATTTGAATTTCAAATCGCCAAACTGCTCGTAAAGCATCAGGCTACTTTTACCTTTCAAGTACCCCATGAAGCCCGACACACTCATCTTCGGTGGGATCTCCAGAAGCATATGGATATGATCCACACAGCATTATGCTTCCAGAATATTCACGTTTTTCCCCTCATATAGCTTTCTTAAAATCGCTCCTATCGCTCTACGTTTCTCTCCGTAGAACGCCTGTCTGCGGTACTTTGGTGCAAAGACTATGTGATATTTACAGTTCCATCGGGTGTGCGCTAAGCTCTTTTCGTCCCCCATTGGGACCCCCTTTTGATTTTTTGTTTCTCTCTTGCAGTTGCCAGACCGCAGTTGTTTTAACAAATCAAAAGGTTTTTTTATAACTGACTCATAGCTGAAAGCTTTCCGGAACCCCCAGCCTAGCTGGGGGTTTTCAGTGCACAAAAAAAGCCAACCTTTAGGTTGGCTTTTTGAATATAAGAACTAAAAATTTATTAACGCAGCAGAGACAGAACAGTCTGTGGAACCTGGTTTGCCTGAGAAAGAACAGAAGTACCAGCCTGCTGCAGGATCTGCGCGCGGGACATGTTGGAAACTTCAGTTGCGTAGTCAGCATCCTGGATACGGGACTGAGCAGCAGACAGGTTATTAGAGGTGTTGTTCAGGTTGTTGATTGCAGAAGTGAAACGGTTCTGCACCGCACCCAGGCCAGAACGTGCTTTATCAACTGTAGCGATAGCGGCATCGATAGTTGCCAGATCGGTAGACTGCATGGATTTAAGGTTGATGTTTTTCACACCCAGAGTAG
The DNA here is from genome assembly GCF_026319105.1 of Enterobacter sp. HSTU-ASh6. Taxonomy (NCBI): domain Bacteria; kingdom Pseudomonadati; phylum Pseudomonadota; class Gammaproteobacteria; order Enterobacterales; family Enterobacteriaceae; genus Enterobacter; species Enterobacter sp. HSTU-ASh6. Next base: position 114,093 of record NZ_WSPD01000002.1, on the reverse strand, counting down.
CAGAGTCCGCTTTAGCACCGCTCAGGTCAAGATCTATGGTGTCTTGGTCGTTTGCGCCAACCTGAATTTTAACCACACCAGAAGCACCTGCAGAACCGTCGAGCAGTTTGATACCGTTGAAGTCAGTTTTGCCCGCTACGCGATCGATTTCCTCCAGACGTGCTGTAACTTCATCCTGCAGAGAGGCCAGGTCAGATGTGCTGTTGGTACCGTTGCTTGCCTGAACAGCCAGCTCACGAACACGCTGCAAGTTGTTGTTGATTTCGTTCAGAGAACCTTCAGCAGTCTGCGCCATGGAGATACCGTCGTTGGCGTTACGTGCTGCCTGAGTCATACCTTTGATCTGAGCGGTCATGCGGTTTGCAATCGCCTGGCCAGCGGCATCGTCTTTCGCGCTGTTGATACGCAGACCTGAAGACAGACGCTCAATAGCAGTGCCCAGAGAAGACTGAGATTTGTTCAGGTTGTTCTGAGTAGTCAGGGACAACAGGTTAGTATTGATAACTGCCATAATTTTCTTTCCTTCAAAAATTGGGTTTTAGGTCCGGTGCCTAACACTCACAGCGTCTCTCACCGTCAACAAGGTTATCGACGGGTCCCCAAAAGACTTTAGAACCAATTTTGAAAAAATTATAACACACTGTTTTACAATGATTTTATTTTTAAAAAAGCCATTAAGGCCCGCCAGGGGAATATTATTTACGCTTTTTAAATGCATAAAAAGATGATCAACAGGACGCTTGCTTATCCCCGTTTTTAATACGCGTATCGCGTGCCTAAAGTGCAATCCTTTCATTAACCCCGCCAGGACGTGTCTATTCTGTGGATTATTTTTTTCTCACCATCGTAAACTTTTGCGGTAAGAGGCCGATAAGAGTCCTGAACTACTTTCGTATTTTAAGGAAAATATGCATGGCTACTATCAGCAACCTCGGGATAGGTTCTGCAGGACTCGGGGATTTATATAATCAGTTGGAAGCAGCAGAGAAAACCAAGCTGACGACGATTACTTCCCAGCAATCAACGTATAACGCACAGTTAAGCGCTTACGGCAAACTGCAGAGCGCCATGACTTCGCTGCAGACTGCGACGGCTGCGCTGGGTAAAGCAACCACCTGGAACTCAACGTCCGTTTCCAGCACTAACACGGCCTTTACTGCCACAACCACGGCGGACGCGTCCGTAGGTTCCTATGTTGTCAACGTCAACCAGGTGGCAAAAGCACAGGCGCTCACGACGGGCTCCTATGCCAACAACACGGATCTGCTGGGCGATACGACAGGGACGACGCGTAAAATCACCATCACCCAGCCGGGTACCAAGACACCTTTAGAGGTGACCCTGGCAGATGGCGATACCTCCCTGGCAGGGATCGCGAGTGCGATTAATAAAGCAAACGGCAACGTCACCGCCAGCGTGATTAAAGCGAAAGATGGTGATTACCGCCTGATGCTGTCATCAAAAACCACCGGTACGGATGGGGCGATGACCATCACCGTGACCGGCGATGACAAGCTGCAAAGCGCAATTGGCTACGATTCAACCACCAAAACGGGTGCCCTGACGGTGAACACCGCCGCACAGAACGCCATTGTGGTGGTGAACGACATTTCGATCGAGCGTCAGTCGAATACCATTACCGATGCGCTGCCTGGGATCACCTTCTCGGTGAAGGCCGAGAGCAAAGCGGATGAAACCCTTGAGATTACACGCGCAACGGATGCCAACCAGAAAGCGATCACCGACTGGGTTACAGCGTACAACTCGCTGCAGTCCACGATTAACAGCCTGACGAAGTATGTTCCGGTTGATGCCGGTTCGGGCAGCCAGTCCACCAGCAACGGCGCGCTGGTCGGTGATGCTAACGTGCGTGGGATCCAGTCTCAGCTACGCGGTCTGCTGACCGAAGTCCAGGCCGGCTCGGTTCAGATCATGGCCCAGTTGGGGATTACCCAGGATCCGGTGAAAGGCGCGGACGGCACTGTCGGTAACCTGAAAGTGGATACCGATAAGCTGAAAAAAGCGCTGACCGACAACCCGAACGCCGTACAGCAGTATTTCGTCGGTGACGGAAAGAAAACCGGCATGGCGACCCAGATGAATAACACGCTGACCTCCATGCTCAGCACCAGTACCGGCAGCGCCGGGGTGATCCAGAACGCGAAAGACGGGATCAACAAAACGCTGAAAACGCTGGGTGAACGTTACGATGCCATGGATGCCCAAATTGAAGCGACCATGGCGCGTTACAAAACGCAGTTCACCAGCCTGGACGTATTAGTCACCAAAATGACCAGTACGGCCAACTACCTGACACAACAGTTCTCACAGAAATAGTCGTCGCATTGAGGAGTGGATATGTATAACACCTCTGGTGTTCAATCCTATCAGCAGATAGGAGTCGAAAGCGCAGTTATGAATGCCAGTCCACACCAGCTGATTGTCATGTTGTTCGACGGGGCGCATAGCGCCCTTGTCCGCGCGCGTTTGTTCATGGAAGCCGGACAAATTCGTGAAAAAGGCGAAGCGTTATCCAAAGCCATCAACATCATCGACAACGGTTTAAAAGCAGGACTGAACATGGAGGTTGAGAGCGAGTTGTCGGGTAATCTTGCCTCCTTGTACGAATATATGGTTCGACGTTTGTTGCTGGCGAATGTCAGTAACGACGTTGACGCAATTGTTGAAGTCGAGGGTTTATTAAACAACATTGCGGATGCATGGAAGCAAATCGGCCCCAATGCGTCCTCTATTTCAGGATAATTTTGATGAATACTCCCAGCGCAGCGCTTAGCCACTGGCAGGCGTTACATGCTCAGAGCATTGCTATGCTAAATCTTGCACATTCTGGTCAATGGGATGCGCTTATCGAGCAGGAAATGCATTACGTACAACTGGTGGAAAGGATTTCTCAAACGCCCATCATGTCATGCCCTCCGGCTCAGGTTGAGCAAGCGCGTGCGCTGCTGGAAATGATCCTCGAAAATGAGAATGCGCTAAAGGCGTTGCTGAAAGTCCGCATGGACGAGCTGCGCAGCCTGATTAATCAAACCGGTAAACAGCAATCCATCACGTCTACCTATGGAAAGCTGTCAGGGAATATTCTTTATCCAGAAAGTTTGACCCGCGACACACAATTATGATTTCTTCATCCATACTCCAGAAGTCAGCTAACCGGCTTCTGGAGCAAGGATGATGAAAAACCCCACCCTGTTACAATGCTTTCACTGGTATTACCCCGCAGGCGGTGAATTGTGGCGAGAAGTCACGGCATTAGCCCCCAACCTTAACGAAATCGGCATCAACATGATCTGGCTGCCCCCCGCTTATAAAGGCGCGTCCGGGGGTTATTCAGTGGGTTATGATTCGTATGACCTGTTCGATCTTGGCGAGTTTGACCAGAAAGGCAGCGTTGCCACCAAATACGGCGACAAAGCGCAGCTGCTGGAGGCCATCGACGCCCTCAAAAGCAACAACATTGCCGTCCTGCTGGATGTGGTGGTGAATCACAAAATGGGGGCCGACGAGAAAGAGCCTGTTCGCGTTCAGCGCGTCAATGAGCAGGACCGCACGCAAATTGATGACGAAGTCATTGAGTGCGAAGCCTGGACCCGCTACACCTTCCCTGCCCGCGCCGGGCAATATTCGCAGTTCATCTGGGATTACAAATGCTTCAGCGGCGTCGACCATATAGAAAATCCCGATGAAGACGGCATCTTTAAAATCGTCAACGACTACACCGGCGACGGCTGGAACGATCAGGTTGATGATGAGATGGGTAACTTCGATTATCTGATGGGCGAGAATATCGATTTTCGCAATCACGCCGTGACCGAGGAGATCAAATACTGGGCCCGCTGGGTGATGGAACAGACCGGCTGCGACGGTTTTCGTCTGGATGCCGTGAAACATATTCCCGCCTGGTTCTACAAAGAGTGGATTGAACACGTTCAGGAGGTCGCCGCCCAGCCGTTATTTATCGTGGCGGAATACTGGTCCCACGAGGTGGATAAGCTTCAGGCCTATATCGATCAGGTCGAGGGCAAAACCATGCTCTTTGATGCCCCCCTGCAGATGAAATTCCACGAAGCGTCACGTCAGGGGCGGGATTACGACATGAGCCAGATTTTCACCGGCACGCTGGTGGAAGCCGATCCGTTCCATGCGGTGACGCTGGTTGCCAACCATGACACCCAGCCGTTGCAGGCGCTGGAAGCACCGGTCGAGGCCTGGTTTAAACCGCTGGCCTACGCGTTGATCCTGCTGCGGGAAAACGGTGTACCGAGCGTCTTCTATCCCGATCTCTTCGGCGCCAGCTATGACGATACCGGGGGAGACGGTGAAACGTACCATATTGATATGCCAGTGATTGAGCAGCTTCATGAGCTGATCCTCGCTCGCCAGCGTTTTGCCCACGGCGTGCAGACGCTCTTTTTTGACCATCCTAACTGTATCGCCTTCAGCCGCAGCGGCACCGATGACGATCCTGGCTGCGTGGTGGTGATGTCGAACGGCGACGACGGCGAAAAAGTGATTTGTCTTGGGGAAAACTACGGTAATAAAACCTGGCGTGATTTTCTCGGCAATCGCGAAGAAACCATCACCACGGCAGCGGATGGCGAAGGGACGTTTACCTGTAAAGGGGGAAGCGTCAGCGTGTGGGTGATTGAGGATGCGTTGTAGAACGGGAAACGTGCGGCCTGATGCCCTCCCCCCGTCCCTCTCCCACCGGGCTGAGGAATCCCCAGTAATTTTTTACCTGAAGCGATGAACGTTGCTTCAGCAAAATTAATGACTTACAGCGATGCCCTGGTCCGGCTGTAAATCGCCGAAGCGTTTCCGTAAGGCCGGGGCGAGGCGCAGGGATGCGCCGAGAGGGCGTGGCCTGCAGGGATGCAGGCTCATGCCCGACCCGATAGCCTGGAGGAATAAGCTGAGGGTACCGCGAAGCGGCGATTTACCGCCGGGAGCCCGGGTCGCCAGGGCGGTGGCGATTGAGCCGCCCTGGCACGTTCACTGGTCATGCCGTTACAGAGTAGCAAGGAACATAAAGTGAACGGAATAACCTCTACAGCCGTATGTTCCCCCTCACCCCAGCCCTCTCCCTCAAGGGAGAGGGGGTTGTCTGTGCAGGCATTATTTTGTGGGGATCCCTCAGCCCACAGGGAGAGGGCGCAAACACCAAAAACGGCAACGAGGTTGCCGTTTTGCTTTTACCCTTAGGGCAGCTTACTCTCCAGCGGATTTTTGCTCAGGTAATCGGCACACTCCACCGTTGGGCGGTCGACCTTCTGCAGCTCCATGCCGTCGTACTCCAGCACCGAGCCATCACGCTCCAGCGGATAGATATCCAGCTTGCGGGTCACGTTGTAATAGCTGTCTGAACGCAGCATGATTTTACCCGGCACAGCAATCACGCGCTGCCACTGACGGCAGTCCAGCGTATCGCCCTCCTCCGTCACCACTAACGTGGCAATCGCCTCCGTGCTGACCATTTTGCTCTGCGGCCCTTTTGACTGCCAGTATCCCGCCAGATGTGCCGGGACCGGATGCTTAATCACGTCCTGATAGTTATCTACCTGAACGCATCCGGTCAGTGCCAGCAGCGCGCCAGCAATTGCTATTTTTTTCATCATCTTTCCTGCATTCGAAGAAAAAAATATTGTGGCATTAAAGCGCTAAGGCTGCCAGCGAAGATCGCCAGGTCTTAGACCTGCATCCCCATCACCTCTTGATAGGCGGAAACCAGCTTGTTACGCACCTGGATCCCCATCTGCAGGGAGACAGAGGCTTTTTGCAAATCGGTCATCACATCGTTTAACGCCACGCCCGGCTCGCCGAGGGTGAACTTCTCGGCCTGCGTGCGCGCGGCGGTCTGGGTATCGCTGATACGGTCAAGCGCGGCGTGCAGTTGCCCGGCAAAGCTAATACTCGGCTGCTGTTCTGCCACATTCTGATTACGGGCCGTCATCGCGGTTGCCTGCAGCTGACTGATAACCCCTTCAATACCCTGAATAGCCATGACTCTCCCCTGGATGGTTTTTTACGCGGTCAAGACTAACAGCTTGTCAATAAGATAATGGCGGTAAATAGCGTTAAAAAACCAGGTTATTTGACGCATAGAAAATCACGAATCATCAAATAATGGCTGTGCCATCAATATGGAACTTTTGTCGTGTTTGCCGACCCGGGAGTCAGTTTTGTTTCTCTACACGAATAACGTAAACCACCAGGATTTAAGAGGTGCGCAATGAGTGCTACAGCATCGACAGCGCCGCAAAATAAATCACTCGAGTGGATGAACCGCCTTCGCGCGAATCCTAAAATCCCGTTGATCGTGGCAGGCGCTGCCGCAATTGCGATCCTTGTAGCGATGGTCCTGTGGGCGAAAAGCCCTGACTACCGGACGCTCTACAGTAACCTTTCCGATCAGGATGGCGGCGCCATCGTCACCCAGTTGACCCAGATGAACATCCCTTATCGCTTCGCCGATAACGGGGGCGCGCTGGAAGTGCCTGCAGATAAGGTACACGAACTCCGTCTGCGTCTGGCTCAGCAGGGGCTGCCGAAAGGCGGCGCGGTGGGCTTTGAGCTGCTGGATCAGGAAAAATTCGGTATCAGCCAGTTCAGCGAGCAGGTGAACTACCAGCGTGCGCTGGAAGGTGAACTGGCCCGCACCATTGAAACCTTAGGCCCGGTGAAGAGTGCCCGTGTGCACCTGGCGATGCCTAAACCCTCCTTATTTGTCCGTGAGCAGAAATCGCCTTCCGCTTCCGTGACCGTGAACCTTGAACCTGGCCGCGCGCTGGACGAAGGGCAAATCAGCGCGGTGACGCATCTCGTCTCCAGCGCCGTCGCCGGTCTACCGCCGGGTAACGTGACGCTGGTCGACCAGAGTGGCCACCTGCTGACGCAATCCAATACCGCCGGTCGCGATCTGAATGACGCGCAGCTGAAATATGCCGCCGATGTAGAAAGCCGTCTCCAGCGTCGTATCGAAGCGATCCTCGGCCCGGTGGTGGGCAACAGCAACGTGCATGCGCAGGTCACCGCGCAGATCGACTTCTCCAATAAAGAACAGACCGAAGAGCAGTACAGCCCGAACGGCGATGCCTCTCAGGCGGTCATGCGTTCGCGCCAGATCAACTCTAACGAACAGATTGGCGGTGCTTATCCTGGCGGCGTGCCGGGTGCGCTCTCTAACCAGCCTGCCCCGGCAAACGCGGCGCCGATCTCCACCCCGCCGGCCAATCAGCAGAACGGTCAGCAGAATCAGCAGACAACCTCAACGACCAGTAACGCCGGTCCGCGTACCAGCAGCCGTAACGAAACCACGAACTATGAAGTGGACCGCACGATTCGCCATACCAAACTGAACGTCGGTGATATTCAGCGTCTGTCCGTCGCCGTGGTGGTGAACTACAAAACGCTGCCGAATGGCAAACCGCTGCCGCTGACCGCCGAGCAGATGAAGCAGATCGAAGACCTGACCCGTGAAGCGATGGGTTACTCCGAGAAGCGTGGCGACAGCCTCAACGTGGTGAACTCACCGTTCAACTCGGTTGAAGAGACCGGTGGTGAACTGCCGTTCTGGCAACAGCAGGCGTTTATCGACCAGCTGATGTCCGCAGGTCGCTGGCTGCTGGTACTGATTGTCGCGTGGCTGCTGTGGCGTAAGGGCGTTCGTCCTCAGCTCCAGCGTCGTGCAGAAGCCGAGAAAGCGGCTCGCGAACAGATGAACGCGCGTCAGGAAGTGGAAGAAGCGGTTGAAGTTCGTCTCAGCAAAGACGAGCAGATGCAGCAGCGCCGTGCTAACCAGCGCATGGGCGCTGAGGTGATGAGCCAGCGCATTCGCGAAATGTCAGATAACGATCCGCGCGTCGTGGCGCTGGTCATCCGCCAGTGGATGGGTAACGAACATGAGTAATACGCTTACGGGCACCGATAAAAGCGTCATCCTGCTGATGACCATTGGCGAAGATCGCGCGGCAGAGGTGTTTAAGCACCTCTCCCAGCGGGAAGTGCAAATTCTGAGTGCGGCAATGGCCAACGTGCGTCAGATCTCCAACAAACAGCTGACCGAAGTGCTGTCGGAGTTTGAGCAGGAAGCAGAACAGTTTGCCGCTCTCAACGTCAACGCCAACGACTACCTGCGCTCCGTGCTGGTCAAGGCCCTGGGCGAAGAGCGTGCCGCCAGCCTGCTGGAAGATATTCTGGAAACGCGCGATACCGCCAGCGGTATCGAAACGCTTAACTTTATGGAGCCGCAGAGCGCGGCCGACCTTATTCGCGACGAGCACCCGCAGATTATCGCGACCATTCTTGTCCACCTCAAACGTGGCCAGGCGGCCGATATTCTGGCGCTGTTCGAAGAGCGTCTGCGTCACGACGTGATGCTGCGTATCGCAACCTTCGGCGGTGTCCAGCCGGCCGCGCTGGCGGAGCTGACCGAAGTGCTGAACAACCTGCTCGACGGCCAGAACCTCAAGCGCAGCAAAATGGGCGGCGTGAGAACAGCGGCAGAGATCATCAACCTGATGAAAACCCAGCAGGAAGAGGCGGTTATTACCGCGGTTCGCGAATTCGACGGCGAGCTGGCGCAGAAAATCATCGACGAGATGTTCCTGTTCGAAAACCTGGTCGAAGTGGACGACCGCAGCATCCAGCGCCTGCTCCAGGAAGTGGATTCCGAGTCGCTGCTTATCGCCCTCAAAGGTGCCGAGCAGCCGCTGCGCGAGAAGTTCCTGCGCAACATGTCCCAGCGTGCGGCGGATATCCTGCGCGACGACCTTGCCAACCGCGGCCCGGTTCGTCTGTCTCAGGTGGAAAACGAACAGAAAGCTATCCTGCTTATTGTTCGTCGTCTGGCAGAAACCGGCGAGATGGTGATTGGCAGCGGAGACGACACCTATGTCTAATGAGCTGCCGTGGAAGCGCTGGACGCCGGACGATCTGGCCCCTCCCCTCTCCGAGTTCACGCCAGCCGTGATTCAGACCGAGGAGAGTGACCCGGACGTCGAACAGCCCGAGCTGAGCGAAGAAGAACAGCAGGCACAGATGCTGGCTCAGCTGCAAATGCAGGCGCATGAGCAGGGCTATAATGCCGGTCTGAACGAAGGCCGTCAGAAAGGCCACGAGCAGGGATACCAGGAAGGTCTGGCGAAAGGGTTAGAGCACGGCATCGATCAGGCGCGCCAGCAGCAGGCGCCGCTCCATGCCCGTATGCAGCAGCTGGTCAGCGAGTTTCAGCATACGCTGGACGCGCTGGACAGCGTCATTGCCTCGCGCCTGATGCAGATGGCGCTGGAAGCCGCCCGTCAGGTGATCGGCCAGACGCCGGTGGTAGATAACACGGCGCTGATTAAACAAATTCAGGGCCTGCTGCAGCAGGAGCCGCTGTTCAGCGGGAAGCCGCAGCTGCGCGTCCATCCGGACGACCTGCAGCGCGTGGAAGAGAGTCTGGGCGCCACGCTGAGCCTGCACGGCTGGCGTCTGCGCGGTGACCCGACGCTACATCACGGCGGATGTAAAGTCTCTGCCGATGAGGGTGACCTGGACGCCAGCGTCGCCACCCGCTGGCAGGAACTGTGCCGCCTGGCGGCACCGGGAGTCGTCTGATGACCGCACGCCTCACCCGCTGGCTCAATACCCTCGACAACTTTGAGACGAAGATGGCGCAGCTGCCATCTGTTCGTCGTTATGGCCGACTGACCCGCGCCACCGGTCTGGTGCTGGAAGCCACCGGCCTGCAGCTGCCGCTGGGCGCGACCTGTGTGATTGAGCGTCAGGATGGCCAGGAAACGCGGGAAGTGGAAAGCGAAGTGGTCGGATTTAACGGCCAGCGCCTGTTTCTGATGCCGCTTGAAGAGGTGGAAGGCATCCTGCCCGGCGCGCGCGTGTATGCCAAAAACATCACCGGCGATGGACTGCAGAGCGGAAAACAGCTGCCGCTGGGTCCGGCCCTGCTGGGTCGCGTGCTGGATGGCAGCGGCAAACCGCTCGACGGACTGCCCTCCCCGGACACCACAGAAACCGGCGCGTTGATCACCCAACCGTTTAACCCCCTGCAGCGTACCCCTATCGAGCATGTGCTGGATACCGGCGTGCGCCCGATTAACGCTCTGCTGACCGTTGGTCGTGGGCAACGTATGGGCCTGTTCGCCGGCTCAGGTGTAGGTAAATCGGTCCTGCTCGGCATGATGGCGCGTTACACCCAGGCCGATGTGATCGTCGTGGGGCTAATCGGCGAGCGTGGTCGTGAAGTAAAAGACTTTATTGAAAACATTCTGGGTGCGGAAGGCCGCGCCCGCTCGGTGGTTATCGCCGCACCGGCGGATGTTTCCCCGCTGCTGCGCATGCAGGGTGCCGCGTACGCCACCCGTATCGCCGAAGATTTCCGCGACCGCGGCAAACACGTGCTGCTGATCATGGATTCCCTGACCCGTTACGCGATGGCGCAGCGTGAAATCGCGCTGGCCATCGGTGAGCCACCGGCCACCAAAGGCTACCCGCCTTCGGTCTTTGCCAAACTCCCTGCCCTGGTTGAGCGTGCGGGGAACGGCATCAGCGGCGGCGGCTCTATCACCGCGTTTTACACGGTGCTGACGGAAGGCGATGACCAGCAGGATCCGATTGCCGACTCCGCGCGTGCGATCCTTGACGGTCATATTGTGCTGTCGCGTCGTCTGGCCGAAGCCGGGCACTATCCGGCCATTGATATTGAGGCTTCTATCAGCCGTGCAATGACGGCGCTGATAACCGAGCAGCACTACGCCCGCGTGCGTAACTTCAAACAACTCCTCTCCAGCTTCCAGCGTAACCGCGATCTGGTGAGTGTGGGGGCGTATGCCAAAGGCAGCGACCCGATGCTCGACAAAGCGATTAACCTGTGGCCGCAGCTGGAGGCATTTTTACAACAAGGCATTTTTGAACGCGCCGACTGGGAAGATTCCATTCAGGCACTGGAGCTAATTTTCCCGCAGGTGTAACACAGGTGGAGGGCGAAGGTCATGGCGCAAAACAGCGCGTTATCAACGCTGAAAGATCTGGCAGAAAAAGAAGTTGATGATGCCGCATTGCAGCTTGGCGCAATGCGACGCGGGTGCCAGCAGGCTGAAGAACAGTTGAAGATGTTAATCGACTATCAGCATGAATATCGCACCAACCTCAATACCGATATGACACAGGGCATTGGCAGCCAGCGCTGGATTAACTATCAGCAGTTTATCCAGACGCTGGAGAAGGCGATAGAACAGCACCGCCAGCAGCTGAACCAGTGGACCCAAAAAGTCGATACTGCGCTGAATTTCTGGCGTGAGAAGAAGCAGCGACTGCAGGCCTGGCAGACCTTACAGGACCGGCAGATCGCCGCAACGACCCTGGCGGAAAACCGTCTGGATCAGAAGAAAATGGATGAGTTTGCCCAGCGCGCATCAATGAGGAAACCGGAATGATCACACTGCAACAACTGCTGATGAGCGACAGCGAGCTCGCAGGCGGCACGCAGACAGGGAAAGGCACCGAGGGTGCGCAAGACTTTCTCTCTCTGCTGGCGGGCGCCCTGACGGAGGCAACGGGCAAGGGCAACGATGCGCCGCTGACCCTGGCGGACCTGAAAGCTGCCGGCAGTAAGCTCTCTAAAGTGGCTCAGGAGGCCAAAGGCGATACCGCTCTGCAGGCTAAAATTGCCGACCTGCTCGCGCGTCAGCCGTCACTGAATGGCGAGGAAGCTACGCCTGTCATCTCGCCTGAGACGCTGGTTTCCGGGCTGGTACCGGTATCGAAGGGCGACGCCCTGAAAGCACTCAATGCGGTCAATAGCAAAGATGACGGCAAAAGCGAGCTGAGCGAAGAGGAGCTGGCCGGATTAAGCGCGCTGATGGCCATGCTGCCGCACCAGCAGACCCGCACCGTCCAGGCGACAGAGCGTAACGATATTACCGCACCGTCAGCGCTGGGTTCCGCAACGCGTGCCCAAAACGGTGCGACCCAGCCGTTGCTGAACACGGCGCAGGGCGGCCATGAAAAAGCGCAGATAACGACGCCTTATCAAAGCCAGACGCAGATGACAAACAGCGATCCGGCGCTGCCTGCCAACGCGCCGGCAGCACCGGTTGTGACCGCCACCGCAGAGAAGCAGGACCTCGCCAGTTCATCCTCCTCCTCGTCGCCGACGGCCACCCTGGCACCGATCGTCTCCAGCCATGCGACCAGCCAGCCTGCCGCCACCGTGGCCACCGCGCCGGTGTTAAGTCAGCCGCTGGGTACCCACGAATGGCAACAATCCCTGAGCCAGCACATCACGCTGTTCACTAAGCAGGGCCAGCAGACCGCGGAGCTGCGTCTGCACCCGGAAGATCTGGGTCAGGTGCAAATTTCACTTAAACTGGATGATAACCAGGCGCAGCTGCAGATGGTTTCTGCCCACAGCCATGTCCGGGCGGCACTGGAGGCGGCCCTGCCGGTCCTGCGGACCTCGCTTGCGGAGAACGGCATTCAGCTGGCGCAAAGCAGCGTCAGCAGCGAGAGCTTTGCCGGGCAGCAGCAGTCCTCCTCCCAGCAGCACCAGGCTTCGCGTTCCGGCAACACCGGCGGTTTTAATGAAGAGAGCGATGAGCTTCTGCCTGTCCCTGCGGCCCTGCAATCCGCCGCACGCGGTAACGGTGCCGTAGACATCTTCGCCTAAACGCCAGAGGTAGCGTGATTATCCCCGTCTTTTCCACGCTTTGACGACAGCAGGACACGGGATAATCACCTTATTAAGCTGTACCGAAACAGGAAGCTCGTATCAGATGACTGACTCCGCTATCACCAAAAAAAGTAAGCGTTCCATCTGGATCCCGCTGCTGGTGTTGATCACGCTCGCCGCCTGCGCTACCGCGGGCTATAGTTACTGGCGTATGCAGCAGGAACCTTCAACCGCTGCGGCCAAGGCCGAACCTGCACCGCCGCCGGCGCCGGTATTTTTCCCTCTGGACACCTTCACCGTGAATCTCGGTGATGCGGACCGTGTGCTGTATGTCGGTATTACGCTGCGCCTGAAGGATGAAGCCACCCGCGCGCGTCTGAATGATTATCTCCCGGAGGTGCGCAGCCGCCTTCTGCTGCTGTTCTCTCGTCAGGACGCTTCGGCGCTGGCCACCGATGTTGGCAAGCAAAAGCTGGTCGATGCCATTAAACAAACGCTGGCGACCCCGCTGGTAAATGGTCAACCTAAGCAGGAAGTCACTGACGTTCTGTACACAGCTTTCATTCTGCGGTAACGACATGGGCGACAGTATTCTTTCTCAGGCAGAAATCGATGCGCTGCTCAACGGCGACAGCGATAAGAGTGACGATCCGCAACCGGGTATTGGCGGCGATAGCGATATTCGCCCCTATGACCCGAATACCCAGCGTCGCGTGGTACGTGAACGTCTGCAGGCGCTGGAGATCATTAACGAACGTTTTGCACGTCAGTTCCGTATGGGGCTGTTTAACCTGCTGCGTCGTAGCCCGGATATCACGGTCGGTGCGATCCGCATTCAGCCGTATCATGAGTTTGCCCGCAATCTGCCGGTGCCAACCAACCTTAACCTGATTCATCTGAAGCCGCTGCGCGGCACCGGTCTGGTGGTGTTTTCCCCAAGCCTGGTGTTCATCGCGGTGGATAACCTGTTCGGCGGCGACGGGCGTTTCCCGACCAAAGTAGAAGGTCGTGAATTCACCCACACCGAACAGCGCGTCATTAACCGCATGCTGAAGCTGGCGCTGGAGTCATACAGCGACGCGTGGAAAGCGATCAACCCGCTGGAAGTGGAGTACGTCCGTTCTGAGATGCAGGTGAAATTTACCAATATCACCACCTCCCCGAACGATATCGTCGTGAACACCCCGTTCCACGTGGAGATCGGTAACCTGACCGGTGAGTTCAACATCTGCCTGCCGTTCAGCATGATCGAACCGCTGCGCGAGCTGCTGGTCAACCCGCCGCTGGAGAACTCCCGCAACGAAGACCAGAACTGGCGTGAAAATCTGGTCCGCCAGGTCCAGCATTCACAGCTTGAGCTGGTAGCGAGCTTCGCCGATATCCCGCTGCGGTTATCCCAGATCCTGAAATTACAACCCGGTGATGTTTTGCCGATAGAAAAACCCGACCGCATTATTGCCCATGTGGATGGTGTCCCCGTGCTGACAAGCCAGTACGGCACGATTAACGGTCAGTATGCGTTACGCGTTGAGCACTTGATCAACCCGATTTTGAATTCGCTGAATGAGGAACAGCCCAAATGAGTGACATGAACAATCCGTCCGATGAAAACAGCGGAGCACTGGACGATCTGTGGGCTGACGCGTTAAACGAGCAAAAAGCGACCCCGAGCAAAAGTGCGGCGGATGCCGTCTTCCAGCAGCTTGGCGGCGGTGACGTCAGCGGCACGCTGCAGGACATCGACCTGATTATGGATATCCCGGTTAAGCTGACCGTTGAACTGGGCCGCACCCGGATGACCATTAAAGAGCTGCTGCGCCTGACGCAGGGTTCCGTGGTCGCCCTTGACGGTCTGGCCGGTGAGCCGCTGGATATTCTGATCAACGGTTATTTGATTGCCCAGGGTGAGGTAGTGGTGGTTGCCGATAAATACGGCGTACGTATCACCGACATCATCACCCCGTCTGAACGTATGCGTCGTCTGAGCCGTTAAGCATGAAAACCCAGGCAACACTATCGCAACCTTCTGCCGTTCCCGGTTCACCTCTGCTCCAGGTGAGCGGGGCGTTGTTCGGTATTATTGCCTTTATTCTTATCGCCGCCTGGCTGGCGAAGCGCTTTGGTCTGGCGGGTAAAACCGCCGGCACCCGCGGCCTGAAAGTCAGCGCCAGCACCACGCTGGGGCCACGTGAACGCGTGGTCATCGTCGAGGTGGAGGATGCGCGTCTGGTCCTGGGCGTCACGGCCTCCAGCATCAACTTATTACATAAACTGCCGCCCGCCCCTGTTGAGGTGGACGCGCGCGCAGAGGCCCCTGCGGATTTTCAGTCCGTCATGAAGAGTTTGCTTAAGCGTTCCGGGAGATCCTGATGCGCCGTTTGTTATCCCTGACGCTTGCGGGCGTTGGCCTGTTTGCTCCCGCGGTTTATGCGCAACTGCCCGGTCTGGTATCTACCCCGCTCGCGGGCGGTGGCCAAAGCTGGTCACTTCCGGTTCAGACGCTGGTTTTCATCACCTCGTTGACGTTTATTCCGGCCATTCTGCTGATGATGACCAGCTTCACCCGCATCATCATCGTCTTTGGTCTGCTGCGAAACGCCCTGGGCACCCCGTCCGCCCCGCCAAACCAGGTTCTGCTCGGGCTGGCGCTGTTTTTAACCTTTTTCATTATGTCGCCGGTGATCGATAAGATTTATACCGACGCTTATCAGCCGTTCAGCGAAGATAAAATCTCCATGCAGGAGGCGCTGGATAAAGGCGCGCAGCCGCTGCGGGAATTTATGCTGCGCCAGACGCGCGAAGCGGATCTCGCCCTCTTTGCCCGTCTGTCCAATACCGGCGAGCTGCAGGGGCCGGAAGCGGTACCCATGCGTATTCTTCTGCCCGCCTATGTCACCAGCGAGCTGAAAACCGCGTTCCAGATTGGCTTTACCATTTTTATTCCGTTCCTGATTATCGATCTGGTGATCGCCAGCGTGCTGATGGCGCTCGGGATGATGATGGTGCCGCCCGCGACCATCGCCCTGCCCTTTAAGATCATGCTCTTTGTGCTGGTCGACGGCTGGCAGCTGCTGGTCAGTTCGCTGGCGCAGAGCTTCTACAGTTAAGGAACGGCAATGACACCCGAATCGGTCATGATGATGGGCACGGAAGCGATGAAAATCGCCATTGCCGTTGCCGCACCGCTGCTGCTTGTCGCGCTGGTGACGGGTCTGATTATCAGTATTCTTCAGGCCGCCACGCAGATTAACGAAATGACGCTGTCGTTCATTCCGAAAATCATCGCCGTGTTCGTGGCGATTATTGTCGCCGGGCCGTGGATGCTGAACCTGTTGCTGGACTATATGCGCAACCTGTTTACCAACCTGCCGTATATCATCGGCTGATCTGACGATGCTGCACTTCACCAGCGACCAGTGGGTTCAGTGGCTCGGCGTCTATTTCTGGCCGATGCTGCGCATTATGGCGCTGGTCTCCACTGCCCCGATCCTCAGTGAGAAATCGATCCCCAAGCGTGTCAAAGTGGGGCTGGGCATTATCATCTCGATTATCGTCGCCCCGTCCCTTCCCCCGGTGGAGATCCCGATTTTCTCGGCGAACGCGGTGTGGGTGGCTCTGCAGCAGGTGATGATTGGCGTTGCCGTCGGCTTTACCATGCAGCTCGCGTTTGCCGCCGTGCGTACCGCGGGGGAACTGATTGGCCTGCAGATGGGGTTATCGTTCGCCACGTTTGTCGATCCCGGCAGTCATCTCAACATGCCCGTGCTGGCGCGCATTATCGACCTGCTCGCCATGCTGCTGTTTCTGTCGTTCAACGGTCATCTGTGGCTCATCTCCATGCTGGTGGACACCTTCCATACGCTGCCGATTGGGGAAAATCCGGTGAACAGCAATGCGTTTCTGGCGCTGACCCGCGCTGCAGGGCTGATTTTCCTCAACGGGCTGATGCTGGCGCTGCCGATCATCACCCTCCTGCTGACCGTCAACCTGGCGTTAGGTTTACTGAACAGAATGGCACCGCAGCTTTCGGTGTTTGTCATTGGTTTTCCACTGACGCTGACGGTCGGAATTTTATTAATGTCATTACTGATGCCCCTTATCGCTCCGTTCTGTGAACATTTATTCGGCGAGATATTCAACCTCTTAGCGGATATTGTCAGCGAGCTGCCTCGTAAATAATAGCCCTCACTGTTGCTATTGTCTTTCTGAGGATATTCCTAAAATAAAACCTGAAAAACATCTTCCAGGATATATCTGACGCGGTTTAATTGTTTCTAACCACCTCACAATACTTAATATTTACTTTACTTTAAGAAGATTCCTGGCAAATTATACGTAACTTTACGGGATAGTGAGTCCGCCTGAAAGTCTTTGTCATGCTCACAGGTTTATTATTTTTTTCCATCCCGTATGGCTGTTTTGAGCTCTCAGGCAGATGGTGAATTATCGTTACGCATTGAGTGAGGGTATGCCATGTCAACGATCATTATGGATTTATGCAGCTACACCCGGCTAGGGTTAACCGGGTACCTGGCAAGCAGAGGGGTAAGAAAGAGAGACATCAACGATGCACACACCGTTGAAGAGCTCGCGGCCGCTTGTGACGAACTCAAACCAGGCGTGGTGTTTATTAATGAGGACTGTTTCATTCACGATCCAGCCAACAGTCAGCACATTAAGCAAATCATTAATCAGCATCCAAAAACCCTGTTTATTGTTTTTATGGCGATCGCAAATATCCATTTCGATGAGTATTTGTTGGTCCGTAAAAATTTATTGATCAGTTCTAAATCGATTAAACCCGAGTCGCTGGATGACATTCTGGGTGATTATTTGAATAAAGAAGTTAAAAATGTAGGAGCGGTTAACTTACCCACCCTATCATTAAGCAGGACTGAATCAAGTATGCTGCGAATGTGGATGGCGGGTCAGGGAACTATTCAGATCTCCGACCAGATGAATATTAAAGCTAAAACCGTTTCGTCACACAAAGGAAATATTAAAAGGAAAATTAAAACGCATAATAAGCAAGTGATCTACCACGTGGTACGCCTGACCGATAATGTGACGAACGGGATTTTCGTCAACATGCGTTAGTCGCTTAAGAAAAGACCCTGTGCACCCTACCTTTGATCTCTGGCCTGGCCAGAGATTTTTGCTTTTGTACAGGCGGTCGGGCACGCAAAGCGCGACCCGACGCCGTGTTAGTCGGCTTTCTCGACAAAAATCCCATCCGGATGCCCCAGTTCGTTAAAAAACCAGATGCCGAGCGGGTAGTCTTCCAGTGAGACCAGGTACATTGTCCCTTCACTAAACTCTTCAATTGCCAGCACCACACCCGGGCGGCGCGGCCCACCGTCCGTTTTAACGGTGACCCGATCGTTGACCTTCATACATTCCTCCTCTGGTTTTGAGCCAGTGTAGAACAAAACGCAAAAACGCACATCGCTGCCCGGTGTGAATGGCGTTTTTATACACAGGCTATACTTACCGTTGGACCGCGTTGAAGGTTGAATGAGGAGCCCCGTAATGAAGACCGATAAAGAGTACAGCGACACCATCAAGCGCGAAGTCGAGGTGGATGTCGATGCCCTGCTGGCCGCCATCAATGAGATCAGTGAGTCAGAAGTCCGCCGGACGGACGACAATTCAGACCGGGTCATTGTCAACGGAAGGGACTATCACACCTATCGTGAGCTGGCGGAGGCCTTCGAATTGGATATTCACGACTTTAGCGTGTCTGAAGCCAATCGGTAGGGCGAAAAAAATCCCGGTCATGGGGATGGCCGGGATCAAAACTTGCTTTTGCAAGAAGCACTTGAAAATTCGTTACACCAGGAAATCTGATGTATATGCCACACTATCCCCAACGAATTTGTCTGACAAGCATATATTCTTATAATGAATATATTATTTTCAGCATTATGCATTTGGTTATGAGCAGCAACTTACGCCGAATGCGGGTTTGCCAGGGTCCGTTCTCATTGTTCCGGTTTTTACCTCGGCTATTTTTTAGGAATTTTCTTAGAAAGCGACGCCACCGTTACCAGGAGTCTGTATGCCTTCACTGCGGGATACCTTGCTGATTTTTTCCGATCTGGACGGCTCGTTGCTCGATATCCATACCTACGAGTGGCTGCCCGCGCTGCCCTGGCTGGACAGGCTGCTGGATAACCAGGTTCCGCTCATTCTCTGTAGCAGCAAAACGGCGGCCGAGATGCTGGACATTCAGCAGGATCTGGGTCTGGAAGGTCTGCCGTTTATTGCCGAGAACGGCGCGGTTATTCAGCCAGACGTGCGGTGGGAAAAGGTGCCGCGTCAGATTAGAGGAATGTCACACCGGGATATTCGACCGCGGATCGAGCAAATCCGCCTCGAGACGGGCGTTAAGTTCACCACCTTTGACGACGTGGACGATCGCGTTATCAGCGAGTGGACCGGCCTGACGCGCTATCGCTCTGGGCTGGCCCGCAGGCAGGAAGCCTCGGTCACGCTCATCTGGCGCGACAGCGACGAGAAAATGGTCCAGTTTGAAGAGGCGCTGGCGCGTAGCGGTCTGCAATGTCTGCAGGGGGCGCGGTTCTGGCATATTCTTGACGCCCGCTGCGGTAAAAACGTGGCGGTTAACTGGCTGATTGAGCAGTACCGTGAGCAGGAGGCGATCGAACCCACGACGCTGGGACTCGGTGATGGCCCCAATGATGCGCCGCTGCTGGACAGCATGGATTACGCGGTAGTGATTAAAGGCATTAACCGTCAGGGCATCACGCTACGGGACGATAATCCCGCGCGGGTTTATCACACCCAACAACCCGGTCCCGCGGGCTGGCACGAAGGGCTGGATCACTTCCTCTCCTGATCCCGCCACACAACGCGGTTACGCCCGGTCTGTTTAGCCTGGTATAAGCGGGCGTCCGCCACGGACTGCAGTTGTTCAAAATCGTAATTCCCCTTTTCATCCGCGCTGCTGACGCCCAGCGACGCGCTGATGCGCAGGGTCGTGCTCTTCTTCACCAGAATCTCCTTGCTGTTGATGCGGCAACGAATACGTTCCGCGACCCCTCTCGCCTCCTCCAGGCTAATCCCCGGCAGGGCGACACAAAACTCTTCCCCGCCGACACGCCCTGCGACATCGTTTTTGCGTAATCCGGTGGTAATCAGCCCTGCCGTATGGGACAGCACCTTATCACCGGCCTGATGGCCGAAACGGTCGTTGATGCTTTTAAAATGGTCGAGATCGATCTGAATCACCGAGAAGGGCAGCGACTGCTGGCGACAGGTTTCCGCCAGCATTTTTGCGCGGTCGAACAGCGCGCCGCGATTATTCAGCCGGGTAAGCGGATCGTGCCAGGCCTGCCACTGCAGCGAATGCTGAAGCGTATACATGTTACTTACCATCCGACGGATCACCAGCCACGAGATCAATAGCATGGCGGTAAACAGCGCCCACAGCAGCGCCAGCACAATACTGATGCTGCCGAAGTCGTCCTGCACCCCTTCATGCAGGGTGTGGATCCGCAGAACGACGCCATCGAAGTGATCGAGCCGCTCCCAGCTAATAAAACGGCTTCCAAGGCGGATGCCGCCGCCGGTATCATGTTCAATCGCCTGGGCAATCTGCGCCGTTTCGCGTTCGTCAAAGTGGTTAACCGGGTTACCCGCATGGGCAGAGGTGGCAATCAAATTGAGCCGGGTGTCGTACAGCTGATACTCCCCTTCCGTTCTGTCTTCCGTCGCGTCAGCCAGCAGGCGTTGCATCGTGCCCAGTGTGAAATCCATCGCCACCACGCCATACCAGTAATGATCAAAATAGATGGGGACGCTGGCGGTGATCGCGCGTTCATCGCCGGTCCATGCGGAGGGCGTGGAGATAAACCAGCGCACCGCGCGTGCGCGGTTGTTGCGTTCTGACTGCTCGGTGAACCAGGCTTGCGTGACCAGATGGTAATAGCGGGAGGTAATGTCACCCGCCTGCTCCGGCGTGTCGGTAGAGAGATAAAACCCGGCGCGGGAGACGTAGTTCACCCGCGATTCCGTCTGCGCTCTTGATGAGGCCAGCCGGAGCAGATACCCCACTTCCAGCGCGGCAGAAATTTCATTGCTGATGCGCTCCGCGTCGCGGTTGAGAAGCGTCGTTTTTTCGACGAACGCATCGGACACCCCGTTTATCGGCAGGGTGCGTTTTTTATCCACGGCAAGCTGCCAGGTGGGGAGTATGCGCAGAGTATTGAAGCGTGACACCGCACTCTGTAAAGCGTCAAAGGCCAGCGGCGTCTGGATGGCATCGCGCATGCCCTGGCGGAACAACAGCATTCTGTCCACGCTGTTCTGCAGCTGTCTGTCCAGCGAACTGGCCACCGTATCCAGATGGTTACGCTGGCTGGAGACGTACGCGTCTTCCAGGACCACCACTTCGCGCCAGGTCAGGAGGGTGGAAAACACCAGAACGACAATAAAACAGAGATTAACAATCAGCCCCGGATTGCTACGTTTATGCAGCCATTGCAAAAAAGATTGTCTCACAACAAAGGTATCGCGCTGCACACACACTCCCTGATCACTGCCCTACACCCTGAGATAAAAACGCCCGGCAAAGCCGGGCGTTACGTGATTAAGCCTTGTCCCGCTTGTGCTGTCCGTCACCCGGCTGAAGCTCATCTTCACGGAATGCTTCCCGCTTGATGCCGTAGCCATCGTGCCACCGACATTCCACCATTCCGCTGGAATACCCGGTCACAATCATACGTGGACCGCCCTTCTTCGGCTTAACTTCATCACTGACCAAAAAGACCATACCTGCCTCCTGTATCAGGGTGAAACTGTTTCAATTTAGACGAGGAATGGTCTTTTTGCATCCCGCACCGGGTAACAATTAGTGCGACGTACCGCGGAGTTTCTCAACCCCTTTTACCGCCGCAACCACGATGGCGCCAATGATAAAGCCCAGCACCAGATTCAGCAGCGTGGGCAGCATCGCCGCGACAACCGCCCCCTGTGTGGCGGAGAAATGTTCGATAGCATGGTGCAGCGGGGCAATGCCGTGAACCACAATCCCGCCGCCGACGAGGAACATCGCCAGCGTGCCCACCACGGACAAACTCTTCATCAGCCACGGGGCCAGCACCAGTAAGCTCTTGCCGATGCCTTTCGCTACCGCGCTCGATTTCGTCTCCAGCCAGTAGCCGATGTCATCCAGCTTCACGATCAATCCCACCAGGCCGTAGACACCTACCGTCACCAGAAGAGCAATGCCGGAGAGGATCAGCACCTGATTCAGGAGCGGCGCGTCAGAGACAATGCCCAGCGTAATGGCGACAATTTCAGCGGACAGAATAAAGTCAGTGCGAATGGCGCCTTTGACTTTATCACGCTCGAAGGTCTTCGGATCCTGAGCGGCCAGCGCTTCAAGACGCTGCTGACGCATCTCCGGGGTATCGCTCTCCTTGCGCGCGCTAAAGGAGTGCAGAACCTTCTCAACGCCCTCAAAGCAGAGAAATGCCCCGCCAATCATCAATAGCGGCGTTATCGCCCACGGAATGAACGCGCTGATGAGCAGCGCCAGCGGCACCAGAATCACCTTATTGAGGAAGGAGCCTTTTGCTACCCCCCACACCACCGGCAGTTCACGGTTGGCCCTCACCCCACTCACCTGCTGGGCGTTCAGCGACAAATCATCTCCCAGCACGCCGGCGGTTTTCTTCGCCGCCAGTTTCCCCATCACCGAAATGTCATCCAGTAAGGTGGCAATATCATCCAGCAATGTTAATAAGCTACTTCCTGCCAAAATCTTAATCCTTCATTTTTTGGTAATTAAGTGAATAGTATGGAGCAAAAGTACAAAGCCGGAAACAGGCTCCTCACGTCAACAAAAAATTCACATCAACTACACAATTAAAGGGCTCGCCAGCGCGATAGTTTTCGCGTTTACTATCAGCGAACTTTTTATTACGTCGTGAGGGATTATGCGTTTCCGGCAATTGCTACCGCTCATCGGGGCACTCTTTTCGCTGTATATCATCTGGGGTTCAACCTACTTTGTCATTCGCATCGGCGTGGAAAGCTGGCCACCCCTGATGATGGCGGGCATTCGCTTCCTTTCGGCAGGCGTCCTGCTGCTCGCGTTCCTGCTTCTGCGCGGCCACAAGCTTCCCCCGCTGCGTCCGCTGCTGAATGCCGCGCTAATCGGCCTGCTGCTGCTGGCGGTAGGAAATGGATTTGTAACGATTGCCGAGCACCAGAATGTGCCGTCCGGGATCGCCGCCGTGGTCGTTGCCACCGTGCCGCTCTTTACCCTCTGCTTCAGCCGCCTTTTCGGCATCCGCACCCGCAAGCTGGAATGGCTGGGAATTGGTATCGGACTCGCCGGTATTATTCTGCTCAACAGCGGCGGGAACCTGAGCGGGAACCCGTGGGGCGCAGTGATTATCCTGATAGGCTCCATGAGCTGGGCGTTTGGCTCGGTATACGGTTCACGTATCACGCTCCCCACCGGCATGATGGCTGGCGCAATTGAGATGCTCGCCGCGGGGATTGTTCTACTGCTCGCCTCGGCGTTGACGGGAGAAAAGCTGACCACGCTGCCTGACCTGTCGGGCTTTCTCGCGGTAGGGTATCTGGCGCTGTTTGGCTCAATCATCGCCATTAACGCCTACATGTTCCTGATCCGCAACGTCTCCCCGGCGGTTGCCACCAGCTACGCCTATGTTAACCCGGTGGTGGCCGTACTGCTTGGGACGGGATTAGGTGGGGAAACGCTCTCTGCCGTTGAATGGCTGGCGTTGGGGATCATTGTGTTTGCCGTCGTGCTGGTCACCCTGGGCAAATATTTGCTGCCAGCAAAACCGGTCGTTACGCCTTGCGAGGCGGAGAAACCGTGAGCAGGTGAATCCCCTGCGTGTCGATCTGCGCGGTCTGACCGCCGCCGCAGATCCACTCTTCCAGCCGTTCCGACAGTTCAACGTCGTTCAGCTTTAATCTGCCTCTCAGCGCACACTCCCAGACGATCAGCACCCGCCAGCCCTGCGCCATCAGCGTGGTCAGATCCCGCCTGTCGCGTTCAACGTTCTTGCCAATCTTTTCCAGCCAGAAGTCGGTGCGCGTCGCCGGGACTTTAAACAGGTAGCAGTCGTGATGATGCCAGAAACAGCCGTGGGTAAAGATGATGCACTGCCAGGCGTCGATGACGAAATCGGGGCGCCCCGCGAGGGCGGCATCCTGCACGCGGAAATCAAACCCCGCCTGCGTCAGCAGCGCGGCCACGCGCTTTTCTATGGCGGTGTCACGCGTGCCGATGGCACGCATGTTTTTACTGCGCGTCGCCTTATTGTGAACATCCGTCATTGACGGCCTCACCCTGACGAAGTGCCACCGCCTGTCTGATGCGCGAGGCCAGCAGTTTTGCCACGGCCGCGAACGCCGGCACCACTACCGAGTTGCCAAACTGACGGTACGCCTGGGTGTCCGAAACGGGAATGCGGAAGCGATAACCCTGTGGCGTCTCAAAGCCCATCAACCGGGCACACTCCCGCGGCGTTAAGCGTCGCGGACGGTGACGCTGGTTGAGCGGATCGTCGAAATCTTTTTCGCCCAGCGCCTTGTCCCAGCCTCTGTCGATAAGGATTTCCGCGCCGTCTTTGTAGTAACGCGCGGAGAGCGTGCGCGTCACGCTGTGCGGATCGTTCGGATCTACCATCCCGAAGCCGAAGCCGTTGCCCTTCGCCTGATGTTTCTTGGCATAGCGGTAGAGGTATTTCCACAGCACCGGGGTGAGGATGAACTTCGCATCAACGACAGGCTCCAGCAGGTCGGCCACGGTGGGACGGCGCTCGGGGTAGAGAGACGGGATATCCCGCAGGGTGAAATCGCCCTTCAGATTGAGATCGCGGCGGAAACCCACCAGCACGATGCGTTCGCGATGCTGGGGCAGGAAATGTTTACCATCAATGATTTTTGGGTCATCTGCGCCCATGTCCTGGGCATCGGCCACGTCATAACCCAGCTCATCCAGCGTTTGCATGATAATGCGGAAGGTTTTCCCGCCGTCGTGGCTTTTTAAATTCTTAACGTTTTCCAGCACGAAAATGGCCGGGCGGCGGGCGTCAATGATACGGGCTACGTCAAAAAACAGCGTTCCCTGGGTATCGCAGGCGAAACCGTGGGCGCGTCCGAGGGCGTTCTTTTTTGAGACGCCGGCCAGCGAGAAAGGCTGGCACGGGAAGCCAGCCAGCAGCACATCATGCGCCGGGATGGTCTGGCGAATATGTTCGGCGGCCTGTTCATCGCTGACACCGCTTTTATGGCTCAGGGTGACATCGCGGATGTCGGCGTTGAAATGATGCGCCTGCGGATCGCAATACCAGTTGGCCTTGTAGGTTCGTACGGCATGTTTGTTCCACTCGCTGGTAAACACGCACTGACCCCCGATAGCTTCAAAGCCGTGTCGGATGCCGCCGATACCGGCGAACAGATCGATAAAGCGGAAAGCATAGTTCGGGTGCGCAGCGGAAGGACGTGGAAGCAGGTTTTGCAGATAACGAAACTCGCCTTCACTCAGGCGACGCCCTGCCCGCTCGCTGGTCACCAGCCGTTTAAGAATGGCCGGGCTCCAGTGGTTCTCACCGCGCGCCACCAGCAGATTGGCCAGCGTTTTAGCATCATAGATATCCAACAGCTGACGCAGTAACGCCTGCACCGTTGCCGTTGATTTCTCAGCCTGCTCAGGCGCGGGCTCAGTCACTGATCGTTTTTCCTGCATTCTTTTAACCGGAGAATAAAGTCTGGAGACAGATTACCACAGTTCATTCATGCAAACTGCGACGGAAGCGGTTCATCACCTGGCTATCCAGCCCGATGCAGTCGCCGTGCAATTCGGCGCTGAGTTTCGCCATAAACTGGATCAGGAAATCAGCGTTGTGCCGTGCCAGCTCGCGACCCATTTCCGTTTGCATGGTATCAGGCAGTCGCAGCAGTTTGGTCTGAAAATGGTCGAGGGCAAATGCCCGGTCATCAAGCGTACGCGCATCGGCAAAGGGATCGTCTGCGTCAAACAGCGCCACGCCCAGTGCGCCCGAGACGGCAAAGACGCGCGCGAGGCCGATAGCCCCTAGTGCTTCCAGCCGGTCAGCATCCTGGACTATTTTCGCTTCCACGCTCTGCGGCGCGATCCCGGCGCTGAAGCTGTGCGCCTCAATGGCATGTGCAACGCCTGCATAGTGCTCCGAGGGGAAATCCGGGAAATCGCGCTGCAAAATGTCGCGGGTTTTGCGCGCGGCCAGTTGCGATGACTGGCTGCGTTCGGGGTGGTTTTTCGGCAGGCTAACGATATCGTGGAAATAGCAGGCGGTCAGGACCACCAGCGGATCGGCGGTCTGGCGAGACATGATTTTTTGCGCCGTTTTCCAGACGCGACGAAAGTGCGAAATATCATGCGCAGCATCGTCAGAGGTGTGGTTTTCGTCGAGCCAGCGTTCAAAACGCTGTTGCCACTGCGTCAGTTCCATCGTGATGCCCTGTCGTGAAATATGAGCCTGAACTATAACACAACCTAATTAAATGAATTAATAAATAGAAGCTCGAAATACTTAATAATAATTACACCACATTAAATCAAACAATTAATTCACAAGAAAAATAAAGAGATTGATAGAAATATTTTGCAATATTTAAACGGATTTAATTACATTTATTTTTGAAACTAAAAATCAATAGCTGGAATAGTATCGACGCTGTAATTGCGGAGAGTGATTACATATATTCATATAAATTATCTTTCAAGGGAATATATAATGAAAAGAAAAGTTCTGGCTATTCTTGTACCCGCATTATTAATGACTGGCGCAGCAAATGCGGCTGAAATGTATAACAAAAATGGCAACAAAGTTGACCTGTACGGCAAAGTTGATGCGCGTCATACCTTCTCTGACAACCCGGGCGACGACGGCGATGAAACCTACGTACAGATTGGTTTCAAAGGCGAAACCCAGATCACCCACGATCTGATCGGTTACGGCCAGTGGGAATATAAAACCTACGCGAATAATACCGAATCTGCAGGCGATAAATCATTTAACCGTCTGGCGTATGCAGGCCTGAAATATGGCGAATACGGTTCATTCGATTATGGCCGTAATTACGGTGTCGTGTATGACGTCGAAGCCTGGACCGATATGCTGCCGATATTTGGTGGTGATTCTTACACCTGGACCGATAACTTCATGAACGGCCGTGCTAACGGTCTGGCAACCTACCGTAACACAGATTTCTTCGGTCTGGTGGAAGGTCTGAATTTTGCGCTGCAGTATCAGGGTAATAATGAAGGTTCCAACGCTGATGAAGATCAGGAAGGCACCAAAAACGGTCACAGCGACGTGCGCTTCCAGAACGGTGATGGCTTCGGTATTTCTTCCTCTTATGACTTTGACTTCGGTCTGAGCCTTGGCGCAGCGTACTCCTCTTCTGATCGCACCAATGAACAAGAAGGATTAGGTCATAATAGCGCGCTTATCGCTGGCGGTGAAAAAGCAGACGTGTGGACTATTGGCGCTAAATACGATGCTAACAACATCTATCTGGCGATGATGTATGCGCAAACTCGTAACATGACGCCATATGGCGATTATGGTATTGCTGATGAGACGCAAAACTTCGAAGCCGTTGCACAGTATCAGTTCGACTTCGGTCTGCGTCCTTCCCTGGCATGGGTTTACTCCAAAGGTAAAGACATGACTTATCCGGGTAACCACAGCCACCCACAGGGTCAGCACGGTGATATGGATCTGGTGAACTATATCGATCTAGGCATGACCTACAGCTTCAATAAAAACTTCTCCACATACGTTGATTACAAAATCAACCTGCTGGATAACGATGAATACTTCTATGAAGCCAATGGCATCTCTACGGATGACATCGTTGGCGTAGGCATGACCTACCAGTTCTAACCCCCAAAAACACCAAAGGCCGCAATCGCGGCCTTTTTACTTTCTGAAGATCTTACGGCGCTTCCTGCAGCGCCACGCGGATAAACCCGTTATTCTGCGCCAGCAGCTCATGGGCTTTCCACGCATCCAGCCCTGTCAGCACCATCAGTACCGCCGTTTTACAGTGGTGGTTACAGGCTTCCAGCGCCGCTTTTGCCTGCGCCCGGGTGCATCCCCCCGCTTCCATCACAATGGCGATTTGCCGTTCCGCCCAGTGGGTATTGCTTGCCTCAAGATCCACGCGCAGGTTGCTGTAGACGCGCCCGGTACGAACGGCCAGCCCGGTGGCGATCATCGAGAGGATCATTTTTTGCGCAATCCCGGCTTTGGTGTTGAGATAACCAGCCACAACGTCAGGCCCCAACTCTGGCGCGATGACCATGCTCGCCAGCTGCGCTGCTTCACTTTGCGCATCGCTGGTTATAATCGCCACCGGCGAACCCAGCGACCAGGCATGCCGCATGGCGCCCCAGACCCACGGCGTTTTTCCGCTGACGCTCACCGCCAGCATCATATCGTGTTCACCAAAGTTGATGGCCTGCAGATCAGCCACACCGCGCTCGTAACTCCCTTCCCCCTCTTGCAGCGTCACGGCAATCACCGGTGTTTTGCCCGGCGCATAGTCATCGGCGACCTGTTGCGCGACGCAGCCCGACGGCCCCGCGCCGACAATCACCAGACGTCCCCCGTGGTTAAGGGTCGCGGCGGCGTTATCCACCACGCGGGCAAGCGCAGGTAAACAAGGGGTGATGGCAGCAGAAATGAGTGCATCATCCTGGTGAATGACTTTCAGCATGTCCAGCGTGGACAATCTATCAATATTCATCGTGCTGGCGTGCCGTCTTTCCTTGACCGAACCGGTAAGCATAATGCTCATAAACAGCCTCCTTATTATGAGTACCCACACACTATAAAGTGTTTTATATAGATGACCTGCGAGGGGGGTCACGAAAAGAGGACCCAATCCTCGCCTTTACATGGCTTTAAGAAAAGCGCGTCATCGGCGATAATTACCCCCTTTCTTTATCATCGCGGAGTGTTGATGAGCGATTTGCAGCCTTTCCTTCCGACGCGCAAGCGCCCCATGAAACTCAATACGCTGGTCACGCTGATGGTGTGCGCGATTATCGGTTCAGTCCTGCTGGTGGTCTTTGCGCTCTATTCGGTGCAGATCACCCGCGCAACACGCGATGATGTCAAAGACACCGCGCTCGGCATTGCCCGCACCCTCGCCGATAGCCCCGAGATACAGCGCGGCCTGATGCAGGCACCGCAGGAGAATATTATTCAGCCCATCGCCCAGGCGGTGACGAAACGAAACGATCTGCTGTTCACCGTGGTCACCGATATGCGCGGGATCCGCTATTCACACCCGAACGAGGCGCTGCTGGGGCTGCATTTTATCGGCGATGATTTGAACCCGGCCCTGGAGGGCAAAGAGAACGTCTCCGTTAACCGTGGCGCCCTCGCCGAAGCGCTTCGCGTTTTCACCCCGGTTTACGACAGCCAGCACGAACAAATCGGTGTGGTCGTGGTCGGTATCTCCCTCAAAAAAGTGGAAGATCAGATTTCCCGTGGGCGCCTCAACGCCGTCTGGACCATTTTGTTCAGTATTTTTATGAGTTCTATGGCGATTTGGGGCCTGGTGCGGGTCCTGAAACGCATCCTGTTCGGACTCGAACCTTACGAAATTTCCGCCCTGTTTGAGCAGCGCCAGGCGATGCTGCAGTCGCTGCGTGAAGGGGTGCTGGCGGTCGATATTCACGGGCGCGTGACGATGATCAACCACGCCGCCAGAGAGATACTCCTCCTGCCCTCCGGCAAGCAGAGCGAAAACGCCAGCGCTCCCCTGCTGGCCAGCCTGCGGGACGTGTCAAAAACGGGCGTTGCGCGTCAGGATCAGGAGATCAGCTGCAACGGGCGGCTGCTGCTGTGCAACATGGTGCCGGTGAAAAGCCAGGACCGGGTGATAGGCGCCATTACCACCTTCCGCGATAAAACCGAGATCAGCCAGCTGATGCAGCGTATCGACGGTATGGTCAATTACGTCGACGCCCTGCGCGCCCATACGCACGAGTTTATGAACAAGCTGCATGTGATCCTGGGTCTGCTGAACATTAAGCGCTACGACAAGCTGGAAGAGTACATCCTGCAGACGGCGCATAATTATCAGACCGACATTGGCACCATCCAGAGCAAGGTGAAATCCCCGGTGATCGCCGGGTTCCTGCTGGGTAAAATCAACCGGGCGAAAGAGGCCGGGATCACCCTCACCCTCGCAGATGAATGCCAGATCCCGGATACCGCCAGTGAAGAGCAGGTCGCGGTGCTGGTCACCGTGCTCGGCAACTTAATTGAAAACGCGCTGGACGCGATGGAAGGCCAGCCGGAAGGTGAGATCACCCTGCTGCTGCACTATCAGAACGGCTGGCTCAGCTGCGAAGTCAGCGATGACGGTCCGGGTATTGATCCCGACCAGCTGGAGACTATTTTTACTAAAGGCTTCTCAACAAAAGGTGAAAACCGCGGCGTTGGGCTGTTCCTTGCCCGTCAGCAAATTCAGAACCTCGGCGGGGACATTACCGTTGAATCTGAACCTGGCGTATTTACCCAATTTTTTGTTCACATCCCCTGGGATAGCGAGAGGAATATCGCGTGATAAATGTATTAATTGTCGATGATGACGCCATGGTAGCCGACCTCAACCGTCTGTACGTCAACCGTGTTGAAGGCTTTAGCTGCTGCGGCGTCGCCTCCACGCTGAACCAGGCCGAGGCCGTGATTAACGACCCGAATCAGCCGGTGGATCTGGTGCTGCTGGATGTCTATATGCAGCAGGACAACGGGCTGGATCTGCTGCCGGTTATCCGCGCATCCGGCCGTCCGATTGATGTCATCATGATCTCCTCGGCTGCCGATGCCGCGACCATTCAGACCTCTATCCACTACGGCGTGGTGGATTATCTGATTAAACCGTTCCAGTTCCCGCGCTTTGAAGAGGCGCTGAACAGCTGGAAGGCAAAGCACAGTCTGATGGGCTCGCACCAGTATTATGAGCAGGCGGACGTTGACCGGCTGATCCACGGTGGGGCGCCGGAACTGGCGGATAACAAAAAGCTGCCGAAAGGGTTAACGCCGCAGACGCTGCGGACGATCTGCCAGTGGATTGACGCCCATCCGGAAACCGAATTTTCCACCGATGACCTGGCAAGCGCCGTGAATATCTCCCGCGTCTCCTGCCGTAAATACCTGATCTGGCTGGCGCAGATCAATATCCTGTTCACCAGCATTCACTACGGCGCCACCGGGCGTCCGGTGTATCGTTATCGTCTCCAGCCGGAGCAGACGGGCCTGCTCAAGCAGTACTGTCAGTAACGCGGTAGTCGTTATCCAGCAGGGTAAAACGGAAGTGGTGCGCTGAAGAGAGCACCACTTCTTTTGTTTTGGTGACAAAAATAGCTTCAATATCGGGGCGCGAGCGCAGGGCCGCACAGCCCTTCTCCACGCCCATGCCATACATCAGCGTGGTCCAGATATCGCCATCAATGGAATCTGTCGAAATGATGGTCACACTGTCCAGTTCGTTATCCAGCGGGTATCCGCTGCGCGGATCGAGGATATGGTGATAGCGTTTGCCGTTTTGTTCAAAGTAGCGCTCATAGGTGCCGGACGTCACCACGGAGCGGTTCTCTACCGTCATGGCGCCGATCAGTTCATCACCGGCAAACGGTTTTTTAAGCCCTACGCTCCAGCCCCCTTCCGGCGAGCCTAACGTCTGGATATTCCCTCCGAGGTTGATCAGCCCAAGTTCAGCGCCCTCTTTGCGCAGGTAATCCCGCACCCTGTCGGCGATATAGCCTTTGGCGATGGCCCCGAGATCAATCTCCATGCCTGCCCGGGTCAGGAACACGCTGCTGCTGGCGTCATCCAGCACCACATCCTCAGGACGGGTAATCGCAAGCAGGGCTGCAATCTCATCGGCTGGCGGTACGCTGTCGCCGCGAAACCCGATTTTCCAGCGCTTCACCAGCGGGCCGATGGCCAGGTTAAACACACTGTCTTTAAGGAGGCTTGCCGCTTTCGCGCAGCGAATCAACTCAAACACCGGACGGCTGACGCTGACCGGATGCTGCCCCGCAGCATGGTTGATATCCATTACCTGCGAGTGGGCTCGGTTGACGGTGAGCAGATCTTCGTACTGTTTGATCAGGCGAAACACGCGGGACGCGAGGGCTTCGTCATGGGAGAAGAGTTTCAGGAGGATGGGCGAGCCCATCAGGACGGCGGAGTAACTGTAGACGCGGGTGTCATCAGGCATGGCATGTCTCCTCAGATATCGCCCCGGCCAGCACCGCGCCGCCGGGGAGAGTGCCGGATAGCGCTACGCGCATCCGGCTTACAGAACAGGAGCCTTACATTCTTTTCGAACGCATCGCCGCCTGATGTCCGGCAAGGGTACCAAAAATAATGATATCTGCCACCGCGTTACCGCCGATACGGTTACCGCCGTGGATCCCGCCAACCACTTCACCGGCGGCAAATGCCCCTGGCAGCACGTTGTGGTTGCTGTCCAGCACGCAGGTATCGGTGTTGATGGTCACGCCGCCCATGGTGTGGTGCACGCCCGGCGCAATCTGAATGGCGTAGAACGGCCCTTCGTTGATCGGCGCACGCAGCGCGGTGGTACGGCCAAAGTCGTCATCGTGCTGTTTTTCCACGAAGCCGTTGTAACGCTCCAGAGTGGCCAGGAACGCGTGGTAATCCATTCCCAGCGCCTCTGCCAGGGCTTTTGGCGAGCTGGCGCTGGTCACGAAACCTTTGGCAATGTACTCATCCGCGGCTTTGTTTTTGGCACGAACATGCTCGTCAAAGACGATGTACGCGTATTTCTCCGGCAGCGCGATGATATGCGCCGAGACTTTATCTCGGGTTTCCATCTCATTGAAGAAACGGTTCCCCTGCTGGTTCACCAGAATCGCCCCGCCCCCGCGGATGGATTCGGAAATCAGATACGAGGTTTTCTGCTCAACGGTCGGGTGGATCTGGATCTCGCCCATATCCACCGTGCCGGCACCGATACGCTCCAGCAGCGCGATACCGCCACCGGTCGCCCCTTTGTGGTTGGTGGTCACGAAACCTTCGAGGTCCGGACGGTATTTCACCACCATCTGGCTGTTGGCGCTGAAGCCGCCGGTGGCGACAATCACGCTTTTGGTGGCCACGGTGATCGTTTCGTTCTCTTCGGTGGTCAGACGCACGCCGGTCACTTCACCGTTCTCAAAGATGATGTCGCTGACGGAGGTATCGAGCATCACCTCAATGTTGCGTTTGTTGACGTTACGCACCAGACCGCTGATCAGATAGCCGCCGACCGCAGAGCCGTCTTTTGGACGGTGGGTACGGTCAATGCTCATCCCGCCGGTGGTGGTGATGTCGTTCAGCATAATGCCGCGGGTAGCCAGCCACTCAATCGCCTGTGGCGCATTCTCCACGAAGCGGCGCAGCAGTTCAGGGTTGTTCTTGTTACCGCCCCCTTTCAGGCTCTCCTGGTAGAACAGCTCTTTGCTGTCCTGAATGCCTTTCACCCGCTGGAAGCGCGTCTCTGCGGCGTTCATCCCGGCAGAGGCTTTAATGGTATTCCCGCCGATGGTAGGCATTTTCTCGACGATCAGCACACTCGCCCCTTCGTCATGCGCCTGAATCGCCGCGGCCAGACCGGCACCGCCGCTGCCGACCACTACCACATCCACGCTGCGGGTCTCATTCGGGTCGACACCCTCTTCTGCGGCCCGCGCTTTGCTGGATTTCAGCATCGCTTTAGAGACCGCTTTTTTCACCGCCTCGCTCTGGCTGGTGGCACCGGTGATGGCGTCCACGTGCGGGGTATTGGCATCCAGAATGCGGGAACGAATCTCTTCAAAGCTGGTGACAAACTCAACGTCGTCACCCGGGCCAGAGGCCAGCTCAATATCGGCGATGCGATCGGTTTCCAGGCTGACGTTAATCACCAGCTCGTTCGCCTCGTCCTGCACCTTCTCGGTGAACGTGCCCGGTTTGAATTTCGATTCGCCCATGCTCATGTCGCGGATCATTGCTTCCACCAGCGAGAAACGCCACAGCGGTTCAGGAATGCTCAGCGCCTCGCGTTTGGTGCTGTCCATAAACAGTTCCAGGGTTTCCCCGGCCGCGATGCGGTCAGTCCAGTCCGGGTAAGCAATGGTGGCGCGGCCGACGGCGATCAGGTCGTAACCGTGGTCCAGCGCTTCACAGGCATCTGCAGCATTCACCACGCCGCCCACGCCCATGACCGGGATCTGCGCCAGGGTTTCAGAACGCATGGCGCAGTATTTTTCGATAAGCGGCGTCGGGTCCTGGGTATCTACGATGGAAGGACGCAGGGTGGCGCCCACGGAGAAGTGCAGGTAGTCCACACCGCGCGCCGCCAGTTTTTCCAGCAGGTACATGGTGTCTTCAAAGCGGATGCCCGGGACTTCCAGCTCTTCCGGGGAGAAACGGTAGCCAATAATGAACGCGTCGTCCGCGTACTGGCGCACCATTTTGTGGGTAATGTCCAGTACCGCCAGCGGGAATCTGGCGCGGTTGTCGCGGCTGCCGCCCCACTCGTCGTCGCGCTGGTTAGAGTTTGGCGAGTAGAACTGCTGAATCAGATAGGTGTTTGCCCCGTGAATTTCCACGCCGTCGAAACCGGCCTGGATGGCGCGGCGCACTGCTTCACCAAACTTGCCGATCATGCCTTCCACTTCTTCAGTGGTCAGCGCAACCGGTGTGGCTGCACCGTCACGCGGCGCAGCGACGGCGCTTGGGCCCACCGGCGTGCGGCCACCGATCAGTTTCGGGTCAACCATACGGCCGCCGTGGTAGATCTGCAGCAGGGCTTTCGAACCTTTGGATTTAATCGCCTCGGCGATTTTCGCCAGCCCGGCGATTTTCTCGTCGTTATCGATGCCAATCGCGCCCGGGAAGGCGAGACCGAGATCGTCGACGAAGCAGCACTCCACAATGATGGTCCCAATGCTGCCGGAACGGGCCCGGTAGTACTCCACCAGCTCGCTGGTGACCGTGCCGTCGTAATAGCCGGTACAGGTGGTCATTGGTGCCATTAACAAACGGTTTTTCAGTTCAGTACCATTCGGTAATGTGAAGGGAGTCAGAATGCGTTCGTTAGTGCTCATAATAGAAACTCCAAACTTTTAAAAATTAAGAATTCGTTATCGGATGGGTTTTTTATTTCGTCGTTATTTGCCGATGTCATGATATTAATATAATGATTTTTTTAGTTTCTAAAGTTATTACGTTAGTTAATAAACTATTTAATCCCTTCGATAACATTAATAACACATTGGTGTTAGCGATTGTGATTCAGGTATTCACATTAATTTAAAATCCGTTAAATTTTTAAAGGTAAGACCCTTTCACCATAAACAACAAAATCCTATATTTTTCAATCAAATATAAAATTACCCACTGCGCAATTGTTACAAGATTGATAAAAGCACTTAAGAAATTACCTAATACCCACATACGCCTGAGTGGTTATTAATAAAAGCACAAAAATAACGCTGCATTTCTCTTTTTTTGATCGCGATCAATAGTCATGGCATCCAAAAGCGCAATATAAAAACATAATCAATTTTTAATTTAGCGCAATCAAAAATGCGTTAAATCGCTTTTACTGAAAATACAAAACCGCACATTTAATAACTAAAAAAAGCAAAGAAACTTAAGAAAGCGAATTTGTCTTTTCACTGCGACCGAATTCTTGACAACTTAAGACGTGAAACTATGAATACAAAAACTGCTGTAACGCCCCCTGTGGCGAACCAGGCATCAAATGGAAAAGCAAAACGACTGCTGATGATGGCACTGCCCGTCATTGTCGCCGTACTGCTGCTGTTTGTTCCGGTACCGGAAGGGCTGCCGCCTTACGCGTGGCACTACTTCGCTATCTTTGTTGGCGTGATCGTCGGCCTGATTTTTGAACCCCTACCGGGCGCGGTGATCGGCCTGACCGGCGTCGTGGCGATTGCGCTCTGCAGCCAGTGGGTGCTGTTCAGCCCCGATCAGCTGGCCGACCCGAAATTCAAGCTGGCTGGCGCCTCCTTTAAATGGGCGGTGAGCGGTTTTGGTAACTCGACCGTCTGGCTGATTTTCGGTGCCTTTATGTTTGCCGCAGGCTACGACAAAACCCGCTTCGGTCGCCGTCTGGCGCTGATTCTGGTGAAGTATCTCGGCCGTCGCAGCCTGACGCTCGGTTACGCCATTACCTTCGCGGACCTGCTGCTGGCACCGTTTACCCCGTCCAACACCGCGCGCAGCGGCGGGACCATCTACCCGATCATCGCTAACCTGCCGCCGCTGTACGGTTCAAAACCGAACGACCCAAGCGCGCGTAAAATTGGTTCGTACCTGATGTGGGTAGCGATCACCGCGGCCTGTATCACCAGTTCAATGTTCCTCTCCGCCCTTGCGCCGAACCTGCTGGCGCTGGCGCTGGTGAAAAGCACAGTGGGGATTGATATCTCCTGGGGGACCTGGTTCCTGGCCTTCCTGCCGCTGGGCATCCTGCTGATTCTGACCATGCCGCTGCTGGCCTACTGGTTCTACCCACCTGAAGTCAAAGTGAATAATGAAGTGCCGCTGTGGGCGACCCGCGAACTGGAAAAACTGGGCAAACTGTCCCGCAATGAAATTCTGCTGCTGGTGTTCGTCTGCTGTGCCCTGCTGATGTGGATCTTCGCTGCCGCGTGGATTGAACCGGCGATGGCCGCCCTGCTCATCGTGGGTCTGATGCTGTGGACCGGCGTGCTGGAGTGGAACGATATCACCGGTAATAAAGCTGCGTGGAACACCTTCGTCTGGTTCGCCACCCTGGTGGCGCTGGCGGACGGCCTCTCCTCTACCGGCTTTATCAGCTGGCTGGGTAAAGAAGGCGGTCTGCTGATGAGCGGTATCTCGCCGGGCGTTGCCACCATCGTGCTGCTGCTGGCGTTCTACCTGCTGCACTACCTGTTTGCCAGCACCACCGCGCATACCACGGCGCTGCTGCCGGCGATGCTGACCATCGCCTCCACCATTCCGGGCATGAATATGGAAGTCTTCGTTCTGCTGATGGTGACCTCGCTGGGTGTAATGGGGATCATCACCCCGTACGGTACGGGTCCAAGCCCAATTTATTACGGTAGCGGCTACCTGCCAACCAAAGACTACTGGCGCCTCGGCACGATCTTCGGTGCCATCTTCCTGGCGGCCCTGCTGCTGATTGGTTATCCGTGGATGTCCATGATGTTCTGATTCCTGACCGCCGGACGTTTCCTCCGGCGGTTTTATTTTTGTGGAGCAATACTATGTCGAATAAACCGTTTTTTTATCAGAACCCCTTCCCGCTTTCCCATGACGACACCGAATACTATCTGTTGACCAAAGAGCACGTCTCCGTTGCCGAGTTCGACGGCCAGGAGATCCTGAAGGTCGAGCCTGAAGCGCTGACCCTCCTGGCACAGCAGGCATTCCACGATGCGGCCTTTATGCTGCGCCCGTCGCACCAGAAGCAGGTTGCCGCTATTCTCAACGACCCGGAAGCGAGCCAGAACGATAAATACGTTGCCCTGCAGTTCCTGCGCAACTCTGAAATCGCGGCCAAAGGCGTGCTGCCAACCTGTCAGGATACCGGCACGGCAATCATCATGGGTAAAAAAGGCCAGCGCGTCTGGACCGGCGGCGGCGATGAAGCTGCGCTGAGCCAGGGCGTGTACAACACCTACATCGAAGATAACCTGCGTTACTCCCAGAACGCCGCGCTGGATATGTATAAAGAGGTCAACACCGGCACCAACCTGCCGGCACAGATCGATCTCTACAGCGTCGACGGCGACGAGTACAAATTCCTCTGCATGGCAAAAGGCGGCGGCTCGGCCAACAAAACCTACCTCTACCAGGAAACCAAAGCGCTGATCACCCCGGCGAAGCTGAAAAACTATCTGGTGGAAAAAATGCGTACCCTCGGTACCGCAGCCTGTCCGCCGTACCATATCGCGTTTGTGATCGGCGGTACCTCGGCGGAAGCGACGCTGAAAACCGTCAAGCTGGCTTCCACCCGCTACTACGACGCGCTGCCCACCGAAGGGAACGAACACGGACAGGCATTCCGCGACGTGCAGCTCGAACAGGAACTGCTGCAGGAAGCGCAAAATCTCGGCCTCGGCGCGCAGTTTGGCGGTAAGTACTTCGCCCACGATATCCGCGTGATCCGCCTGCCGCGCCACGGTGCCTCCTGCCCAATCGGCATGGGCGTCTCCTGCTCCGCAGACCGCAATATCAAGGCCAAAATCAACCGCGACGGGATCTGGATTGAAAAACTGGAACACAACCCGGGCCAGTATATTCCTGAATCACTGCGCCAGCAGGGCGAAGGCGACGTGGTCAGCATCAACCTGAACAAGCCGATGAACGAGATCCTGGCGCAGCTCTCCGCGCACCCGGTCTCTACCCGCCTGTCGCTGAACGGCACCATCATCGTGGCGCGCGACATTGCACACGCGAAGCTGAAAGAGCTGCTCGACAACGGCGAAGAACTGCCGCAGTACGTCAAGGATCATCCGATTTACTACGCGGGCCCGGCCAAAACGCCGGAAGGTTACGCCTCCGGCTCACTCGGCCCGACCACCGCAGGGCGTATGGACTCGTATGTCGATTTACTGCAGTCCCACGGAGCGAGCATGATCATGCTGGCGAAAGGTAACCGCAGCCAGCAGGTGACCGATGCCTGTCATAAACATGGCGGCTTCTACCTGGGCAGCATCGGTGGCCCGGCGGCGGTGCTGGCGCAAAACAGCATCAAGAGCCTGGAATGCGTGGCGTATCCGGAGCTGGGCATGGAAGCCATCTGGAAAATCGAAGTGGAAAACTTCCCGGCGTTTATCCTGGTGGATGACAAAGGCAACGATTTCTTCCAGCAGATCCAGAATAAACAGTGCAAAGGCTGTTCACAGCGCTGAGATTTCCCATAACGCTGGCAGCAGCGACAGCGTATCGTTAATCAACTCGCGCTTGTCGCTGCCCTGTATGGAGAATAGTTTTCTTATTCTCCATAAACGCCATACAAACGCTTTTTCTTCATTTTAGCCAGCCCGTTACATTTATGGTGGCTGACCCGTTTTGGTGTGATGTGATATCTTTCGGCCACCTGACTGACGTTTAGCCCCTGAGACAAGGCATTTAACACGAGATATTCCTGGCGAGTTAGCGCCGTTTTATTCCTTGATTTCGTTACCTCTACATCTTTCCGATCGTGCCCGGAGAGGGACCTGACCTTATGCTCGACGCTCTTTATACCGCGAGCCGCATTAACCACTGAAAAAGACGCATAACAGTCCCGCGAAGGCAGGCAAATGTATTTGTTATAGCAAAGCAAGACCCGCAGACGCCGGTTTAAGGTGGTCTTTAGATCCACCAGCGCAGTTAAAAGATCTAAAAACAAGAGCGTATTGTTGAAATAATTATCGACATCAACAATCCAGCATCTTCCCGCATCAGCGCCTTTATGTTTATTGATATTTACGCCCACCTGCACGGGCGTCCAGACAGTGCAGCGCTCTTGCTCGTCCTGGGTTAAAATGGACATTATCCCTTGAGAAAAATAGCGGTTGTTTGTTACCACAACGATGTTTAGTTTTTCCATATATGCTAACGCCGCAAACTATTTTCGAACTACGGTCTGATAGTCACGATAATTACCGTCATCAGTAATCACACGATAGGTTAAATTTATTCCCGGCAATAGGGGCTTATCAGGCGACACTGCCTGTTCCATCCGTGGCGAAACCATAATATTGGTCAGCGGCCTTTGCCCGGGTATCTCAACGTTGAGGCTGATATTCCAGGGCGTCGGGTTAGTAATGATTAACCGGGTATCCTGGGCCCTGAACTGGAGTGTCTGATACTGAAGCGCATCAGGGTCGCCAATGCCGGCAGGACGAATAAAGACTTTCATCCTTAAGCGTAACGGCAGAATTAACTTTTGCTTTTTCTGCCGGGTCAGGTCGCTCTCAGGCTGGAACTGAAAAATATTCAGCCAGAAGACGCTTTCCCGATCGTTCGGCAGCCCCTGACGTGCCGTAAGCAGCAAACGCAACGAACGAATTTCCTTCGGCAACATTTTGAAAACCGGAGGTGTAGCCACAATCGGCGTGCTGACCTTATCCGGCGGCACCAGCGGGTCGCCCATGTCTGTCCAGACCTGAATCATGGCTGGCGTTTCACCATCGTTAGAGAGATTCAGCGACTGGGCCATTTCGCCTGCGCTGAAAATCACGCGAGTCCGATCGACATTAACCACGCCGAATGCCTCACCAATGAGGCTCATCATCAGCAAGCCTGCCAGAGCAAGCCTACTGGAAATTAACAACGACTTGTAATTGCGCATTAACCGTACCCGGCGTCACAGTCTGCCCACTGAGGGCCTCTAATGATGCGGTAAAGTCACCGGTATAGGTGTTTACCTCCCCCGTCGACGTCAGGCTGGTAAGATCCTGATACGCGTACCAGCCGCGCGAGTTTCCCGTGCCGGTAGTGCTTCTGTCGGGTAACAAATTGATTGCCTTTCCGCTCCGGTTAAGGATTTTTATACCCACGCCAGAAGCCACGCCGCTGTTGCCGTAATGCGAATCCAGTAACCAGGTTAGCCCTCCACCGCTGGTTACCAGCCCCAGCGCCTGCGCAGCTCTGACAGCTACGGGCTGGTTGACCAAAAATCCCATGGCTACGTTTGCCTTGCTGGCCGTGGACGCGGCGGTACCGGAAACCGCACCTGACTCACACTCAAGGCTGATCGAGAATGGTGCCTGACTGTTACCACCGGCCTGCAACACCGCGGAGCTGATGGTGGGTAAAAGCACAACGGCGGGATAGTCTTTAACCTGACACAGTGCGCCACGGACATAGCTCACGGCATTGTACGTACTCCATGCACCGGGCCAGTTTGCATACCAGCCATGATAATAAGCCGCGCTATCCTGGCCCACCACGATGGAATTTGATGCCAGCCCAGGACCTTTAAAGGCAATATAACCTCGCGGTTGGGTATAGGCATCTTTATAGTAATTGCTGGCGTTAAGATAATAGGTAGTGGATGAAATCTTATACATTTCATACAGCACATTGCTGAATGCGCTGGCTGGAATGTAAATATAGGTTCCATCCTGATACCAGTCTGCCGAGGTGATTTGTCTTTGCTTCCAGTAGCGGCTGTAATATTCCCCGGTGCTGAGATTGGTCATTCTTACCGCGACGTTTTTTGCGACATCATAATACGCACCCTCAATTTCAGCGGAGGCATACATGCCGGTATAGGCGTTATCACCATTGGTGGCATACATTTCATATAAACTGCCGGCGTCAGACAGGGTACAGCGAAACAGAATTTGCTTACTGGTATAGGTTTTATTGGTCGCTGCCGTTAAAAAATTGCCCACCGCGCTGGCAAGCAACGTCCCCGACGGCTGAAAGTT
Organism: Enterobacter sp. HSTU-ASh6; assembly: GCF_026319105.1. Classification (NCBI taxonomy): domain Bacteria; kingdom Pseudomonadati; phylum Pseudomonadota; class Gammaproteobacteria; order Enterobacterales; family Enterobacteriaceae; genus Enterobacter; species Enterobacter sp. HSTU-ASh6. The sequence goes on along the minus strand of NZ_WSPD01000002.1, from coordinate 72,901 downwards.
AGTGCCGCTGTTGATGTTGATTACCGCCGGCAACCCAATATTGCCATGGCAGGTATCACAGGCACCCGTCCAGTCAGCGGCGGTATACCCTGCCGCGATGGCCATGCTGGAAAGTGATGACGTGCTGGTCACCCTGATGCAGTTTGCCCAAGCGGGCTGGCTTATTAGCACAAACAGCCCCAGCACCAGAAAATGTTTTAACCCGTCCTGCATTTTAATTCTCCTTTTCACATATCTGGCTCAGGTAAACCAACGGCTCTGCGTTTCGCCCGGTAATTTGATACGGCACACGGCAGTTCTGGTCGCGCTCTTTGCCCCATTTCACGCGCAATACACCGGAGGCCTCCGGGACTCGGGCATAAATTTGGCCGCCCTGGCCCACCATGCCAATCAATGTTCCCTCGGCATCCCGCACCTCCGCCCCCATTGGCGGTAGTTCCCCATCCCCGTTGTTGAGGGTGATGAGAACGGCTTTGCCTTTCAGCGTGGCAAAGTCCACCCGGACCACGGCCCCCGCATAGGGCACGACGCGCTGATTTCCACCTTTCAGTTCGGCATCCGCCATCATATTGCGCGAGTCCAGGCTGACGGTGTTGCTACGGTAAGGGGAAAGCGACGGTAGAATGGCGTAGCCGAACGCGTCAATAATTGCCCCCTGCCCGTTCTGTACACGCGCCCCCTGTGCGCCATCGGCGTGTACCAGTGCGAACGTGTCACTGGTATATGGCCCGAGCGTTAATCCTCCAGGATGTAGCACCAGTGTTCCGGATGCGCCGAGCCCTGCCTGCCGGTAGTTATCCCCCTGGTCATAGCTGGCCTGCACGGACCCCACGCGGGTATTTTCCTGAACGTTTCCGCCAAACGTCGTGGCGTTATCACCGCTCCCATTCCGATAACGTTCATATCCGCCGTATACGGAGTACGATCTGTCTCGACCGTCCCCTGCCGTGCCGGTTAACGATACGGTCGAGGATCGGCTGGCCCGCGACTGGTTGTAGTTGTAAGCCGCCGATGCCAGGTAGTTGCCCCAGTCGAGAGGGATCGACACGTTGAAAGAGACAGTATTTTCGGTGTATTTCTCTTTTGAACTGTCATCAACCGGCTCGCGGGTGCTGGTATAAAAGCGTCCGTAGTCCCAGCTCGTCCGTTGTCTGGCAACGTTCACCCCGTAGCTAATTCGTCGCCACTGATTGCTGTAGCCCAGCTGCAACTGGGTCATACGCGACTGATTGCTATAGTAATCCGCCGTGCTGGCACTCAAATTAAGTACCCCCCAGCTTCCCATCGGCTGGCTGACCGTCGCCGTCAGTCTATTGCGCTGATGCAGGGTGTCCGAATAGTACTCCGTACCGTTTTTCTGCTGGCGACGAACGCCCAGCACATCCTCCAGATCGCGATAACCGCTCGTCGAATAGCGGTATGCGGCAAGCACAAGGTTAGTGCCTGCCGTGAACGTCTTGCTGTAACTGATTTCTGCACGCCAGCCCTGTTGCCGCTCATCATTTTCAACCAGGGCATCAGACCAGGTGGCATTCAGACCAATGGCACCGATATCTGTCGCCAGTACGCCTCCCGCCAGAAAAGCCGTGTAATCCTTAGCCACACGCAGGCCAAGGTTGCTGGTGACTTCATTACTCAGCCCTCGCTGTAACACACCTTCCATGAAGGTGTTTTCGATACTGTAGTACTGACGAACGCGTCCGAATGAGAGGCCATATTGCCAGTTGCCCGGGCGCACTGAATCAGGCACAGCGGAATAAGGCACGGTAAAACGGGATGTTTTCCCGCTAGCCTCAATGACCTCAACCTCAAGATCCCCCTGGCTGCGGGTGTTATATAAGTCATTGATGACGAATGGTCCCGGTGGAACGTTGGTTTCATAAATGACGTTATTTAGCTGCTTAATCACTACGTGCGCGCTGCTGGATGCCACGCCCCTCACTTCCGGAGCGTAGCCCCTCTTCCCCTGCGGCCACATGCGTTCATCGGTTGCCAGTTTCATCCCATTGAATGAGAGGCTGCCAAAGAGGCTGCCATCGGTATAGTTATCCCCCAGCGCCAGCACGCTATCGATCGGTTCAATGGGACGTTGTACCCAGGTTCGAACGACGTTATAGCTCGAATCGCTTCCGCTTATGCTGCTGTCCGCATAGCGCAGGTTTCCCTGGTGTCGAACCTGCCACAGTCCAAGGTTGGTTCCGGCATTGATACCGCTCCACAAATAGTGATAGCGATAGTGCGTATCCGTATTTTCCGTCCACGTGTAGCGGGTGTTATGCCGCAAAAAAATCGCCGCCATACCCGCGTCCCATTCACTGACCGGAATATAACCGCGAGGCATATGCTGGAGCGCCGTCATCGGGATAGCCAGCTGAAGGCGCAATGAAGCCTGGTCGAACTGCCAGGTAGCATGTTCCGCCCACTCACTCAAAAGGCGACACGCTGTCTCATTACTGTGGTTTGCTGCTTTCAGTTTTGCGGCCTGCATGAGCGATTTGCCCAGACAGGGTTCAGGCTCCTGACCGTCTGTTTTAGCGCGAAAAATGACCTTTTCTTCGCTTTTCACCAGCGTATTGTTGACATATACATCAACCAGATAGCGTCCGGGTGCGACCTGATGTCGGTTGAACTGCTCCAGATCCATGCCCCAGGACGAGCCCTGCAGCAGTGAAGAGTCAAAAACATATTCTTTCGCCTCCACCAGACCCGTGCAATTCAATGAGATACACAGCGCCAGCAGATTGCGTCGAAACTCAGGGGTACGAGACAGGAAATTGCCCATTGATCCGTGCTCCCTGATCGTTGACAAGCCAAACCCTCACCGTACCGTTTCCCGCGGTTTTGGTTTTCCAGTTGTTAAACCAAAACGTCTGACGATCGAAAGGCGCTACCGTATCAGCTGTGAGGGTATGCTTTTCTCCCCCCACCTCAGCCTCAATGAGGGTCAATGACGCATACCACGGCTGAGGGTTCTCTATCGAAATTCCATACCCCTTTTGCGCATCGAAAGTGGCGTTGACCCGCAGCCCATTCAGCTGATTTTTTGGGGAGCCAATGCCGGCAGGCCGGTAAATAACTTTTACCCGGGTACGCAGCATGACCAGCATTTTGTTCTGCCCTTTTTCACTCTCGAGATTTGAGGGTGGAACCTGGAGCGCATTGAACCAGTACAGGGATTCCCGATCCTGCGGTAAATCGCGCGCGCCTGTGTGGGTCACGCGGATAACTTGTCCCGCTTTCGCCTGAATTCGAAACACGGGTGGGGTCGTCAGAAAGGGGATTTTCGCGCCCTGAGCTGGCGTCGCGTTAACATCACCTTCGTCAAACCAGGTTTGAATCACGTAAGGAATGTCGTCATTGTTCTTGAGCTGCACGTCGACGGATAAGGCCCCGGCAGGATAAATAATCCGGCTACCCAGTATTGTGACGCTTGCGGATACGGTGTTTGTCAGCATCAGTACACATGGCAAATAAAGCAGGTACTGAGCGATACGCTTAAGATATGCGCTTATCATTATTAACAACTCCCGGGCCGAATGAACCTGGTGTGGCAAGACCCTGACTGCAATGAGCTGAGTGGAATGTGCACGTTTGCATCCTGCAAAACGCGCACACGTTAGTTCCAGTGCGGCCTGTTACTGATAGGAAACGGCGTATTGCAACGTGGCCTCTACCGTACCCGCCGTCGCCGCTGCGTTGGCATAATACTGCGCGGTATAGGTCGCGGAGGCGTCCGTCTGGTTCGCTGCCAGCTTGAGGTCGCCATTACCGGTGAAACCATTGCTCAGGTTCACGACGGCGTTTGCGGTATCCAGGATCTGGACTTCAACGTTCTTCGCAGTACCGGTATTGCCGAGATTACCGTTAGACGTTACCTGGTTGCCGACAAACACCGTTGAGATTTTCGTTTCCCCACTGGCGTTACCCGTGCAACCGCTGACCCCGATATCAAACGTGACCGGTCCCGCAGTATCACCGCTGGCGGCAAGATCAGAGGCGCTGACCGTTGGCAATAACACCACCGGAGAGGCACTGTTACCGTTTACGGCAACTGAACAGGTTTCATCCGTGACTTCCCCCTGGAACGTGATGGTGTTGTCAGACGCAGCAAAAGCCCCACCAGAGACCAATGATGATCCCAGTACTAACGCAATAATATTTTTCTTGTTCATAACGCTTATTCCTGTTTTATCAATTGAACCGATAATGAAAACTTCCTTTTTTTACAGACAAACCGGTCATATAAAATTGAACGCCAAATAAAGGCGAACGCGTAAACCCTGCCCGGTAAGTTGCAGAAACAAATCTATACGAAAATTCTTATTGCAAAAACAATTAACTATTAAATCACAAATCTTAAGATTATAATTCTGGTCATTAAGGAAATTTAATGTTGAATTAAGCTTTTTATATCGCCCACATCATAATTGCAGTGATTACTTATGCGCCTGTGAGGGAGAAGAAAAGGAATTATGCTTTTCGCAAGATGATGAGGGAGAAAAGGCTGTTGACTGTATGGGTGAAATAAACCGGTAATCAAGAAGGAAGGAGAAATTCCCGGTGAATACCGGGAAAATAAAAGGATAATGCACTCAGCGTGGTGGCAATAACCCCCAGCATATCTCTGCTTTGCCGTCACTCATTATGCCGCAGCGCATGAAGTAGAGACGCGAGAGATTGGAAGAATACGTTTTAAACGAACTGCTTTTGATGATCAGGACATACTCATTACTCTTACAGACGGGGTTTAGCTTTATCGCAAAATCCATCACGCCTTTCTTTACGTCAGGATTGGTTATACTGTTCAGCGCCTGTTCAGACATCATGACCTTACAGGAGCCAGCATTTCCTATGTAAATCTCATTACGTTCCACGGGCTTACTGGCAAACCAGAATCCTGCAGCCCCGCCCAGCGCCATAACAGAGAAAAAAAGCATCAGCTGATTTAATATTCCTGTTTTCATAATGCGCCAGCGTGATACTTCGCCCGTGCTGCGTTCGGCAATTTTGCCGTTTAGTAAACGCCCGTCGGCAATATAAGCGGTTTCGGTTTCAGAAGGGATATCCTCGATGACGTCAACCGGCTCTGAGCATTTTTCGACATCAACCTGCTGATGCAGCATAAAGCCTATTTTGGGAACGGTAACAATCACCTCCTCATCCATGCCAAGGTTCTTCATAATCTTGCGTAACTTGCTTACGCACTGATTAAGATTATTGTTGCTGGAAACCATGCCATAGTCGTCCCAGACTTTCTTAAATATAACCTCCCTTTTTATTGCCTCTCCCTTATGGGCGATCAGCAACAATAAAAGTCTCTTTGTAGGATTCGAAATTTGAATCAACTCATCCTGAGAATCTTCGAGGCCCAACGTACACATATCTGAGTCAAAAATTATCTGCTTATTCATTATAAATTTCATATACATATACTCTTGTTAAGTAAGTTTTCCTCCGGGCGTGGGCATACGCGAAATGGCACCTGGTTGCGTTACCTTGTTTTGGTACGTGACGCAGATCATTTTTAATATTTTCATCTTGTGAAGTTTATTTTTTTTGCGAAGTCCAGGATACATTACACAATGCAGGCCACATAGTCAGAATTTTGCACTGTATCACAGGCAAAAAATCGCATCATTTACTTAAAAAGACAAAAATTTAATATTTTAATCTTGAAAATTAATAATAAATTTGAACCAACTTACCCGACTCTCTTTGACTAATCAGGAATAATCAGGATTATTAAATTAAGAAAGGGACTCATCTGAAATGCTCAACACATACTCAATACCGCTTGTCGTCACATATAAAAACATTAATAAACAACAAGTTAAATGAAATAATGGTTGTTTTGAAATGTAACATAAGTAACATTCAAGATGAGAAAAAACTGAAAACAGAGAACAGAATTGATCTAAATCAAGTTTTAATGAGATTTAAGCTTAAAATTCACAACAAAAATACAATTCTGATATCTCAGTGCTCCTCCGCCTCAACAAAGCTGTAGAAAAATCAGTCTCGTACACCCATGTCATTCCGTTTTGCCTTCCTCCCTCGCCTGCATACCCACCAACATTACTCTGTCTTTTAGCGTTTTATGCTCCTGTGATTAAGGCGATTAAAAACAGCGCACCTGCGCTTACATGGCCGGTTAAATATTTACAATTCAGTCTGACTTTTTTAATTACATTAATTAGCAGACTGATCACCTTAACCAAAAAACTACATATGATGAACAGGGTATAAACACTCGCAGAAAAACATTAAGCGAGCCGATAAAAGCCACAAAACCAGCACAAAAAACTATTTTTACGCCGATTGAAAAGTTCAATCCCATTGAATGGAGGGCGAGATATAGAATTAACCACCAATAAAATCACACACCAGCCTCGTCATGAAACGTTTTACAATTCGACTGCAACCCATAATGTCACTCACTACCGGGCAACTTCATGGATATGAGGTACTGTCTGAGCCTCCCGCTGAGGTCAATATTGCAGAGTGGTTTGAACAGTGCTCTTCCGCCCAGCTTCTGCAGTTGAGAAAGTGGCAGCTCAACACCCTTGCAAGACAAAGAATCCATGTAAAGCTCTTTGTTAACCTCACCACGACCATTCTCGCCAGCGAAGAGGGAGCCGCGGCGCTTCTGCAAGACCCTTTACCGGGGGTCATTGAACTTCAGGACCCAATGGCAATCGCCCGTCTTGACGCCTCCAGGCTCGCATTACTGGATGAGAATCTCCGGCGGCTTCAGCATGCCGGTATGGAGGTCTGGCTCGATGATTATCTCAGCGACTATGACAGTACGCTTACCGATAGCGGGCTGGTGTTTGATGGGGTAAAACTCGACTGCGCTGCTTTCCAGCAGTATCGCAACGATTGCGCGGGTTTAGCGCAACTGATCGCTGAAGCACGGCGTTTCGGAACGGTGGTCCTTGCAGAAGGTGTTGAAAGTCAGGGTGACGTCAGAACGGCATCGCTGGCGGGTGCCGATCTTGCTCAGGGGTTTTACTGGCCGGAGAAAAAAATCCATGCGGTGCAGGTCCCGTCTGTTCAAGCCGCCCGGGGCTCTATGCGCAATGTCACATAACTGTAAGAGTGAAATGCAGCCCTCCTGCAGTAACCGGTTAATTAAACGGATGTTAAGTTATTGTAAATAACAACTATCCTGTTGCACCACTTAACATTGATGCATGTCACGCATCAGCTTATGTACAATTTGCGCTTATTAATTTTCCCTTCCTGATCCAGTTTTCAGAAACAGACGGACAATACGTCAATAATAAACTGGAGACGACCATGATTTCCTCAACCCCACCTGCAACCGTTTGTGCACGAGCGGGCGCGATACTTCGCGTCACCTCGGGCAATTTCCTCGAGCAATTCGACTTCTTCCTGTTCGGGTTCTACGCCACCTATATCGCGCATACCTTCTTCCCGGCGAGCAGTGAATTCGCGTCGCTGATGATGACCTTCGCCGTCTTCGGCGCAGGCTTCTTAATGCGCCCCATCGGCGCAATTGTCCTCGGGGCTTACATCGACAAGGTCGGCCGTCGCAAAGGGTTGATCACCACCCTGTCGATTATGGCAGCCGGCACCTTCCTGATTGTGCTGATCCCCTCTTATGAAAGTATCGGCCTGTGGGCGCCGCTGCTGGTGCTGGTGGGACGTCTGCTGCAGGGCTTTTCCGCCGGGGCGGAGCTTGGCGGGGTGTCGGTCTATCTGGCTGAAATTGCCACGCCGGGCCGCAAGGGCTTCTTTACCAGCTGGCAATCCGGCAGTCAGCAGGTGGCGATCATGGTGGCCGCCGCAATGGGCTTTGCGCTGAACGCGGTGCTGGAAGAGAGCGCCATTCGCGAATGGGGCTGGCGCATCCCGTTCCTGTTCGGCTGTCTGATTGTGCCGTTTATCTTCTTCCTGCGCCGCAAGCTGGAAGAGACCGAGGAGTTCCGCGCGCGCCGTCACACGCTGGCGATGCGTCAGGTCTTTACCACCCTGCTGGCGAACTGGCCGGTCGTGGTCGCGGGCATGCTGATGGTGGCCATGACCACCACCGCGTTCTACCTGATCACCGTCTACGCGCCCACCTTTGGCAAAAAGGTGCTGATGCTCAGCGCCTCAGACAGCCTGCTGGTGACGCTGCTGGTGGCGATCTCGAACTTTATCTGGCTGCCGGTGGGCGGTGCCCTGTCGGACCGCTTCGGCCGCAAACCGGTTCTGATTGCCATGACCCTGCTGGCGCTGGCGACCAGCTATCCGGCCCTGACGCTGCTGGCGAGCGCCCCGAGCTTCTCCATGATGCTGAGTGTGCTGCTGTGGCTCTCCTTCCTTTATGGTCTGTATAACGGCGCGATGATCCCGGCGCTGACGGAGATCATGCCGGTCGAGGTGCGTGTTGCCGGTTTCTCACTGGCCTACAGCCTTGCCACGGCGATCTTCGGCGGCTTTACCCCAGTCATTTCGACGGCCCTGATTGAGTACACCGGCGATAAAGCCTCACCGGGCTACTGGATGAGCTTCGCGGCGATTTGTGCGCTGCTGGCAACGTTTTATCTCTACCGTCGCAGCGCCATGAGCCTGCAAGTTCAGCGAGGATAATATGCGCACATTCTTACGTTCAGGACTGACCGGGCTGGTATTGCTGGCCACCAGCGCAGGCGCGCTGGCCCAGGAGGTGACGGTTATGATTTCGGGCGGTTTTAAGGCCGCGCTGGAAAAACTCGCCCCCGGGTATGAAGCCCGGACGGGTGACCACATCGTGCTGATCCCGGGGCCGTCGATGGGACAGACGCCGCAGGCGATCCCCAACCGGCTGGCACGCGGTGAAAAAGCGGACGTGGTGATCATGGTCGGCGATGCGCTGGCGCATCTGGCAAAAGACCGGATGGTCAACGCGGATTCTCGCGTGGAGCTGGCAGATTCGCCCATCGGCATGGTGGTGAAAGCCGGGTCGCCCGTGCCGGATATCGCCACGGACAGCGCGCTAAAACAGACCCTGCTTGCGGCCAGCACTATCGCCTACTCCGACAGCGCCAGCGGCCGGTATGTGCAAAGTGCGCTGTTCAAAAAGCTGGGGATTGACGCGCAGGTGGCGGGAAAAGCGCACAAGGTGGAGCGGATCCCGGTTGCCTCTGAGGTGGCGAAAGGGAAATACGCCGTGGGATTCCAGCAGGTCAGCGAACTGTTGCCCGTGCCCGGCGTGACCTTTGTCGGCAAACTGCCGGATAACCTGCAGTACATCACCCGTTTTGCCGGAGCGGTCACCGCCCACGCGGAGCACCCTGCCGCGGGGAAAGCCCTGCTGGATTACCTCGCGTCGCCGCAGGCGCAGGAGACCATCACCGCCACCGGGATGATCCCCGTCGCTACGCCGCGCGGTAACGGGCAGTAATGAGGGTTTCCAGCTCGGCGGCAATCCACGACTGAATCCGCCCGCTGCGCCGGATCAGCCCGACAGTGCGTTTGACTTCGGGCTCGGTCAGCGGGACAGAGGTCAAAATAGTGTTCTCAGAATGGGGCATTGACATGGCGGGGACGGCAGCAATGCCGATCCCCGCTTCGACCATTCCCAGCATGGTTGTCACGTGGCGCGTCTCACAAATGCCTGGACGCTCGGGCTTAATATGGCCGAGCATCTGATCGAGCAGATTGCGGTTCCCGGACGTAATATCCAGGCTGATGTAATCCTGCTGATAAAACGCCTGCCAGGTGAGGCTTTTGCGCCCCGCGAGCGGATGATCGCGACGGCACGCGGCGACATACACATCCTCCACCAGCGGCATAAAGGTGATATCCGGCTGCAGGCTTCTGGCAAAGCAGATGCCAAAGTCCGCCTGGCCGCTGGCCACCGCCTCAATGACGTTGCCCGCGCTGCTGTCGATAAGCCTGATGCGCACGCGCGGATAGCGGCTGTGAAACTGACGGATCACCTCCGGCATAAAATGGCAGGCCGCCGACGGCACGGTGGCGACGGTGACAAGCCCGGTGCGCTCCTCGCTCACCCTGTCGATATCCGCCAGCATCGACTCCACATTTTCCAGAAGTTGCCCGCAGCGATCGGCAAAGGTTTGCCCGAAAAGAGTCAGCGTTACGCGCCGGGTGGTTCTGTCGAACAGCTTCGCGCCGACGGCCGCCTCCAGCTTCTCAATGCGGCGGCTCAGGGCGGACTGGGAGAGGCAGATAGACTCCGCGGCGATGCGGAAGTTACCGTACTCCACCAGGGCTCTGAAGGCGTAAAGATCGTTGAGGTCGAAATTGACGGGCATTTTTCTGGCAATCCTTAGCGCTTTCTGGAAACTCGGACATTCATAATAGCGACTTATGAATCAGCGGCAACCTCTGCCGCTGATGTGTGTCCGCAAAGCGCTACACGAGGCTATGGGCCTCGCTGTGCGACGACGCCACCGCATCCACCAGCGCCAGCTCCTCGCGGCTCAGCAGCATTTCAATATTCACCAGAATAATCATTCGGCTGTCGAGCACCCCGAGCCCCAGCAGGTAGCGCCCGGAGAGCACCGAGGCCACATCCGGGGTCGGTTTGATCTTATCCACGTCCATTGACAGCACGTCCACCACGCCGTCCACCACAATGCCCACCACGCGGTCATTGAGATTGAGGACAATCACCACCGTGCTGTCGTCCTGCGTCGGGTCGGGCAGTTCAAAGCGCACGCGCAGATCGACAATCGGCACAATCACGCCGCGCAGGTTGGTTACGCCGGTGATAAAGTTCGGCGCGTTCGGAATACGCGTCAGGCGATCGCAGCCGCGGATCTCCTGCACTTTAAGGATATCAATGCCGTACTCTTCATCGCCCAGGCGGAATACCAGGTACTCCTGAGCGATGGCGTCGGGTGCGGCGGGTTTACTCGCGGTTGCTACGGTCATGCGTTTACCCCCTCCCTCTGGGGTTGTGGAGCGTTGAGCGTTGAGAGCTCAACCACATCAAGGATCAGCGCCACGCTGCCATCACCGAGGATGGTTGCTGCGGAGACGCCAGGCACTTTGCGGTAGTTATGTTCAAGGTTCTTGACCACCACCTGCTGCTGGCCGATAAGCTGGTCGACCCACAGCGCGTAGCGGCAGCCCGCGCTTTGCACGATGACCACAATGCCATCGTCGTCTGGGGCCTCGCCCGCCACCGAGAGACGCTGGCGCAGCAGCACCAGCGGCAGATATTCGCCGCGCACCTGCAGCAGGCGCTCTTCGCCGACGAAGCGGCACAGCATCTCGTCGGTCGGCCGCAGCGATTCCATCACCGCGCCCAGCGGCAGGACGTAAATCTCCTCCCCCACCTTCACCAGCATGCCGTCGAGGATGGCCAGGGTCAGCGGCAGGATAATGCGGATGGTGGTGCCGGCTCCCGGCGTGGAGAGCACGTCCACATGACCGCCCATCGCCAGAATGTTGCGTCGCACCACGTCCATGCCGACGCCGCGCCCGGAGACGTCCGTCACGCTCTCGGCGGTGGAGAAACCGGCGGCGAAGATCAGCATCCAGACGTCGTCGTCGCTCATGGTGTCGCTGATGGTCATCCCCTGGGAACGGGCTTTGGCGAGGATCTTCTCCCGGTTCAGCCCGGCCCCGTCGTCGCTCACTTCAATCACGATATTGCCGCCGTGGTGTTCGGCCGAGAGCGTCAGGTTGCCGGTGACCGGTTTGCCTTTCGCGACGCGCACCTCTTTCTCTTCAATGCCGTGGTCCAGACTGTTACGCACCAGGTGGGTCAGCGGGTCGATAATGCGCTCGATCAGGCTCTTATCCAGCTCGGCAGAGCCGCCTTTCAGGGTCAGCTCGACCTCTTTATTCAGCCGAGCGCCCAGGTCATGCACCAGCCGTGGGAAGCGGCTGAAGACGTAGTCCATCGGCATCATACGAATGGACATCACCGACTCCTGCAGCTCGCGGGTGTTGCGCTCCATCTGCGCCACGCAACCGGACAGCAGATCGTAGCTGGCCGGATCGAGGGTCCGAGAGAGCTGGGAGAGCATCGCCTGGGTGATGATAAGCTCGCCCACCTGGTTGATGATCTGGTCCACTTTACTCACCGCCACGCGAATGCTGCCGGACTCCTGACTGGCTGCCCGCGGCGCCGGTGGCGCTTTTTTGGCAACGGTTTCGGGTGGCGCAGCGGGCGCTGGTGCCGCTGCAGGTGCTGCGGGCCGGACCTCAATCTGCTTGCTGTCGAGCACAAAGCAGAGCACGGCGGTGATATCGTCCGCCGAGGCGGTGGTCTGTAGCGTCACCGTCATGCCGTCAGACGAGGTCTGCGTGTCTGTAATCGTCCCCATATTGCTCAGTTCGTCGCGCAGCATCGTCTGCTCGCGCGCGTCAACGTCGCGCAGGGTCACGACCAGCGTGGCTTCCTTCTCCCCGGCCGTGCTGGCTGGCACGGGCGCGGGCTCAGGTGCGGGCGGTTTTCCTTCAAGAGCTATTTCTCTGAGGGCTTCACAGATATAGCGAAATTGAGCGTCATCAGGCTCCTGCGAAGCCTGATAGGCTTCCAGCTGCGCTTGCATAATGTCCTTACATTCCAGAAAAAGGTTGATGATCGAGCGACTGAGCGTCCTCTCCCCTGCCCGCGCCTGGTCGAGGAGGTTCTCCAGCAGGTGGGTGGTCTCCTGTAAGGCGGTAAAACCGAAGGTCGCTGCGCCCCCTTTCAGGGAGTGTGCCGCGCGGAAGATGGCATTCAGCTGCTCCTGGTCCGGCACCACCACATCAAGCTGCAGCAGATGCTGCTCCATGTCGGCCAGCAGCTCTTCTGCCTCAGTAAAAAAGATCTGCGAAAAATCATTCATGTCCATCGGTATAGCCCTGCACGTTTTGCAGATTGATGTCGCTCAGCACGCTTTCTGCACGCTGGGCCTGGGTATCTTCCAGACGGATCTCCTGCTCTTTCGAGCGGCTGAGGACCAGAATGCTGATGCGGCGGTTCACCGCGCTTTCAGGCGGGGTGTTCTCCAGCGGCATCCGGCTGGCGGTGCCAATCACGCGCAGAAAGCGCTCATCGCTCAGCCCGGCCCTGACCAGCACCCGACGCGCGGCGTTGGCACGACCGGCGGACAGCTCCCAGTTGCTGTAGCCGCCCTCGCCCCCGGCATACGGCAGGGAGTCGGTATGGCCCGTCAGGCTCAGCGCGTTAGGCAGCTCCTGCAGCAGCGGCACCAGCGCCTGCAGAATGCCGTTCATGTAGGATTCCGGCAGCTCGCTGCCCACGCGGAACATGGGGCGGTCCTGGGAGTCGGTGATCTGGATCAGCAGACCGTCGTTGGTCAGATTCAGCAAAATGTTGGACTTGAAGTTGTTAAGCCGCGGATCGGTTTCAATCATCTTCTGCAGCTTCTCTTTTGCCTGCTTCAGGCTCTCGACGCGCTTGTGCTTATCGATCTGGCTCAGCTGTCCTTTAAACACTTCGCCCTGCCGCTTGAGAATGTCATCCCCGCCGCCGGGGATGACGCTGTCGCTGAGGCTGGTCTTATCGCCGTTCGCCATCGACGGCTTCAGCGGCATGCGGAAGTAGTCGGCTATCAGCTCCCTCTCCATGTCCGTGGACTGCGACAGCAGCCACATCACCAGGAAAAAGGCCATCATGGCGGTCATAAAGTCGGCATAGGCAATCTTCCAGGTACCGCCGTGGTGCGCATGCTTTTTCTTTTTGCGCTTACGGGAAATGATGACAGGCGTGACGTTCTTCATGCGGCGCTGTCCGAGGTTTTGGTTTTCAGCGTGGCGTTGGACTTCACTTCGCGCACGTGCTCTTCCAGCTCTTCGAACGACGGACGTTCGCTGGTAAAGATGGTCTTACGGCCAAATTCCACGGCAATCTGCGGGGCATAGCCGTTGAGACTGGAGAGCAGCGTCACCTTGATGCACTGCAGGATTTTGACCTGATCGGAACTCTTCTGGCGCAGCAGGGTGGCCAGCGGCAGCACGAAACCATAGGCGATAAGGATCCCGAGGAAGGTCCCTACCAGCGCGTGGCCAATCAGGACGCCCAGCTCCGCCGCCGGACGATCCGCCGACCCCAGGGCGTTCACCACCCCCATCACCGCCGCCACAATGCCGAACGCCGGAAACGCATCGCCCACCGTATTGAGGCTGTGGGCAGGCACTTCCAGCTCCTCTTCGCAGGTCTCGATCTCCTCATCCATCAGGGCTTCGATTTCATGGGAATTCATGCTGCCGCCAATCATCAGGCGGAAGTAGTCGAGGATAAAGTTGGCGAGCATCGGGTCGCTCATCAGGCGGGGATAGGCGCTAAAAATATCGCTGTTCTGCGGGTCTTCAATGTCCTTTTCCAGCGACATCAGCCCGTGCACGCGGCTCTGGGAGAGCAGCAGGAACATCAGCGCCATCAGGTCCATGTACACCGCTTTGTTGTAGCGCTTACCCACGAACAGCTTAACCAGCGCCTTGCCCGTTGCTTTAAGGGATTTCACGTTGTTGCCAACGATAAACGCCCCGACCCCGGCCCCGCCGATAATCAACAGCTCCAGCGGCTGAAACAGCGCCATCAGGTTACCGCCGGATAAGAGAAAACCACCAAAAACGGTCGATATGACAACAAGATAGCCAACAATAACTAACACACTCTCTCCTTTTCCTTACTTGACCGATGCCGGTTTTCCCGGCATCAGGTAAACGCCATCTTGTACATATCCGCCCGTCAGGATTTACGCCGTGAGGATCTCCGGCGCGGCGAACGCCCCCAGCAGGCCGGGATTGCTCACCTGGGATTTTTTAAGCGCACGCGACGGCGGGCTGCACAAGCTGCAGGTAAATGGGTTTTTGATAAATTCGGTGGTGACGATAAAACCGCCGCCACACACGCTGCAGGCTTTACGCGAAATAATGCCGCAGTCGATAAAGCGTAATAATGTCCAGGCACGGGTCAGACCCAGTACCGGTTTTTCATCGGAACAGGTGCTGCACTGCTCCAGATAAAGACGATAGGTCTTCATCAGCATTTCAATGGAGCGTCCCTGTTCGGTCTTTTTCAAATAGAGGTAAATGTTGTAGAACATGGACGAGTGAATATTCTGCTCCCACGACATAAACCAGTCTTCTGAAAAAGGCAGCATCCCTTTTGGCGGCGGACAGCCGCGTAATTCTTTATATAAACGCAGCAGACGACGACGGCTCAGAGACGTTTCTGATTCCAGCACCTGCATTCTCGCCCCGAGAGAAATTAATCCCATGGCGATATTCACTTCATCAATTTCCTGCAGCAGACTTTTTTCACCACACATGATTATGCCTCCTCCGCCGTCACGGCATCTTCTTCACTTAAAGCATTCAGAAGATGGGTCGACAAAATAATGCCGGTATGGATCTGCTGCAGGGCTTCAATGCGCGAATCCTTGGTTAAATTTTCAATCACTACTTCATCATCCACGCGCAGACGACAAATAAGCTGATTGGTTGTCGCCAGTTTCATTAATTGCGGCAACGAAAGTTCTTTCAGGTTATCAATGGTTCCTTCAGACAACCCCAGGCGAAAACCCGCCGCGAATTTATCCTGACGAATCAGCTGCTGGGCCAGCAGTAAATAGGACAGGTTAATATCATGAATATTCTGCAGGTACTCGTCGAAATTAGACACAGGCGAAAACTCCCAATGTTATTCAGCCAATAGCTGGCATGTCAGTTTAGATAGATAACGTTTCCGAACTGATGCAGAGAGTCTTTTGGTATTGATATTCACTGAGGTAAGTCATTCTTCCTCAGTAAATGCGTTACGTACTTCTCAATGCCAAAGGAGGCTGCATCACAAAACTGGCAAAATCATAAACACTAAGTATTTTCCGAACAAGCGACAGAAATGTCTCCAAATCCTCCAGTCACTGTTAACCTGTTGATTTAAAAAGTTAATAAAGCATTGTTAAACGTTATTAAACCTTGATTTTAATGATTAATCCTGCTGCTTAACCGGTGTTAACATTATAAATGTTAAGAACCTGTATTTATCGGCAATCCGATTCCATACGACTTCTTAACCTTTTAACCGCCAGGCTGTGCAGCTGGCTCACCCGTGTTTCCGTGATACCCAACACCAGGCCAATCTCTTTCATGTTCAAATCCTGAAGATAATAGAGCTGCAACAGCACCTGCTCTCTTTCGGGTATGAACTGAATATGTTCCGTAATACGCTCGATGAGATTCTGGCGGACAGCATCATTCAGTGGATTAAGCGATTCATTTTCGTCATCGCTTGTTTCCCAGCTGTCGGCATAATTCTCCTGAAGCTCATCAACCGAATACATCTGACTGGCATTATTATCTGCCAGCATCTGCTGAAATTCCTGCAGCGATACGCCCATGCGCTCTGCAATTTCAGCCTCAGTGGCTTCACCGCCTTTTTCCTGTTCGATTTGCTGAATAATCGCGACTATTTCCCGCGTATGGGTGCGAACCCGTCGCGGAACCCAGTCGCTTTCTCTCAGCTCATCTAATAACGCCCATTTCACCCGCTGGGTGATCCACGCCGTGAGCGTTACCCCTTTTTTCGGATCAAAACTGTCGACCGCACTTAAAAAGCCAATCGATCCTGCCTGAATTAAATCATCCAGCTCGACGCTGGCAGGAAGCCGCTTATGTAAACGCATTGCTTCCTGCCGCACCAGATAGTGATATTTAGACCAGACTACTGATTTATCTTCCAGCCCTTCGGCCGTATAAATACCATCCACGATTACATTCCACCCACTATTCTCTGCGAGAATTATCCGGTGTAATGGCGCATTCAAATAGTGCGATAAGCCTTTATAAAAATGCGCATTCTGTTACTTCGCGTGAATTTTCACGCATCGTGGAAATATGTCGTTATTAATGACGGTAATTCACAGAATTAAAAGGTTTCCCACTGGGCCAGATCGAGTTCTTTCGCACGCGGCATTTTTTCAGGCGCGGGCGTGACGTTTACCTGACGGCTTTCCTGGTTAAGACGAAATTGCGCCACCAGTTTCTCCAGCGCGTCAGACTGCGCTTCCAGTTCGCTTGCCGCCAGCGCGGCCTCTTCCACCATCGCCGCGTTCTGCTGGGTAACCAGATCCATCTCGTTCACCGCCTGCGAGATCTGGTTGATGCCCGCGCTCTGCTCGTCCGAGGCGGAGGTGATTTCGCCCATGATCTGGGTCACCTGCCCGACGGAGGTCACAATCTCCTGCATCACCTGGCTGGCCTGCCCTACCTGACGCGAACCGATATCAATATTGTTCACGCTGGTGTTAATCAGCTGATTGATCTCTTTCGCCGCATCGGCGCTGCGTTTGGCCAGGTTACGCACCTCTTCGGCCACCACCGCAAACCCGCGACCCTGCTCACCGGCGCGCGCCGCTTCCACCGCCGCGTTCAGGGCGAGGATGTTGGTCTGGTTGGCAATGCTGTCGATGACGCCGTTGATATCGGCAATCTGACGCGAGCTGGTGGTGATCTGGGCCATGATCTGCTCCAGGTTCTGCATCACTTCGCCACCGTTATGGGCATTGGTGCTGGCGCTTTCCGCCAGTTCACGCGCCGCGTGGGCGTTGTCAGCATTCTG
Organism: Enterobacter sp. HSTU-ASh6; assembly: GCF_026319105.1. Lineage (NCBI taxonomy): Bacteria > Pseudomonadati > Pseudomonadota > Gammaproteobacteria > Enterobacterales > Enterobacteriaceae > Enterobacter > Enterobacter sp. HSTU-ASh6. The sequence continues at coordinate 55,362 of NZ_WSPD01000002.1, read as the reverse complement.
GCGTACGGTGGTTTTGATCTGCTCCATGCTGGCCGCCGTCTCCTGCAGCGCCGCCGCCTGCTCTTCAGTGCGGGACGAGAGATCGTTGTTGCCGTGGGCAATTTCCTGCGCGTTGTTGTGAATACGCTGCACGCTTTCACGAATACCGGAGACGGTTGTGGCCAGCGAGGTGCGCATCTGCTCAAGCTCACGGAGCATATTGCCGATTTCATTCTCGCTGCCAGCCTCAATCTCCTTGCTCAGATCGCCGTCGGCGATACGCTTAAGCACATCGACGGTCATCGCCATACGCTGAACCAGGGTCTGACGCAGCCAGAAGCGGATCACAAACAGCAGCGCCACCGCCAGCAGCACCACCACCAGACCGACGCCCAGCATAATCTGGTAGTCGCGCGCTGACGCCTGAGTAATCTCTTCACTGACGCGCGCGCTGGCATCCGTGTACTGCTCTACCTTGTTACGCAGCTGGGTGCGAAGCTCCATATCATGCTCCAGAGAGCCGCTATACCCCGCCGGGTTTTGCACATAGCCGAGCTTCACTTCCGCCACTTTATAGACCGCATCAAATGCCGCATTCACTTCCGCCGCCAGACGACGCTCCTCCTCCGTGTTAAACGGTGAGGCCATAAAGTCATCCATATTACGGCGGGCGGTTTTCACCACGTTGAGCGTATGGCTGGCAACATTCTGCGAGACCGGGTTGCCCAGCGCCGCCTGCAGCATCAGGCCGTTGGTGTTCGCCATGACCGCGCTGATGTTGTAGGCCGCGTCGCGCATCTGGTCGTTATTCTCAGAGGCCACGACAATACGTTTGAAATTCTGATTACTGGAGACGGCATTAAACACGGCATAGGCCGTCACGCCGAAAAGCATTACCGCGAACAGGCCGATAATCAGCGTGACGGTGCTGTAAATTTTGAGTTTAGCTAACATAATTTTCCACCCTCCGCGCACGGGCATGCCGTACGCGGTAGCGTCTGAAATGAATAAAGAGGTCGTTCGAATTACATATTAAACAGATTCATCTTCTGCATATTTTTGTAAACGAACATCGATGCATTAAAGGCCAGTTCCGACATCTGCGATTCCGATACCAGCGACACCAGTACGCTGGTATCGGCGCCGATGGCGTCCTGTATTTTCACAATGGTGTCGTTGATCAGCACGTTGCCGGTCAAATCCAGGGCATCAAGCTGCTGCAGGTTGGTACCCAGTTCAGCCTGCGCCTTACCCAGAAGGTCAATACCGGTATCGATACCTTTGCTGGCATCTTCGAGGGCGGCACGCATCGCGTCGTAGTCGATCGGATCTTTGGTTAGCTGCTCCACGGCACGGTCGAGAAGACCAAAAATATCACCGAAAATTTCATCACCCAGATGGCCGGTTTGCATCGTGGTACCATCTGCCACCGTCTGCTGACGCGCTTCATCTCCCCCCTGATAATCACCGTTCTCATCAAAGGCTGGCGTATCGGTATTAAAACCACTGAAGATATAGCGACCGGCGGAATCGCGACTGTTGGCGAGATCCAGCAAATTGGCGCGTATCCCCTCAATCTCTTTGCCCAGCGCCCGGCGATCCTCGTCAGAGTAGGCGTCAGATCCCGCGGCAACCATTTTTTCCTTCAGGGTGGTGGTCATCAGGTTGCCGACGCCATTGAGAATATTGTCCTGATATTCCAGCGCACTGCGCACGCGGGCGCGCACGCCGCTGTACATCTCCAGCTGCGCCAGCGCGTCCTGATGCTTCACCGCGTCGGTGGCGGCCGTCGGGTTATCGGAGGCCTTTAACAGGGTTTTTCCCGCCGACATCCGCAGATAAATCTCGTTACTTTGACCCATGCGCTTTGTCATCGACTCCGCGCTCTGCTTATACATATAAAGCGTGCTTACTCGCATTTTCTTTTCCTTAGCGGATGGCCAGCAGGGCATCAAACATATCGTTGGCGGTTTGCAGCAGCTGCGCACTCGCCCGGTAATATTGCCCAAACATATCCAGATTGATGCGCTCCTCGTCCATATTCACCCCGGAAAGCTCCTGTTTGGCGTCGTATTTGGTACGCAAATCGGTTTCCGCGCTGGTCGCGTAGGCTTTGACCTCGCGGGCGCTTTCACCAATTTTCCCCGCCAGGCTGGCATAGGCCGCACTGAGCGTATCATTCCCGATCAGCGCCTCTTTCTGGATCTTCAACATCTCTTCGAGGTTTTTGTTATTCCCCGACCCACCCTTTGCATCAGCAGCGGCGAATTCCTGTGCGCTGGTGATTTTTCGGCTGATACCTTCGGCGGCACCGGCCATTGGATTCAGGGTGAATGTATCCCCGTCCATAACGGCCGGTGGCGCAGGAAGGGTAATTTCGACACCGTCGAATCTAAGCTTGTCGCCAGCGATAACGGTCGGCACGGTACGACCATCTGCGCCTTTAACAACCCAGTTTCCCCCTTCAAAACGGATGTCATAATTTTCGGATTTCACCTCTTTGAAATTCACAACCGCGATCGGATCCAGCGAACCAGTACCTGCGTTCTTCGCATTGGCAATAGCCTTGATATCCGGCAGTGAGAACAGGTCATCGCCCGGGTCGCCGTCTGGCGTAAACCCGTCGCGGTTCTGCTCGTTCATCCGGTGCGCCATCATAAAGGCGATCTGATCCAGGTCCTGGCGCGCCATCGTGAGGTCTTCATTACGGAATTTGAACAGCCCGGCCAGTCGGCCTTTGGTGATGCTGTTCTCATCCAGCGGCGACGCCTTACCGTTAGCATCCACATAGGAAACGATGGTTTTATTCGGGTCGGCATCCGACGGTGAGGTTTGCAGTTTATATGCGGTATCGCCGGAGACCAGCGGACGTCCGTCTGACAGCGTGACCGTGACGCGTCCGGAGGTCTGATCTTCGGTCACCGTGATGCCAATCTGCTCGCTCAGCCCCTCCAGCAGCGCGTCGCGCTGGTCCAGCAGATCGGCAGGCGGCGCACCATTCCCCTGCAGGCGCTCCAGCTGCTTATTCAGCTGCGCCAGCTGCTCGGTAAAGCTGTTAATCTCGTTGGCGCTGCGCTCGATCTGGGTATTGGTGCTCTTTTCCAGCCCGGTCAGGCGTTTGGCGCTGGCGTTATAGCGGTTGGCCAACACCTCAAGTGAGGTAAACACCGCCGCACGTGCCGGACCGTCTTCCGGGGCACCGCTCAGCGTCGCCATATCCTTAAACAGCTTATTCAGCGAGACGTCCACGTTATCCGCCTCGTCGCCCAGCATGTTATCGATATCCGCCAGCTGCTCCATCCGTCCAGTCAGGGACGCATACTGGGAGAGTGAATCCCGCAGCTGAGTATTGGCGAAAGCGTCGTAAGCACGCTCCACCCCGCCGATGCGCGCCCCGAAGCCATAAAAGCCCTGTGGGGTTGACATGCCACCCAGCTCCCCGATAAGCAGGCTGCGGCGGCTGTAGGTGCCCGACATCCCGTTGGTCAGGTTATCGCCGGTCACCCGGATGGCGGCCTGCGCCACGCTGATGCCATTTCTGGCTAAGTTGTAAAGGTTGTTCATACGCTCTGGATAATCCCTGATTGCGGGCCCGGCATTGATTTCCGGGCCAGATGTTCATGGCTCTGCTTATTTCATCGGTGATGACAAAATTTTCTAAAAAATTTTATCGAGGTCGTGCTTATAGGCATTCACCCCCTGCTGAATATCCCCTTTCACCTTCTGAATAATGGTGATCAGCTTTTTGGCATAGGCCGGATCGGTGGCGTAGCCGCCCGCCTGCAGCGCTTTCGCCCCCTGCTCCGGCGAGCCGGATTGCACCACGCCGCGATAGCGCGGGTTGTGGGTCAGCAGCTTCGCGTAGTCCGCCAGCGCATGTTCGTAGGAGTCGTAGACGCGGAAGGCGGCTTTCACCTTCTGCTTCACGCCGTTGATGTATTCGGTGGTGGTGATTTCGGTGGTTTTACCCTGCCAGTCGCCCGTCGCTTTGATCCCGAACAGGTTATGACTCGGGCGGCCGTCGGCGGCCGGAATTTCGCGTTTGCCCCAGCCGGATTCCAGCGCCGCCTGGGCGAGGATCAGGTGCGGGTGCAGCCCGCTCTGCTGCGCGGCCGCCTGGGCCGGGCGCAGCAGACGGGCGATAAACGGATGCGCCCCGTCCGCCGGTTTGGCGAACGACACCGGCGCAGGCAGGCGCAGTGGGCCGGTTGCGGGCGTGGCGGAAAGCCCAGGCCGCAGGAGATCGCGCCCCGGCCTGCTCACCACCGGCTCATCGCTCTCTCCGCCCAGCTGGCGGACGATAAGATCGGCAAAGCCGAGCTGACCACTCCCGGCAATATTCTGCGCGACCTGCTGATCGTGCATGGCGGTGTACATCTCGGCGGACTGGCTGTTGAGCAGGTCATCCTTGAAGGTGGCATCGCGCATGCTCTTCATCATCATCTGCACGAAGATCCCTTCCATCTGCTTCGCCGCCGCCTTCAGCGCGCCGGGCGACTGCCGCCCGGCCTCCCGTTTCAGCGTGTCCAGCGAGCGGACGTCAAAGGCGGGTTGATCGAGCTTGTCAAAGGTGTTCATCAGTTCACCTCCAGCTTCGCCCGCAGACAGCCGGCGTTTTTCATCGCCTGCAGAACCGACATCAGCTCGTTTGGCGTCGCGCCCAGGCTGTTGAGGGCGCGGATCACCGCGTTCAGATCGGTACTGCTGCGCACGTGCTGCAGCGAACCGCCGCTGTCGCGCACGGAGATATCGGTCTGCGGCACCACCACCGTCTCGCCGCCGCCAAACGGCGTATCGGGCTGGCTGATGATGTTGTTCTGCATCACCTCCACCGTCAGCGACCCGTGGGCCACCGCGCAGGAATCCAGCGACACGTGGCGGTTCATCACCACCGAGCCGGTGCGTGAGTTAACAATCACCTTCGCATCCTGGACGTTCACCCGCAGCGGGATGTCCTGAATGTTGGCGAGAAAGCGCACGCGGGACGGGCCGTCCGGCGGCGCGAAGAGGCGTACGGTGCGGGCATCTTCCGGGATCGCCGCCCCGCCGCTGTAGCGCTGGTTAATGGCGTCGCTGATCTGCTGCGCCAGCGAGAAATCGCTCTCGTTGAGCTGCAGGCGCACGATGTTCTGGGTAGCAAAGTCGTTCGGCACCTCGCGCTCCACGGTGGCCCCGCCGCTGATGCGCCCGCCGTTAAGCTGGTTCACCTGCACGCGGCTGCCGCCCGCCTGCGCGCCTGCGCCGGAGATCAGGATATTGCCCTGAGCGATAGCGTAGATCTGGTTATCCGCCCCTTTCAGCGGGGTCATCAGCAGCGTACCGCCGCGCAGGCTTTTGGCGTTCCCCACCGAGGAGACCACAATGTCCAGCTTGTCACCGGGACGGGCAAACGGCGGCAGCTCGGCGGTGACCATCACCGCGGCGATGTTTTTCAGCTGCATATTGGTCCCCGCCGGAACGGTGATCCCGAGCTGCGAGAGCATGTTATTCAGGCTCTGGCCGGTGAACGGGGCCTGCATGGTCTGGTCACCGGTCCCGTCAAGGCCGACAATAAGCCCGTAGCCCATCAGGGAGTTGGACCGCACGCCCTGCACCGTCGCCAGATCGCGGATACGCTCAGCGTTCGCCAGCTTCGGCACGCCCAGCATCATGCCGTAGAGCAGAATGCTGAGAAAAAACAGAATAGATTCTTTTTTCATGGTCATATCAGAATGGAGAAAGGTTCAGGAACAGGCGCTGCAGCCAGCCCATGTTCTGCGCTTCGTTGATGTAGCCGTTGCCGACGTACTCGATGCGGGCGTCTGCCACCTGGGTGGAAGGCACCGTGTTGCTGCCGCTGATAAAGCGCGGGTTCACCACGCCGGAGAAGCGGATAAATTCAGTGCCCTGGTTAATGGCGATCTGCTTTTCACCCACGACCCGCAGGTTGCCGTTAGGCAACAGCTCGTTAACGGTCACGGTGATGGTGCCGGTAAAGGTGTTGCGCGCCGCGGCGCCGCCTTTACCGGAAAAATCATTTGACCCTTCGGCTTTGAAATCCGCTTTGCCGTCGCCAAGCCAGCTGCCGGCGGCGGTCGGCACGGCAAGCAGCTCCATACCGGCCGATCCATTACGGTTGGCACTGGCGGAGGAGCTCTTGCTGGCGCTCACGTTCTCCTGCAGCAGGATGGTCAGCGTGTCACCCACGTTACGCGGGCGACGGTCTTCGAACATCGGCTGATAGCCGTAGTTCATGGCCTGCCCGGCCTGAAACAGTGAGCCGCCGGTGGCCGCCGGTGCCATCGGTAATGGTGTTGCCGTCGTCGGCCCCTCGACGAGAGGCTTTTGCATGATGTGCGCGCAGCCGCCGAGCAGCAGCGTGCCTGCCAGCAGCGCCGCCGCCGGGATGTGTTGAGAAAGTTTATTCATTTCAGTGTCGATAAAATGTCTGGCCGCGCGCGCGGCCAGAGAGAGGATTACAGCTGGGAAAGCCGCTGCAGCATCTGGTCGGATGCTGAGACCGCTTTACTGTTGATTTCGTAGGCGCGCTGCACCTGAATCATGGTCACCAGCTCTTCCGCCACGTTGACGTTGGAGATCTCCACGTAGCTCTGCTTCAGGGTGCCCGCGCTCTCCATCCCCGGGTTGAGCTCGTTCGGCGCGCCGGAGGACTGGGTCTCTTTGTAGAGATTACCGCCGATGCTTTCGAGCCCCGAATTGTTGACGAAGGTGGTCAGCGTCAGCTGGCCAATCTGCTGCTCTTCCGCCTGCCCCGGCACCTTGACGCTGACGATCCCGTCACTGCCGATGTTGAGCTTCGTGGCATCCTGCGGGATGACGATCCCCGGCTGGATCGGGTAGCCTTCGGCATTCACCAGCTGGCCGTCCGCGTTTTTCGAGAAATGACCGTCGCGGGTGTAGGCGGTGCTGCCATCCGGCATCTGCACCTGGAAGAAGCCTTCCCCTTCGATCGCCACATCGTACTCGTCGCCGGTCTGGTTCATTCCGCCCTGAGTGTGCACCCGCTGGGTGGAGACCGGACGCACGCCGGTCCCCAGCTGCAGGCCGCTCGGCAGGGTGTTCTGCTCGCTCGCCTGGGCGCCAGGCTGGCGCATGTTCTGGTAGAGCAGATCCTGAAACACGGCGCGCTGACGCTTGAAGCCGTTGGTGTTGACGTTCGCCAGGTTGTTGGAGATGACGTCCATATTGAGCTGCTGTGCTTCCAGCCCGGTTTTTGCGATCCATAAGGAACGAATCATAGTGACTCCTTGCGCGGCCTTAGCTCACGCTTAATAGCTGGTTGGCCTTCTGGGCGTTTTCGTCGGCGGTGCGGATCACCTTCATGTTCATGTCGAAGCCGCGCGAGTTGGCGATCATTTGCGTCATGGCCTGCACCGGGCTGACGTTGCTGCCCTCGATGGCTTCCGGGGTCAGGCGCAGGGTTTCGTCCTGCGCCAGCGGGTTGCCGCCCGCGGTGCGGAACAGCCCGTCGTCGCCGTGCACCATCTCGTTCATGTCGGCATTGACCAGCTTGAGACGGCCCACCGGCACCAGTGCCGTCGGGTCATCGCCCATGCCGAGCGCCGACACGATGCCGTCGCTGCCGATGGTGATGTGGGACTGCGGCGGTACCTCCAGCGGCCCGCCGTCGCCCATCAGCGGACGGCCGTTGACGCTGAGCGCCCCGTCCTGATCCACCTCGATAGCGCCGTTACGGGTATAGCCTTCGCTGCCGTCGTCCAGCGCCACCGCCAGCCAGCCGTTCTGCGGCAGCGCCACGTCGAGACTGCGGCCGGTATGGGTGATCGGCCCCATGGTGGTATCGTGAAACGGCGTCGACTCCGCTACCAGCGCACGGGTGCGCAGGGTTTCCCCTTCGATGGGGACCGAGCGAAACGCCGCCAGCTGGGCGCGAAAGCCCGCGGTAGAACTGTTCGCCAGATTGTTTGAGGTGACCGCCTGGCGGTTGAGCGCCGCGTTGGCGGCACTCATGGCGGTATAGATAGCGCGATCCATCGTTCAGCCTTAACGCAGGTTAACCAGCGTCTGCAGCACTTCAGACTGGGTTTTGATGGTTTGCGAGTTGGACTGGTAGTTACGCTGATAGACGATCATGTTGACCATCTCTCCGCCCAGATCCACGTTGGAGGTCTCCAGCATGCCGCCGTTGATGGTGCCGAAGCTGCCGCTGCCGGAGGTACCGAGGAACGGCTGGCCGGACTGTCCGGTCTCCGCCCACAGGTTGTTGCCCTGCTGTGCCAGGCCACCGACGTTGGCAAAGTCCGCGAGCACCACCTGCGCGACGGTCTGACGTTTGCCGTTGCTGTAGATGGCGATCACTTCCCCGGCGTCACTGACTTCGTAGGCGTTAAATTTGCCTGGCGGCTGACCATCGATTTCACCCTTCATGACCTGAGTGTCGGTTGAAAACTGTGTCAGAGCGCCCAGATCCAGCGTGAATGACAGAGCAGCAGCCCCGCCATAAGCATCCCCTTTAACGGTGCCAGTGGCGGGGTTAAGGAGCTTACCGTGTTTATCAAATTCAAGATCAATCGGAGTAAATTTAGTCTCATCCCCACCTTCTGGCGAAGTCGAATCCTGGGCGAACGCCTTCCATTTACCGTCGCCGTCATTGACGAAATAGACTTTAATAGCGTGCCTGTTACCAAGGCTGTCGTAAGCTTCCACCTCGTTAACGTAGTTGTAAGTTTCAGGTTTGGTGGCATCGAATTTCCCTGAGTCGAGAACTTCAGAATCCGACTTCAGGTTACCCGTCAGTGAAGCTTTGGTCGTTGCTGACGGCGGTATGTCCTCCGTCGGAATACGGATTGGCCCGACCTGCGCGCCGGGGTTAATCACCCCGTTCGTCGCCTGGTAGCCGGTTAAAAACAATCCGTTGGTTTTGTTCGTGATGTAGCCATTTTCGTCCTGCTCAAACTGGCCGTTACGCCCGTAGAACACGCTGCCTGCATCATCCACCATGCGGAAAAAGCCACGGCCATTGATCATCATATCCAGGGCAGAACCGCCCGTCGCTGGCCCTCCCTGGCCAAAGTTCTGATCGACACTGGCCACCTGCACCCCCATCCCCGTCGAACCGGCAAAGATATCGGCGAAGGAGACCGAACCTGCTTTAAAACCTATCGTCTGGGAGTTGGCGATGTTGTTACCCACCACGTCCAGCGCTTTTGCCGCGGCGCTCAGACCGCTAAGACCTTGTGAAAAACCCATAATTTAGTTCCAGAAGTAATGATTATTTTTGAATGACAAACACTTTGCCCATGCCGATCGGATCGTGATTCAGCAGATGCAGAATCGGGCCGCTCGGATCCATGGTGACGCCCTGCACCTGGTCCTGAACCAGGCCAAACACCTCCGGGTTCTCCCCTTCAGGGTTGCTGGCCTCAAAGGAGAGGGTGTATTCGCGATCGCGCGGCGGCCCCGGCTCCGGCTTGAAGTTTTCCAGGTCGTCGAGGTTGAAGGTATTCATCCCCTTCTTGACGTTCTTCAGCTCGGCGGTGTAGGCCTTGTCGCCGTCGTGGAGGGTGACGGTGACCGTTTCGGCGTCGTCCGACAGCGCGAAGTGGAAGTCGTCCGAATTGCCTGGGATCTCCACGCCCTCCTGCATGATGCCGATCCCCGGTTCGCCAAATGAAACCTTTGCCTCGCCTTCAATCAGCACGCTGCGCCCGACCCAGGCGGAGGCGCTCATGCTGCCGAGCTGGATCATCATCGCCTGGACGCCCGCCACGGAGCTGTTGAGCTTCTCCACGCCTGCGGCCATGTTGAACTGCGCCAGCTGCGAGGTGAGCTGGTTGTTATCCATCGGGTTGGTGGGGTCCTGGTTTTTCATCTGCGCCACCAGCAGGGTCATAAACTGGTTCGACAGATCCGCCGCGCTGTTGCCCGTACCGGTGCCGCCCGTGCCGCTGTTGTTGTTAATCGAAGAGACCGCCATATGCGTCCTTACTGACCAAGAGTTAATGTTTTCAGCATCAGGCTTTTGGCGGAGTTCATCACCTCCACGTTGGCCTGGTAGCTGCGGGAGGCGGAGATGGTGTTGACCATCTCGTTCATCACGTTGACGTTGGGCATACGCACATAGCCCTGCTCATCCGCCAGCGGATTGCCCGGTTCATAGACCAGGCGATCCGGGGCGCTGCTTTCCACCACGTCGCTGACCTGCACGCCGCCAATATCCTGGCCGACGGCGTTGTCGACCTCGAACACCACCTGACGGGCGCGGTACGGCTGACCGTCCGGCCCCGCCACGCTGTCGGCGTTGGCCATATTGCTGGCGCTGACGTTAAGACGGCGGGACTGGGCCGCCATCGCCGAACCTGAAATATCAAATACGCTAAAGAGCGACATCGCTAATTACCCCTGACTGAGCACAGTCATCATTTTCTTAATATCCGCGCCAAGGAACGTCAGTCCCGACTGATATTTCACGGCGTTATCCGCAAAATTGACGCGCTCACGATCCATATCCACCGTATTGCCATCGGCACTCGGCTGATCCGGAATGCGATACAACAGCTGAGCCTCGTCAAACGGCATCGCTTTGCCTTTAATATGTCGGTTTGACGTTAACGCCAGCGATACGGGTGATTTCGCCAGGGTGTTATTTTCCATGGCCGCTTTTAGCTGTTGAGGAAAATCAATATCCCGCGCCTGGTAGCCAGGGGTGTCGGCATTCGCAATATTCGAAGCCAAAATATCCTGACGGCGCGACAGCAAACCTAACGCCTGCTGTTGAAAGCGAAAGGCGTCATCAAGTTTATTCATGACAACAGGACTCCTGTCTCGCGTTATTTAAACTGCGATAGTGTAGACAGCGCAGGTGAAATATCACACTGCGAAGACCCGACAGAAATAAGCCTATTTAGGGAAATCGAAATAATGAAAAGAGCGATAAAAAAATGAAGAAGATAAATGCCGTCAGAAGTGTCATTATTTAAGGCAATAAAAGCCTTGCCACTGCGTATATAATTTCGCCACGTTTTATAAATTAAATACCGTATTAAGGCAATAAGATGAAGCTCCGATTATTCAGCGCGGCGATGGCCGTTTTGCTCTGCTCTGCTTCTGCTGGTGCCAGCGTTCCGTCTGACCAGACGGCGAAGCAGCGCCTGCTGCTCAAGCTGGATGCCCTGATCCAACAGCCGGAGAGCAACGGCGAGGTGGTGCGCACCGTGGCCCTGCTCGCCACGCCTGCTCAGCTGGCCGCCGTGTGTGAGAACCCGGAGCTGAGCCTGGTGGGGCGCGACAGCCGTCTCACCGGCAAGCGTACCGTGCTGGCCCAGTGCGGCGCGCGTCGTCATTTCCTGCCGGTGCGCATCAGCGCCCAGGGCACCTGGTGGGTAGCCACCCAGAGCCTGCCCGGCGGGGCCATTGTGCAGCGCAGCGATATCGAACCGGTTACCGGCAGCCTCGATAACCAGCCCGGTGGCTTGATCTTTAACGCGGACCAGATCATCGGTCAGCGCCTGACCCGCGCCATCGACGCCGGTAAACCGCTGCTGGAAAACCAGCTGCGCCAGCAGTGGCGGCTGCGTGCCGGGCAGACGGTGGATCTGGTCACCGCCGGGTCGGGCTTTCGGATCCGCAGCCAGGGTAAAGCGCTGAACAACGCCGCAGTGGATGACGTGCTGAAGGTGAAAACCGCTGGCGGGCGCACCGTCAGCGGGAAAGTGGCGGCCGACGGTCAGGTGATGATTATTTCTCAATAATAAATTTTAGCTTTTCTGAGAATCACCGAAGAAAGAAGTATTGAGCACTTAAATTCGATTGCGAGGACCACCATGAGCATCAACAGCAGCCAGACCACCGCGCCGATCGCGAAGATCGCCCCGACACAGGATCTGCGCACCCGTACGCAGCCGCAGGAGAACGAGGTGGCGGCCACGCGCAGCGAAAAGCGTGACAACACTAACGTCACCCTGAGCGAGCTGACCAAAAAGATCCAGACCGACGACAGCCGCGACGTGGACCACGCCCGCGTCGCCGAACTGCGCGCCGCGCTGTCGGCCGGTACCCTGCGCATTGAGCCGGAGAAGATTGCTCAGGCGATGGTGCAGGACATGTTTTCGTTTTAACCCTTTACAGGCCCCTTATGGACAAGCTTTACCCGATACTCACACAAATGAAGACCTCTCTGGATGAGCTGGAGGCGATCATGATTGAAGAGGTGAATCAGCTCAACCGCGCCCAGATCAACCCGGTGTCGCTGCAGGTGCTGGCGGATAATAAAAATCAGCTGCTGACGACCCTGCAGTATTACGACGACATGCGCCGTCAGCAGGAGCAAACCTCCGGCACCGAAGCCCCCTACCCGGGGCTTGGCAAGCTGTTCGCCAGCTGGCAGCAGGTGCATGAAAAGGTGCGCAGCACCAAAGCGCTGAATCAGCAGGTGGAATCCCTGCTGCAAAGCCATATGAAGAAAAACCAGCATATTCAGAAAGCAATCGACCACGTCGGGCACGCCAGTACGCTTTACGGCCCGGCGGGTGAATCCAGCCAGTTGCCTTCGGGCCGTAAATACAACATCAGCATCTGATCTTATCTGTCTGCGTTGTCCTCTTTTGCCCGCCTCTGGTGGGCTTTTTTTTGCCCCCACCCCTCACCCTGGCCCTCTCCCCAAAGGGGAGAGGGTAAAAAGCAGACCTGCGCTGTCATCACAAACCGTACCCAACAGCCCCCTCGCCCCAAAGGGGAGAGGGTAAAAAGCAGACCTGCGCTGCCATCACAAACCGCACCCAACAGTCCCCTCGCCCCTCTGGGGAGAGGGTTAGGGTGAGGGGGGCCGGGTAGGCCGGATAAGCGCAGCGCCACCCGGCAATCAGAAAGGAAATTAAACAGAGGTGTAGGCTTTCGCCATCGTACGGCTTTTACGCATGCCGGAGAGTTCGGTGCTGATGGCGGTGAGACGCCCCTGAATGGCGCGCGTGAGAAGGGCATCGTGCTCAAGCAGGGTTGCCAGTTGGGTACTGACCTGCGGCTTGTTGTGCTGCGCCAGCTGGGTTAAATCGATGTCACACAGCGTTCTCATCCCCATGGTATAGGCCACGGACTCGTCAAGAAACACATCCCATTCGCCGGCATCGGCCTGCTGGCGCAGCTTTTTGTTGCTAATCAGCAGCTGTTCAATCAGCTCAATCACATCGTTATCCATGCTTCACCTGCTTCTGCTGTGGGGCGATGGCCTGCCAGGTTTCCAGCATCCCCGTCATCAGGGCGATGAGGTGCGGCAGTTTCTCGCCGGATTTAGTGAGATTGGCCTCCAGCAGCGTGCGCGAAATATATTCGTACAGGCTCTCCAGCTCCTCGGCGATTTTCCCGCCCTTCTCGTGGTCAAGACCGGCGCGCAGGCCGTTGTCGATAATGTTGATGGCGCGGGAGATCATCTCCCCGCGACGGGCGATATTGCCGGACTGGAAGTAGATGTCCGCCCGCTTCATGGCGTTAATCGCCCCGTCGTACAGCAGGACGATCAGCTGGTGCGGCGTCGCGCCGCTAATCTGGCTGTCGAGTGAGACAGCGGTGTAGGCACTGTTGCCCGTTTTGGTGTACATCGTCAAATCCTGCCGGGCAGCAGCCTGCCCGGAGTGGTAAAAATTAAATTAACCCTGCCAGCGACTGCTGCAGCCGGTTGCTCATGCTGGTCATATCGCTCATCGCCTTATCCAGACGCTGGAACTCTTTCTCTTTACGCAGCATGGCTTCGTCGATGCGTTTTTGCACCGCTGTGATTTGCTTGCCAACGCGTTTTTCCTGCTCGCGCAGGGACTCCAGCGTGGTTTCAATCACGCCGTCCTTTTTCGCCACGGCGTCCTTATCGCCAAGATAGGTGTTAAAGATGCCCTCCATGCGGTCTTTAATCCCCTCCTGGCCCCCTTTGCCGAGGAACAGCGCCTCGACCTCTTTCGGGTTGTCCTTCAGGGCGGCATCGAGCTTTTTGCTGTCGATAGTCAGGGTGCCGAGCGTACCGCTGCGATCATCACCGGTTTTGCCATCGAAGGTGACGGTGATGCCGAGACGGCCAAGGGAGGTGATCACATCCCCGGCATCACGGTACTCGCCACTTACGGTCGCCTTCAGTTGGCTGGTCAGGCGGCGCAGGTTGCCGTCGCTGAACAGCGCGCCGTTGTTGGTGTCGGGCAGCGGGATTTCGCCCTCCCCGAGCTTGTCGCGATCGGGGGGCGTGTATTTGGTGGCGCTGGCAGCGGTGCTGAGGTAGCTGTTGTAGTTTTTAACGAACTCCTCGATAAGAGATTTCACCTTTGAGGTGTCTTCGGTGATGGTGAGGGATTCGGTTTTGTAAGGAGGCGGATTGGCTGGATCCGCATCAGGATCTTTCTCCGACACTTCGCGAAGCTCAAGCGTGACGCTGGTGATCAGATCTTTAATGGTGTTAGAGCTGCGCTCAACCCTGTCGCCGTTGAGCCAGACAACCGCATTCTGGGGTTTAGTGACGTCAGTGGCCGCTTTAAACGCATTCTGGACCTCGGAATCCCCCGTTACCGTTATCTTCATCTGACCGTCTTCACCGGTTTTTTTCGAGGTCAGGACAAGCTTGTGCTCCCCCTCTTTCACCGTCACGACTTCAGCAGCAACATCACCTTTCTGCGCATTAATTTTTTGGGCAATATCATCAAGGGATGTCTCGTCTGGCTTGAGTTCCACCACCAGCGGTTTGTCACTGCCTTCCATCTCGATGGTGACGGTGGCGGCGCTCTTACCAATATCCTTATCCCGCGAATTCTGGGTCACCCCCAGCTGATGCGCTTTCGCCAGCTGCTCCACGGCCATGGAGTAACTGTTCGGGATTGCCCCTTTCCCCGCCGTGGCCTTAAAGGTTTTGTTATCGCTAACGCTGACGCCGTTAAAACCCTCATCCTCAAGCTTGCCAAGATTGTCTTTCAGGGTGCTCAGCGCGCTGGAAATAGAGCCCCATGCGGAAATTTGTCCGTTATAGGTTTTCTGTTTTTGCAGATAGGGATTCAACTTTTGTGAACTGGCCTCGCGCTCTTTCGCCAGCCATTCGTCAAACGGTAAACCCGAGCCCACGCCTAAAAAATTGGTTGATACCATAATGATGCTTCCTGTTGTAAAGGGATGACCTGTTACGTTTCTATCGGGGAATAAAGAAGGAAGTTTAATTTTTCATATATGCGTGAACAACGCGCAGGGACATGGATAACAGAGATGTGCGTTTATTGGTTAATTGTTTTTTGCTATCCGGGCAATTGACCTCATATTTGAAGTCATTTTTACCAATGACAAAAAAATCGAAAAAAATAATTTAGTGATTTTCATTCCCCCCGATGAATTCAGTATGCGACGCAATTAACGCATATCTCACATTTCGTTATTACTTAGAAGGATATAACAATGGCACAGGTCATTAATACCAACGCACTGAGCCTGATGGCGCAGAACAACCTGAACAAATCCCAGACCTCTCTGGGTACCGCGATTCAGCGCCTCTCTTCCGGTATGCGTATCAACAGCGCAAAAGACGATGCGGCAGGCCTGGCGATTTCTAACCGCTTTACTTCTTCTATCCGCGGCATGACCCAGGCGGCACGTAACGCCAACGACGGTATCTCCCTCGCGCAGACCACCGAAGGCGCGCTGGAAGAAGTCACCGAAAACATGCAGCGTATCCGCGAGCTGACCGTACAGGCGAAAAACGGCACCAACTCCGCCAGCGACCTCGACTCCATCAAAAAAGAGATCGGCACCCGTCTGGAAGAGATTGGCCGTGTAGCTGAAACCACCAACTTCAACGGCGTAAAAGTCTTTGACGGATCAAAAGAGAAAATCACCATTCAGATCGGTGATAAAGACGCAGACACCATCGATATCAACCTGAGCAAGCTGGATATGGAAACCCTGGGTCTGGACGAGTTCATGGCTGACTTCGCAGGCATTGGTATTACGGTGAGTGGCGCTGGTATTACAGCAGCGAGCCAGTTTGAAGGTAAGGGAACCGACGCACCGGCTGATACTTTATTTGCTGCCGAAAAAATTGGCGTTAATGATCCAAATGTTGCGGGTAAAAGCTATAAATTGATTGCCGCCGACCGTGATGAAATGATTACTGCCGCGACAGGCGTTACCGGCAATGCCGGTGATAAAAAGGTTCTCTCATATGAAGACAAAGATACGGGTTTAACACGTTTCTTTGTGGCAAACGACAAGACCGGCGAGGCGCAGGAAGTCAATATTTCATTCACAGTTGTGGACGATGGCGCTACTCCCCCAGTCTATTCAATTGAAAAAGATACTATTACTGCAGGTGACGTGCTGAATGATGCTGATACCGACATGCTGCTGAACGGTCCGACGAAGCTGGGCACCGCCACGCGCGTTAAAGCCGGTGATACCATTAATTCCAATGGCTCCGACATTACTCTTGATAAGGACATGCTGGAAGCCATTTCAAACGACGTGTTTGGTGAAGACATTGCAACCTCTGGTATGCGCATGTTCTCAGTTGAAGGCGCTGATCCAAATACTTTCTATGCCATCAACAAAGCAGGCGAAGTGAAAGTATTCGAACTGGAAGCTGATGGGTCAGTGACTGCTGGCAGTGTTGCCGATGCTCGAAATGCTGACGCTGATCAAATTGCAAAAGAATCCAGCCGTATTGCTTCGGAAGATCTGCTGGAGCGACTGGATGATGCCCTGACCACCGTTGCAGACTTCCGTGCCGACCTGGGTGCCGTTCAGAACCGCTTCAGCTCCATTATTGCGAACCTGAACACCAACATCATCAACACCACCGAAGCGCGCTCCCGTATTCAGGACGCTGACTTCTCCGTGGAAGTGTCTGCCATGAGCCGCGCAAACATCCTGCAGCAGGCAGGTGTCTCCGTACTGGCCCAGGCCAACCAGGTTCCGCAGAACGTGCTGTCCCTGCTGCGTTAATCTGGACAAAACCACCTTACATTGTCATTACGCGCGTGCCTCACGCGCGGTTTGCCCTCCTCCCCGGAGGGCTTTTTTGTTTTGTGCGCAGTCAACATTGCCCGGCGGCGCTGCGCTTGCACGGGCCTACAAGGATCAACGAAAACGTAGGCCGGGTCAGGCGAAGCCGCCACCCGGCTTGGTTTTAAGCACGCAGATAAGGTTCCTTCACAAACTCCGCCAGCAGAAACACCATGTCGTGCAGCAATCCGGTCAGCACCTCATTCACCTCCTGCGGCAGCGTATTCCCCAGAATCCCCTTCGCCAGCGCACGGGCATAGGTAACCGGGGTGATTGTCTCCTGCCAGCAGTGCGGCATGCACGACGGGGCGGCGTCACCGGCAATCAGTTGTTCAATCAGATGCGGCGGCAGCTCGTCGTCACACAGGCGCTCCAGCGCCTCCAGGGCATGCAACAGACGCCCGCAGAGGGCTTGGCGTTCGCTCACGCTCTGCGTTTCGACCAGCGCGCTGGCAAACGCGGCGCAGAGATCGGCGACGTCAAACAGATCGGTAGAGGCCGGAAGGTGTAAGGCGATGAGTTGTTCGGTAAAGCTAACGTGGGATGCATCAGTGAGAGTGGACAGAAGAGTCATATGAAAGCCTCCGGGGAGATGAGAAATGAGTCACAAGGGAGCCAACCCGCAGGCCGCTCCGGTATCACCTTGTATCTTCAGGTTCTCACGCCCGGCTGCGGTGGTTGCCGCAACGCAGGCACTTTACGATGTGATGAAAAGAAACAACAGGGTAAATCACGGATTACATAAGGTTACTTGTGGGATTGCGAGGCGCCTCCCAGATTTGCGCCGGGGGGAGCGTCCCCTCACCCTAACCCTCTCCCCAAAGGGGCGAGGGGACCGTTCGGTGCGGTCTTTATTACAGGCACAGGTCTGCTTTTCCTCCTTTCCCTTATAAAGTGAACGGAATAACCTCCACAGCCGTATGTTCCCCCTCACCCCAACCCTCTCCCAAAGGGAGAGGGAGCCGTCCATGCAGGCATATTTATGAGTGAAATTAAACCTTAAACCGATTCACCACACTTTCCAGCTGTTGCGCCTGCTCCTCCATCGCCTTCGCCGCCGACGAGACTTCCGCCACCAGCGCCGCATTCTGCTGGGTCGCGCCTTCCAGCTGGCACACCGCCACGTTCACCTGGGCGATACCCACGCTCTGCTCGCGGCTGGCGGTTTTCACCTCCTCCATCAGGGCTGATACCTCGCTCACGGAGGTCACCAGCGCGTTCATGGTCTCCCCCGCCTCCTGCACCAGGCTACTGCCCTCCTGCACGCCCGCGACCGCGTCGTTAATCAGCTCGCGGATCTCCCGGGCAGAGCTGGAGGCCCGCAGCGCCAGATTACGCACTTCCGTCGCCACCACGGCGAACCCGCGCCCCTGCTCGCCCGCACGCGCCGCTTCCACCGCCGCGTTCAGCGCCAGAATGTTGGTCTGGTAGGCAATGCCGTCAATCACCCCCACGATATCCGCCACCCGGAGGGATGAAGATTCAATATGGCGCATTTTCTCCACTGCCGAGGTCATCAGCCCGGCGCCGCGCTGCGCTACCGCTGCGGCGTCGGTCGCCAGCCGGTCAGCGTGTTCCGCGTTATCGGCGTTATTCGCCACCGTGCCCGCAATCTCCTCCATCGAGGCCGCCGTCTGGGTCAGGGAGGCGGACTGCTCTTCGGTGCGCGAGGACAGCGACACGTTGCCTTCGGCAATCTGGTGCGAAGCGGCGGCAATGGTGCGGGTGCTGGCTGCCACCTGCTGTAACAGTCCCTGCAGATAACTCATAAAGGCGTTAACGTTGCGGGCGATGGCGTTCAGCTCCTGGCTGCTGCTCTCCGGCAGGCGACGGGTCAAATCCGCCCCGCCTGCGGACAGGGTGGCCAGGCGATCGCTCACCGTATGCAGGTTACGCATCACCGCGCGGATGGTCAGCACCAGCACCACGCCCAGCAGCAGTAACAGCGGGATCTGCACCATCCCCAGACGCGTCAGGATATCGCGGGTCTGCTGGCTCAGCAGGCTGCTGCGGGTATCTGTCGCCACAAACCACGGGCTGCCCTTGATGGGATAAACAAAAATGGTGTGTTCCCCATCCTGCGCCTGATAGGTTCGCTCCAGCGGCGTCTCTTTCGCCTGCGCCAGCATCGCCTGAAGGATGGCGATTTCATGGCCCGGCAGTTCGCTGATATTTTTCAGCGGCGGCGTCTCGTCTGTTGCGCGGCTGTAGCCGACAATTTTGCCATTGGCCTCCACAATCAACACGCCGCCTTCAATGGGCTCCGCCATCTTGCGGGCCAGCGCGTTAAAGAAACCGAGCGTCAGATCAAGGGTTGCCACGCCCCACAGCTGGCCGTGGCGATAAACCGGCATTGCGCAGTTGGTCCGCGGCTGCGGGCTGGCCGCGTCGATATAAGCCTCCGCCCACGCGCACTGGCCTTTTGCCGCGCGCGATCCGGCTTTAAACCACGACTGCTCCCAGTAGGCCGGTGCGTTGGCATCGTTCCAGGTGCTGTTCAGGCGCAGCCGGTTCTCCCGGTCCCGGGTAAAGAAGGTGCTGTGACGGTCAATACCCGCCTCGCGCATGCCGGGAAGCGGCCAGACGCCACCGCCGAAAAGCGCACTGTCACCGTTCTGGTTAATCAGGGCTGGCAGCAGGTTGTCTATCTGTGCGCTCTCCAGCAGGGAGACGGTTTCGGTCAGGCTGCGCTGTTGCGCCTGTACGCGTGACATTTGCGTGGTGATGGCTGCCGCCTGCTCACCAATCTGAGAATGGACGCGCTGATACTCGGTTTTAAGCAACGACGGCGCCACATGCTGCAGCACCACCCACACGGTGATGCCCGTCAGCAATAAAAAGAAAGCAGAAACCAGCAGGATGATTCTGCTCTGGGTTGATGTAAACATAATGATGAACTCGAAAATGAGGGTGAACGTCGTGGTAAGGAAGCTAGCTCCGAACCCGCTGCATAAGGGTGTTGGCTACGGTACAGACCTCCTCAATCAGCACGCTGTTATTCTGCGTGACCGACGCGGCGCCGCTCTGCCCCTGCATCATCGCATCGTCAATCAGCGCCCGAAGCTCCTTCGAGGAGCGGGCGCAGCGGCTCGCCAGGTTGCGCGACTCCACGGCAAAAATCCCCTCTTCATTATGCAGGGAGTAGCTGTAGGCGCGGCTTGCCAGCTGAACCAGCGCCCCGCTGCTGTCGGCAATCTGCAGGGCAGCATCATGCAAGGCCTTCATGGCCATAATCACGCCGGTAGCGCTGTCGCCGAGCGTCGCCAGCAGGTTGGCGCTCGCCTCCGGGACCTGCAGCAGCCGTTCATTCTCCTGGGCAATGACGGTGGCCGCCCGGGCGATGGCATTCACCTGCTCGCCCACCTCATGCATCAGCGGCGGCAGATGCGCCCCCTGCCCGGTTTGCAGCTGCGAGGGTAGCTCTTCATTGAGTCGGGAAAGGTGCAGGTTCAGGCTGCGGAGCAGCGTCAGGGTCGAGACCAGCAGCAGCGCGGCCAGCGGCCATGGCTTGTGCAGCAGAATGCCAGGGCGCTCGCCCATGCGGCGGGTAGGAACATCAATGGCCAGCAGCCACGGCGTGTCGGCGAGGGGAACCACCATCAGGGTGTGCTCGCCGCTGGCGCTGCGAAAACGGGTGTGGCGCAGCCCTTCCCCGGACTGGGCCAGCAGGGCGCGCAGCGGGACCGCCATGGGGAGATCGGCATCGTTGAGCGATTGCACCGTGGGCGCACCGGCGGCATCGGCAATGATGCGCCCGGTGTTTTCCACAATCCAGGCCCGGCCGCCAAGCCGCTCTCCCGTCTCTTTCACCAGGGCATTGAAAAACTGACGGCTGTTGCCGGTCTCCTCCGGGAGATCGGTCTCCCCCGGCGCCGCTTTGTCGAGGGCAAAGCTTTTCAGGGTGACCACGCTTTCGGTCATCGAGCGCTGCTGCGCTTCTACACGGTCGAGCTGTTCACGCAGCTGAATGGCCAGGGCATCCACCTGCGAACGCAGGCGCTGCCCCTCCGTGCGGATAAACCACGGCATGACGCCCGCCTGCACCAGAATAATTAAGGTAATAAAAATAACGACCAGTATGACAATAAAAACCATGACAGCGCCTGTTGTTTATTCTGGCAGCACAATGCTGCCGCTACAGGGCTATTTTATTATGCGGGGGGCTGGAAATATGCTCTTCAAACCGCTGATAACCGCGCACTTCTGTTATCGCTCAATAAAAACAATCCGCCGGACATTATCCCAGCGTCTGACCAGCCAGCCATCGAGGCTCCAGAAGGTTCCCCCCCATGTCACCGGCAGCAGGCAAAGGACCATATACAGCGTCTCGGGCAGATAAAACAGCCAGCTGAGCCAGGCAATCAGGTTCAGACCACGCGGAATGGTGTAGATACCGATGGTGATCAGCGCCACAGTGCTGATGACCATCAGTACCAGCGCGCTCACGCGGCTGAATAACCCCAGGGTTAACAGCAGGCCCATGCTGCATTCGAGGAACGCCACCACCACGGCCATGACGTCCGGGAAAGGGATCCCCGCGTCATACATGGTGTCCACCATCAGCAACTGGTTCTCGGTAACAAATAATTTATTAAACCCTGCGGTAAAGAAAAATACCCCCAGCACCAGACGGCAGAGAAACACCGGAAACATGGCCGGCATATCGGTGGTATGCAATAAACGCTTCAGAGAGAACATCGGTCATCCTTGTAAAGAAAATAAATACTGTGTAATAAATTCAATAACATCTGTTTACGCAGTATAAATTCGCCGCTCTCGTTCGCAACCGCTCCCGCCCCCTTCCCGACACAATTAATAAAAATATACAGATTAAAAAAGATTAATTCTGAATGATGACAGCGTCTCATTATCAACGC
This sequence comes from Enterobacter sp. HSTU-ASh6, assembly GCF_026319105.1. Classification (NCBI taxonomy): domain Bacteria; kingdom Pseudomonadati; phylum Pseudomonadota; class Gammaproteobacteria; order Enterobacterales; family Enterobacteriaceae; genus Enterobacter; species Enterobacter sp. HSTU-ASh6. The sequence goes on along the minus strand of NZ_WSPD01000002.1, from coordinate 33,532 downwards.
CGTACAGACGCCCCCTTCGGCAGTAAAAAGGTAACCGATTGGTTTTAATATGATTAAAGTAAAACGTTATTAAGCACCACGTTTAATGTGGTTAATAACGCTCCGATTAATAACCTTAATTCCGTTAAGGCTGTTATTACGCAGTGGTTGCAAAAATATGACGTAAGACATAAAAAGCATGTCGCTCTGGCCTTCGGCTCGCCATAACATGTATTCCTTACTATTAATTACAATAGCCAGAAGCGATACCTAATACACCAGAAGAATCAAATAACTATGCTAAACCCTATCGCGATTGGAACGTCAGTAACGCTGGATTTACAGACCCGCGTACTTGCCCGGACGGATACGCAGGAGACGGTCACCCTTCCCCAAAGCGCGTGTCTGTGCCTTGCCGCACTGGTGGAGGCCCAGGGGGAGGTGCTTTCCCAGGAACAGCTGATGGAGATCGGCTGGCGCAGCGCAGGCGTGGAAGTGACCGACAACAGCGTCCGGGTGATGATCACCAAGCTGCGTCGCGCGTTCGCCCAGTTGGATCTGCAGGAAGCCATCACCCTGATCGCCGTGACCCGCAGCGGCTATCGTCTGCTCGTGCGCGAGGCCAGCGGTGAACTGCCGCCTCAGCCGCAAACCGCGCCCCTGCCCGCGCAGGAAGAACCGGCCGCGCCTGACGTGCCGCCGGTGGCGGCGCACGCCCCTGCGCGCCGCTATGCCCTGAAGCAGAAGATCTGCGTCACCCTGAGTGGCGTGCTGGTGGGGCTGGTGATTGCCCTGCTGCTGCGCGGGATCGTCGATTTTAGCCCCCAGCCGGTCCACTTTGTGCGCTGGAATGGCCCCGGCGTGCCGCCCGGCACCCAGGTGATGGTGCAGCAGGATAAACAGACGCAGCGCGCCCTGATTGAATCCACGCTGCAAACCTATACCCGTCACGTGCTGGATCGTCGCCCCAATGAGAAACCGGCTGCGGTGCTGTACGTCACCACCGGCTCAGAAAAAATGAGCCAGTTCCAGGGACTTATTGCCTGCCAACAACCCTTTAAGGATTCAGGGAATGACTGCGAATCGTTCTATTTTCGCCTTTATTAAATCCCCGCTCAGCCTGCTGTTTGTGGGCGGGATGGTCGTCGGGCTGGGCGGCATGGCGCTGTTCGGACTGCGGAACGCGACGTTCGCGTCGCAGTGTGTCGCCCCCACCTCCTACTACGTGATTGAGGACGACAACAATGCGACGCTGGCGCGGGGCATCTACCGCTCCTACCGCGATGGCCTGTTCAGCGGGCATACCACCTATATCGGCAGCATCACCCATTTTAAAGACGGCAAGCGTGACGGGCTGCCGAAGGCTGTTAACCGGGAAGTGCGCTACGATGTGGAGCTGTCGGGCAAACGGATCCATCTGACCGTGACCAGCCAGCACCGCAAGCTGGGCGGCCAGACCACGGATGAAGATGTGACCGACTATATCTTCCCGCAAATTAAGCCGGGTGAAGTGGCGACCAGCACCATCTACCTGCTGGACGACAAGGTGCTGGCCTCCGGCTCGGAAACCGTCGCCCGCATCGCCTGCATGCACTGAGGGGACTACACCAGCGCCTGAATCAGCCCGGCCAGCAGGTCAAAGCCGGTGGCCATCAGGCGCTCAAAGAACGGGGCCAGCGTTTCGGCAATCAGGAACAGCGCCAGCATGCCGAAGGTCAGCGTCAGCGGGAAGCCAATCACGAAGATGGAGAGCTGCGGCGTCAGACGGTTTAACAGCCCGAGGATAAAGTTGATGCACAGCAGCAGGGCAATCACCGGCAGCCCCAGCATCAGCCCCTGACTGAAGATCAGCCCCGCGTGGGTGACCAGATAGATAAACCCGCCCGCATGCAGCGGCGTGGCGTCAACCGGCAGGGTCTGGAAGGTGTCAGCCAGCAGCGCCAGCAGCCAGAGATGGCCGTTAAAAGCGAGAAACAGCAGCATCACCAGCAGGTTGAGAAAACGCGAGATCACCGGGCTGTTCCCGGCGCCGGGGTCAAAGAAGGTGGCAAACGACAGCCCCATCTGCATGCCGATGATTTCACCGGACATGCGCACGGCGGCGAACAGCAGCTGCAGCGTCAGCCCCATCGCCGCACCGATAATCACCTGTTTCGCCAGCACCCAAATCCCTTCCCAGGAGTAGAGCCCTACCCCGGCGTCGGGCAGCGTTCCGCCGATGAGGATCGCCGTCAGCAGCGCCAGACCGGCGCGCAGTCGGGCACTGACGGCCTTCTCGCTGAAGACCGGCGCAACGTGCAGCAGCGCCGCAATACGCACCATAATGAAAAAGTAGTGGCTGACCAGCCCGTAGAGCTGGTCGAGGGGAAGTCCAAAGGCCATCAGCCGATCACATACGGGATGCTGGCGAACACCGCGCGGGTATATTCAATAAAGATTTTCATCATCCACGGGCCCAGCGCCACCGCGACGCCGACAATCATCAGGATTTTCGGGATGAAGGTCATGGTCATTTCGTTGACCTGCGTGGCGGCCTGCAAAATACTGATAATCAGACCGGTGACCAGGGCGGCCACCAGCAGCGGGGCAGAGATCATCAGCCCGACCTTGATGGCCTGCATGCCGATCACCATTACGCTTTCGGGGGTCATGGGGCTCTCCTAACTGTAAAAGCTCTGGGCCAGCGAACCCACCAGCAGCTGCCAGCCATCCACCAGCACGAACAGCATCAGCTTGAACGGCAGGGCAATGGTGGTCGGCGGCACCATCATCATCCCCAGCGCCATCAGAATGCTCGCCACCACCAGATCGATGATCAGGAACGGGATAAAAATGGTAAAGCCGATCTGGAACGCGGTTTTCAGCTCGCTGGTGATAAACGCCGGGATCAGAATGCTGAGCGGCACCTCCTGCGGCGTGGCAACGTCCGGCGTTTTCGCGATACGGGCAAACATTGCCAGATCGCTTTCGCGGGTCTGGTCGAGCATGAACGCGCGCAGCGGCTTCACCCCTTCCGTCAGGGCCACTTCCATGGTGATTTTGTTTTCCTGCAGCGGCTGCCAGGCTTTTTCGTAGATCTGGCTGAACACCGGCGACATCACAAAGAAGGTCAAAAACAGCGACAGCCCCACCAGCACCTGGTTGGGTGGCGCGGTGGGCGTACCCAGCGCGTTACGCAGCAGCCCCAGCACAATGATGATGCGGGTAAACCCGGTCATCATCAGCAGGACCGCGGGAATAAAGGTAAAGCCGCTCAGCAGCAGCAGGGTTTGCACCGGCAGCGTCCAGCCCCCTTCTCCGGAGGGCTGGCCGAGGGTGATATCCCCGTTGGCCGCCAGCGCACCGGCGGCAGGCAGCATCAGGGCGAATGCCAGCAGCAGGCGATTCACTGTTCACCTCCCGGACGGTATTTCTGACGCAGCTTCTCCAGCATCAGCGGGAACGTCGCCGCGGGCGCACTGGCCTGCGGGGCGTTTTCCGGACGCGGCTGGGTGGCGAGGCAGGTAATCTGCGAGGCGGTAACCCCCAGCACCAGACGCTGGTCGCCAACGTCAACCAGCACCAGGCGCTCGCGCGGCCCCAGCGACTGGGTCGCCACCAGGGTCATGTTGCCCTGGGCGTCGTTGAGCCGACGCGCCAGCCCGCTGCGGCGGGCGGCCCAGGTCAGCACCACCAGCAGCAGGAGGATCAACGCCAGCGCGCCGCTGACCGTCATCAGTATGGACCCGGTAGCCGGAAGGGAATCGGTGGCGTTCATCAGCGGCTCAGACGATGCATGCGCTCGGACGGGGTAATGATGTCCGTGATGCGGATACCGAATTTATCGGACACTACTACCACTTCCCCCTGCGCAATCAGGTAACCGTTGATCAGGATATCCAGCGGCTCCCCCGCCAGACCGTCCAGCGCCACCACTGAGCCCTGGCTTAAGCGCAGCAGCTCCTTGATGGTCATTTTGGTGCGTCCCAGCTCCACGGTCATTTTTACCGGGATATCGAGGATCAGGTTCATCTCGTCAGAAAATGGTGATGACGCCATGGAGTCGGTCATTCCCGCCGCGTGCTGTTCGGTCATTGCCTCACCCCAAAGATTATCGATGGACTGATCGTCAGAACCCGATGAGGTGTTCATATCGCTCATGGGGAAATTACTCCTTGTTTAATGAAAGTAATGAAGGCTGAATCATCTGCTCGACCTTCAGGGCATATTGATTGTTAACGGCACCGTAGCGGGCCGTGAAGACCGGTACGCCGCCGACGCTGGCCTCGATAAACTCCTGCTTATCCAGCGCGATGATGTCGCCTTTTTTCATCTGCATCACGCGGGACAGACGGGTGCCGATATCGGCGAAACGCGCCGTGAGCTCCAGCTCGGTTTCCCGCATCTGGCTTGCCAGCAGGCCGCGCCAGTGGGAGTCCTCATGACGGGAGTTGTCCATTGGCGGGTTACTCAGCAGCTCGCGCAGCGGCTCGATGGTGCTGAAGGGAATACAGATGTTGAACTCCCCGCGGTGCGAACCGATCTCCACCGAAAACGGCGTGGTCACCACCACGTCGTTCGGCGACGAGGTGATGTTGGTGAACTTCACCTGGATTTCGGAGCGGATGTACTCCGTTTTGATTTTGTAGATCGAACTCCAGGCGAACTCGTACGCCTCGCGCGCCATCGACAGCATGCGGTGGATCACGCGCTGCTCGGTGGGCGTAAACTCGCGGCCGTCGGCTTTGGTCGGGAAACGCCCGTCGCCGCCGAACAGGTTATCCACGGCCATAAACACCAGCCCCGGCGAGAAGGCCATCAGCGAGGTGCCGCGCAGCGGGTTAAGGTGCAGCAGGTTCAGGTTTGTCGGCACCGGCAGGTTGCGGGCAAACTCGTGATACGGCTGGATCTTAATGTTCCCCGCCGTAATATCCGGGCTACGGCGCAGCAGGTTAAACAGCCCCATGCGGAACTGACGGGCAAAACGTTCGTTAATGATCTCCAGCGAATGCAGACGTTCGCGGATCACCCGGCGCTGGGTATGCGGATCGTAGGGTTTAACCCCCGGGTCTGCCCCATTGTTCTGACGATCGCTGTTGCTCTCCACATCGGCATTGAGCAAACGGTCGATCTCATCCTGAGATAAAAAGCTGTCAGCCATAATAATTACCGCAGAATAAATTCGTTAATAAGCACGTCAGTGACGCGAATGGACTGGTTAAATGCCAGCGGTTTCGTCAGCTCGCGCTGAATATTACTCATCAGGCGACGTTTCCCCTCATCCGACGATAATTCCTCATAGGTCTGGTGAGTGAGCAACATAAATAAGCGGCTGCGATATTCCGGCAAATATTTTTCCAGGACGGTGAGCGACTGCTGATCGGCCAGACGAATAGAAAGCCCCAGATAGAGCACACGATCCGATTCGTTCGCCGTCGGCTTCAGGCTGACGGTGAAGGTATTCATTGAGGCGTAAAGCGGTTCAACCGGAACCACCGCAGGCGCAATGTCGACGCCGCCTTCTGCGATAACGGTTGCCGGTTTGGCAAACTTCATCTCCCAGAACAGGTAGCCGGAAACGCCGCACGCCGCAACGGCAGTCAAAAACATGAACATCATCAGAAGCGAGCGAGACCCTCCGCCACTGGCGACCTTTTTATTTTTATTACTCATTGAACGTACACCTGATAAATAAGAGAGGGCAGCGTGCTACCCTCGTGTCAATATGGCGGACATTGTAGTCCATTTAATCATCCTGATAATCAGGCGATAAAATTTCATTCCTGAAGCTAATTCGCCACTTCAGGCAAAGGTATTAATTCCGTAGATATTTCCGGGAGTGGTGGTTAATAACGTGGGTACACTCTCCTCCTCCGGCGCGTGTTCTTCCGCCTCCTGCGCGGCATGCTCGTCGCCTGCGGCGCGTTCGCCCTGCTCACCGGCGGCAAACGACTGCCCTTCCGCGCTGACGCTGGACTGACCCAGCTGAATGCCGGATTCCGCCATCGCGGCGCGCAGCTGCGGCATTGCCTGCTCCATGACGTGGCGAATGTGCGCATGCTCGCTGACGATATGGATCTGCGCCTGATCCTGCTGCACGCGCAGGGAGATCTGCAGCGACCCCAGCTCTTCCGGGTGCAGACGGATCTCCGCGCTGTGCAGCCCGTTGCGGCTAAAGACCGCGATATGCTGGCTGACCGACTGTTTCCACTCCGGCGTTTCCGGCGGATGGTTAACGGTGACCACCTGCTGCGGGGCATGGGCGACGCTGGTGCGTACGGCGGCAGGCAGCGCCACGGCGTTTACCGTTGGCGTCGCGGGCATCTCGGTGGTGACCAGCGCCTCGCTGCTAACCGGTGCGGGCGTTGCCGACGTCGCCGCCAGCGGCGCGGCAGCGGCCAGTGGGGCGGCAGCGGCCAGTGGGGTTTTATCCCCGCTCATCATCAACGGTGCTGCGGTTTTGCCCTCCGGCGTCGCGTTTTTTTCGCCCGGTACGCCTTTCACCGGTACCTCCCCGGTGACGCTGCGGGTCACCAGCTGCTGCAGCTGCCACTGGGGGCTCTCGTCCCCTTCACCGTCGGTCAGCGCGATGCCCTGCAACGCCTCTGCCAGCGCGGGCATCGCCGTCAGCGGCCTCCCCTCGTCATCAAGGACAGCTGCGTCGTCAGCTAGCTTGCCCGGCAGTAATCCGGCGGGTAAGGCGGCCTCCGGCAGCGCGGCCAGCATCTGCGGGTCAAGGCCCGGGAAAAGCTGCGCCAGCTCGGCCAGCTTGTCATCCAGCGCCAGGCTGAAGTTCTCGTCAGCGAGCAGCCCGGCCTTCGGTTTGCCCGGTGCCCCGCTGCCCAACAGCAGGGTGGCAATATCAATGTTCATAGCCTTTCTCTCTTTTGTCCGGCACGCTGGGCAAATTCATCCATCAGCTTCTGTTCGTGTCGGCTTTGAACCAGCGCCTGCGCCGTCTCCCGGCGGGCAATCAGGGTTTCAAAGGCGTTCAGACGCTGCTTGTTTTGCACCCAGTTCTGCTTCACCTTGTCGACCGCCTGTTCACAGGCGTTAACGTGGCCTTCCTGCTGCTTGACGACCTGCTTCAGCGATAAAATAAACGACTGATGGTTCACCAGATCCGCCACCGACATGCCGCCACCCATCATCCCCTGACGCAGGGACTGCTGGTACTCCTGCTCGTAGTGCTGCAGCTGTTCGTGCTGGGTGAGCGCCTGCTGAAGCTGCTGCTGCGCGCCGCCCAGCGCGCGGGTGGTCTCCGTCAGCGTCTCTTCGGCCATATCGCGCAGCAGCGTCATGGGGTTTTTTACCTTCATCGCGCCTCCGGATTAGTCTTTGATGTCCGGGAAGAGCCCGGACAGGGCGCGAACGGCGTCGTCATAGCCGCTGCGCTCATGAATCGCCTGGTGGAGGAACGCCTCCAGCGACGGGTATTTGTCGATGGCCTGGTCCAGCATCGCGTCACTCCCTTTGACGTACGCCCCCACGCTGACCAGATCGCGGTTACGCTGGTACGCGGAGAGCAGCTGTTTGAAACGCTGCACCCGGCGGTACTGGGCATGCGGGATCAGCTCGGTCATGGCGCGGCTGATCGAGGCTTCGATATCGATAGCCGGGTAGTGCCCCGCCTCGGCCAGACGACGCGACAGCACAATGTGGCCGTCGAGGATCGCGCGCGCGGAGTCAGCAATCGGATCCTGCTGGTCGTCCCCTTCCGTCAGCACCGTATAAAACGCGGTGATCGAGCCGCCCCCTTTCACGCCGTTACCGGTGCGCTCAACCAGGGCAGGCAGGCGGGCAAAGACCGACGGCGGATAGCCTTTGGTGGCCGGCGGTTCGCCAATCGCCAGCGCCACCTCACGCTGCGCCATGGCGTAGCGGGTCAGGGAGTCCATGATCAGCAGCACGTTGAGGCCGCGCTCGCGGAAATCCTCCGCGATGCGGGTGGCGTAGACGGCGCCCTGCATACGTAAAATCGGCGAGACGTCGGCCGGGGCGGCGACAACCACCGCCCGGGCCAGCCCCTCCTCGCCGAGGATATTCTCAATAAAATCTTTTACCTCGCGGCCACGCTCGCCAATCAGCCCCACCACGATGACGTCAGCGTTGGTAAAGCGGGCCATCATGCCGAGCAGCACGCTTTTCCCGACGCCGGAACCGGCGAACAGGCCCATACGCTGTCCGCGGCCCACCGTCAGCAGGCCGTTGATGGCACGCACGCCAACGTCAAGCACGGTTTTGATCGGGTCGCGGTGCAGCGGGTTAAGCGTCGGGGTAAAAAGCCCGGCCGCCGGTTTTCCCGGCGCGGGACGGCCATCCAGCGGACGACCCTGGGCATCCAGCACGCGCCCCAGCAGATGCGGGCCAACGGGAAGCTGTTTACCGGCGTGGCTGTCGCTTTGCAGTGCGTAAATGCGCGCCCCCGGCAGAATGCCGTCGACATGCTCCAGCGGCATCAGAAACAGCGTCTGGCCGTTAAAGCCCACCACCTCGCTCTCGACGGGGATAATGCCCTGCTCCGTCTGGCGCTCAACGATGCACAGGGCACCGATGGGCAGCTTCAGCCCTACGGCCTCCATCACCAGCCCGGTGGCGCGCGTCAGCTTGCCGTACTGGCGAAAATCGGGCACCTGCGTGAGTTTCTCCTCCACCCGGTCGAGGGCGGAGAGCCACTTTTTTAGCTGCTGGCTCATTGCGAGAGCTCCTCGCGTGCCAGCTGGCAGAGCGCCTGCCAGCGGGTTTCCATGCTGGCGTCCACCTCAACGTCCGGGGAGACAATCCGGCAGCCCCCGGCGGCCAGGCTGGCGTCGCGGTGCAACTCCCAGCCCATCGCGGTAAGCGTTTCGCCCAGTGCCGCCTGCACTGGCGCAAACGCGTCCGGGCTGACATACAGCTGGATGGTGCCGTGCAGCAGGGCATCCTGCTGCATCAGGCTGCGGATCTGCGCGTTCAGCGCCTGGTTGTCCGTCACGCGGGCAGTGCCGTAAAGCTGCTGGACCGCGGTGAGCGACAGCTGCACCAGACGCGCGGGGACCAGCCCTTCGAGGTTCTCCAGCGCCAGCTTAAAGTTGCTGACCCAGACTTCGGCCTCGCGCAGCAGCGCCTGCTGCTCCACGCGGGCCTGCTCTACGCCCTGGGCAAACCCGGCGTCGTGGCCCTCTTTCAGCCCGGCCTCGTAGCCCTGCTTGCGCCCCTCTTCCAGGCCCTGCTGCTGCCCCTGAGCAAATCCCTGCTGCTCCGCCTGCTTGCGCAGGCGCGCCAGTTCGGCCTTCAGCTGCGCCTCAGACTGGGTGTTGTCCATCGTTGGCAGCGGGGTGTCCAGCGGCTCGCCCAGCAGGTTTTCAGGCTGCCAGGCCCGCCACCCGGTGGCGTTGTGTTCATCAAATGTAGGCATCGTCGCTGCCTCCAATCAGGATCTCGCCAGACTCGGCCAGGCGACGCACCACGTTGAGAATAGTCTTCTGTTCGGCTTCCACCTGCGACAGACGCACCGGGCCACGGGAGGCCAGATCGTCGGCCATCAGCTCGGCCTGACGGCGCGACATATTGCGGAAGAACTTCATGCGCAGCGGCTCGTCGGCCCCTTTCAGTGCCACAATCAGCGTATCGCTCTCGATCTCCTGCAGCAGACGCTGAATACTTCTGTCTTCCACATCCACCAGGTTTTCGAACAGGAACATCTCGTCGATGATCTTCTGCGCCAGTTCGCCGTCGAACTCGCGCACCGCCTCGATGGCCGCCTCCTCCTGCTGGGATTTCATCAGGTTGAGGATCTCGGCCGCCGGACGGACGCCGCCCATCTTGCTGCGCTTGAGGTTCTGACCGTGCAGCAGGTTGTTCAGCACTTCCGTCAGCTCCTGCAGCGCGGCAGGCTGTACGCCGCCAAAGGTAGCGATACGCAGCATAATGTCGTTACGTTCGCGATCGTCGAATTTGCCCAGCACGTCCGCCGCCTGGTTACGCTTGAGGTGTACCAGGATGGTGGCGATGATCTGCGGGTGCTCTTCGCGGATAAGATCGAACACCGCCTGCGGATCCATAAAGTTGAGCGTTTCGATACCGTTGGTACCCTGATGGGTATCCAGCAGATCTTCCAGCAGCGAGGAGGCACGCTCTTCGCCCAGCGCCTTGACCAGCACGCTACGCAGATAATCGTTGGTGTTGAGGCTGAGCGCCGCATATTCGCTGGAGTCTTTCTTAAACTCCTCCAGTACGCTCGCCATCTGATCGTGGGTAAAGCCCGCCATGTTGACCATCGAACCACTGATCTGCTTTACCTCGTGGGCATTGAGGTGTTTAAACACCTCGGCAGCCAGGACATCTCCCAGCGTCAGCATGACGATGGCGCTTTTTTCTGAGGCATTCATTGTTTTGGCTCCTTACTCATCCACTGGCGGATCACCAGAGCGATAACGCGCGGCTCCTGCTCTGCCAGCTCACGCAGCTGCTGACTGTTAAGCTCCGTATCCACCCGCTGCTGCGCACGTTCGCGAGAGTGCTTCTCGGCGGCGCGTTTTTTCGCGGCAATCTCTTCTTCCCGGGCCTCTTTCTCCATCTCCAGGCGACGGATCGTGGTCTCCTGGTGGCGGAGCCAGGCCGGCTGCACCAGTTTGCGCCACATGATCCAGGCGATAATGGCAATGACCAGATAACGGGCGATAGCCATCAGCAGCGCGTAGAAGCGATCCTGCTTCCAGAACGGCGGTACCGGTGTCTCCACCACGCCGTTAAAGGCGGAATTCAGAATGTTGACGCTGTCGCCGCGCGCGGCGTTGTAGCCGATGGCCTCTTTCACGAGGGCGTTAATGCGCGCCAGCTCCGCCTCGCCGATCGGGCCCGGCTTGCCCTCTTCCCCCTGCGGCAGGTGGTTAATCACCACCGCGACCGACAGACGCTGAATGCGTCCGGCATTGGATTTGGTATGGGTCAGGGTGCGATCCACCTCAAAGTTGGTGGTCTCATCACTGCGGTTGTTATACGGCTGCGCCGTTTCACGGCTGGCGCTGCTGCCGGTGGTTTTCTCTTTTTTGTCATCCGCCGGCGTGTTAAGCGGCTGGGTCAGCGGCGCGGTGGCCGGTGCCGGTGGCGTGTTGCTCAACGCGCCGGGTACGCCGCTCGCGCCACGGCGGTTGCCCTGCTCCGAGAGGCTGGCCTGACGGCTGCGGATCGCCATTTTTTCCGGGTCGCTGTTCGGCTGGTACTGCTCCAGGGTCTGCTCCTGCTCGGTGAAATCCATCTGCGCGGTCACCTGGGCGCGGATGTTTTCATCCCCCACCAGCGGGGCGAGAATGCGCTGAATGCGCTGCTGGTAGTCGCTCTCAATTTCATTGGTGTATTTCAGGTGCGCCGTCTGCAAGCCGCGCAGCCCGCTCTGGGTCAGCAGATTGCCGCGCTGGTCGACAATGGTCACGCTCTCTGCGGCCAGCCCGGTCACCGCGCTGGAGATCAGATGGGTGATCGCCACCACCTGGCTGTCATCGAGGGTCCGGCCCTGCAGCAGGTTAACGGTGACCGAAGCGGTCGGTTTTTTCTGTTCGCGGACAAACATCGACGGCTTCGGCGTGGCCAGATGCACGCGCGCGCTCTGGATCGGGCCGAGATTTTCGATGGTGCGCGCCAGCTCGCCTTCGAGTGCGCGCTGGTAGTTCACCTGCTCGGTGAACTGGCTGACGCCAAACTTCTCCTGATCGAGCAGCTCAAAGCCCACCGAGCCACCCTTCGGCAGCCCCTGCTGGGCCAGCTTCATGCGCACCTCATGCACCTGGGATGCCGGCACCATAATGACGCCTCCCGGCGTATCGATCCGGTAAGGCACATTGAGCTGTGACAGCTGGGCGACAATCGCGCCCCCCTCTTCATCACTGATATTGCTGAACAACACCCGGTAGTCCGGCTCTTTTGCCCAGAACATTAACGCGATGATGACGGAAAGCGCCGCAGCGCCGCATATCACCAGCAAAAGCTTCGGGCTGCCGCGAAGTGAGGACAGTATCGATTTAATTCGCTCTGCCGGATTGTTGGTTAACTCATTTAGTGTGGCACTCATGCCGTATTCCTGTATGAAATAGCACGCATCAGCGATGCGCGTCAGCTCACGAAATTCGCGAGAGTGATGTCGACGATTTCAAAAATATAAGAATTTTTCAGGTGGGCATTATCGTCTGAAAGGCGTTTTTTTTAAGGATAAATAAGCTCAAAGTTCTGTCGGCTTATTGGATTTTCTGAGGTTTTTAAACGCGTGTTAAGCTGTCGACGTTTAAAAGATGTGCAATAAGCAGTGGTTTTTATCCCATTTATCAGGAACTGAAAAATGTCAGCGACATTAATGCGTGGCGTACTCGATCAAATTCAGACCCAGGCGCAGCAGGTCAGCGGCCCCTCTAACCGGCTGCAGACCTCGCGCGGCGACGCGCCCTCTTTTTCTGACGTTTTATTTAACAGCATTAACGAAATAAATAAAACGCAGGTTGAGGCAAAGAGCAAAACAGAGCAGTGGATGTCAGGCAGTAGCGATATTGCCCTGAATGACGTGATGCTGGCGATGCAGAAATCCTCTATTTCATTCAGCTTCGGTATGCAGGCGCGAAATAAGATGATCAGCGCGTATCAGGAAATAATGAATACCCCGGTGTAAGGTCTGATCCCATTCTATGAGTGAAATTAACAGCACGCCTGCACGCTTATCCCTGAATACGCTTTCTCTGACTGACAGCGAATTACAGCGTGTCGGGAAATTAATCTATAAGCGCGCCGGCATTGTCGTCAACGCGCAAAAGCGAGAGATGATTTTCAATCGTCTCTCTCGTCGCGTGCGCACGCTGGGACTGGCCACGTTCAGCGAGTATATCGCCCTTCTGGAGTCGCACGCAGAGCACCCGGAATGGCAGAACTTTATCAACGCGCTGACCACCAACCTGACCTCCTTTTTCCGCGAGGCCTATCACTTCCCGATCCTCGCGGAACATGCCCGGCAGCGCGCGAATGGCTATCGCGTCTGGTGTACCGCCGCCTCAACGGGGGAAGAGCCCTGCTCTATCGCCATGACGCTGAATGAGCAGCTTGGCGCGTCGGTGGCCGGGCCGCGCATCTGGGCGTCGGATATCGACACCGAGGTGCTGGCAAAAGCGGAAGCGGGCGTGTACCGACTGAGCGATCTGGACGCCCTGACGCTGGCGCAGAAGCGCCACTACTTTCTGCGGGGCGCAGGCGATAACAGCGAATGGGTGAAAGCCAGACGGGAACTGCTGTCGGCCATCCACTATCAGCAGCTGAATTTACTCGATGAAAAGTGGCCCGTTCCCGGGCCGTTCGACGCCATTTTCTGCCGCAACGTGATGATCTATTTCGACGCGCCAACGCAGCAGCGCCTGCTGCAGCGCTTTGCGCGTCTGCTTAAGCCGGGTGGCCTGCTGTTTGTCGGCCATTCGGAACACTTTAACCACGCACATATTCCGCTGCGCCTGCGGGGGCAGTCGGTGTATGAACTGACGGAGGCCACACGGTGAAGGCGATTCGTGTGCTGGCGGTCGATGATTCCGCGCTGATGCGAAACATGCTCAGCGCGGTGGTCAATCAGCAGCCGGATATGGAAATGGTCGGTACGGCACCGGACGCGTTTATCGCCCGCGAGCTGATCAAACAGCTCAACCCGGACGTGCTGACGCTGGATATCGACATGCCGCGGATGGACGGGCTGGAGTTTCTCTCCCGCCTGATGCGCCTGCGCCCGATGCCGGTGATTATGGTCTCCTCCCTGACCACCCGTGGGTCGACAGCCACCCTGACCGCGCTTGAGCGCGGCGCGGTGGATTTTCTGCCCAAGCCCGAGCACCGGGGTGCAGAGAATATCGACAGCTGGGGCCAGCTGGTGGTGGAGAAGATCCGCGTCGCGGCCCGCGCGAAGCTGGCCCAGCACGCCCCCGAGGCAAGGCCGGTGCTCGCCGGTATTCCCGTACGTCAGCAGAGCCTTATCGCCATTGGTGCCTCCACGGGCGGCACGGAGGCGCTGCGCCGGGTGCTGATGCCGCTGCCGGTCAGCACGCCGGGGATTGTGATTGCCCAGCATATGCCTGCCGGTTTTACCCACTCTTTCGCCCAGCGACTCGACTCGCTGTGCCAGATTGCCGTGCGTGAAGCGCAGGATGGCGAGCCGGTGCGGCCAGGTACCGCCCTGATTGCCCCAGGCGATCGTCATATGGAGGTCATCTGCCAGGACAACGGCTACCGGATCAGGCTCAGCGATGCCCCGCCGGTGAACCGTCATCGTCCGTCGGTGGATGTGCTGTTTGACTCCGTGGCGCGTCAGGCCAGCAAACACGCCAGCGCCGCCCTGCTGACCGGCATGGGCGCGGACGGCGCGCGCGGCCTGCTGCACCTGCGCCAGACCGGCGCCTTTACCCTCGCGCAGAGCGAAGCCACCTGCGTGGTGTTCGGCATGCCGCGGGAAGCGATTGCGCTGGGCGCGGCGAAAAAGGTCGTCGACCTCGACGATATCAGCCAGTGCTTACTGGACAGTTTCCATAAACATAAATCATCCCATACCGACTCACGACGTTCAGGAGATACCCCCCATGTCGGATAAAAATTTGCGTTTTCTGGTGGTGGACGACTTCGCCACCATGCGACGCATCGTACGAAACCTGCTGCAGGATCTGGGCTACAAGCACATTGACGAGGCCGAAGACGGCCAGGACGCACTCAACAAGCTGCGCGCCAGCGACTTCGATTTCGTGGTCAGCGACTGGAACATGCCGAATGTCGACGGACTGGAACTGCTGAAAACCATCCGCAGCGATGCGGCGATGGCAAAACTGCCGGTCCTGATGGTGACCGCAGAAGCGAAGAAAGAGAACATCATCGCCGCGGCTCAGGCGGGCGCCAATGGTTACATCGTTAAACCGTTCACCGCTGCCACGCTGGAAGAGAAGCTCGGCAAAATCTTTGAAAAACTCGGGTAACCCTTATGAACTCCCCGTTAAACATGCAGGCGGATAACGCCACTGAGATTTTCGTTCGCATCGGCCAGTTGACCCGTCTGCTGCGCGACAGCATGGCCAACCTTGGTCTGGAACAGGCGATTATGGAAGTCGCGGACGCGTTTCCGAACACCCGCGACCGCCTGAATTATGTGGTGGGTAAGACCTCCCAGGCCGCCGACCGGGCGCTGACCAGCGTCGAGGTGGCGCGCCCGCTGCAGGAAGGGCTGAGCGATAGCGCCACCGCGCTGAGCGCCCGCTGGGATGCGTGGTTTGCCAATCCGCAGCCGCTGGACGATGCCCGCGAGCTGGTCAAAGCCACCCGCGCCTTCCTGCACGACGTGCCGGAAAAGACCCAGCAGACCAACCGCCAGCTGACCGAAATCATGATGGCGCAGGACTTCCAGGATCTCACCGGCCAGGTGCTGCAAAGCCTGATGCACGTTATCGAAACCGTGGAGAAGGAGCTGATCAGCGTGCTGGTGGAAAACATGAGTGAACGCGACGCCAGCGCCGCTACCGGTGACGCGCACCTGAAGAACGGTCCGCAGATCGACACCCGCGCCGAGGGCATAGTGGCGTCTCAGGAGCAGGTGGACGATCTGCTGGAGTCACTCGGCTTCTAATCCCGCCGGGCGAATGTCATGTCAGAACAAAACGACAGCGAAAAAACCGAAGACCCCACACCCCACCGAAAGCAAAAAGCGCGCGAGGAGGGACAGGTTCCCCGATCGCGCGAGCTGACGAGCCTCCTGATGCTGCTGGCAGGCTGGGGGTTACTGCTGGTGGCGGGCGGCTGGCTGGCAAAACAGCTGCAGCAACTGCTGCATAACGGTCTGACGTTTGACCGGCTGTTAGTCAGCGACCCGCAGCAGATGCTGCATCACGCCGGATCGCTGCTGGGGATGGCGTTTCTGGCCCTGCTGCCGTTCGTCGGCGGGCTGTTTCTTACCGCCGTTGCCACGCCGTCGCTGATTGGCGGCCTGAATATGAGCGCCAAAGCCCTCAAATTCAACGTCAAAAAGCTTAACCCGATCAGCGGCATCAAGCGTCTGTTTTCCGCGCAGATGGTGTCGGAAATGGTCAAGAGCTTTCTCAAGGTGACGCTGGCGGGCATCGGTGGCGGGCTGTTCCTGTGGTTCAACAAAGGGAAATTTATCAGCCTGATGTATGAACCACTGCGCCTGGCGCTGGGTGATATCAGCGCCCTGCTGATGGGCTGCATGCTGGTCATTATCTTATCGCTGATCCCGATGGTGGCGTTCGACGTGGTGTACCAGCTCTGGAGCAACTTCAAGAAGCTGCGCATGAGCCTGAAGGAAATCAAAGACGAATTCAAAAATCAGGAAGGCGACCCGCTGATTAAAAGTCGCATCCGCCAGCTGCAGCGTCAGATGGCGCAGCAGCGAATGATGACCGATGTTCCCACCGCCGACGTGGTGGTGAATAACCCGACCCACTATTCGGTGGCCCTGAAGTACCAGGAAGGCGCCATGGGGGCGCCGATGGTGGTGGCCAGCGGTAGCGGGCTGATTGCCCTGCGCATCCGCGAACTGGCCGAAGAGAACCGGGTTCCCATGCTTGAGGCGCCGCCGCTGGCGCGTGCCCTGTATCGCCATTGTGACCCCGGCACACCGGTTCCCGCCGAGCTCTATAGCGCGGTGGCGGAAGTCCTGGCCTGGGTTTATGGCCTGAAGCGCTGGCGTAAGGGCTATGGCTTACGTCCGCTGACACCTAAAGATCTTCCCGTTCCGGCGGGAATGGATTTTGCACAAGAGAGTAGAGAGTGATGGCCAATATCGCCACCAAATTACGATTACCCAACATGAAGGAAACCCAGTGGCAGGTGCTGGCCGGGCCGGTACTGATTATGACCATCCTGGCGATGATGATCCTGCCGCTGCCGACCTTCGTGCTGGATCTGCTGTTTACCTTCAACATCGTGCTGTCGATCATGATCCTGCTGGTCGCCATGTTTACCCAGAACACGCTGGAGTTTTCGGCGTTCCCGACGGTGCTGCTGTTCTCCACCCTGCTGCGGCTGGCGCTTAACGTCGCCTCCACGCGCGTGATCCTGATGAATGGCCATACCGGCTCTGAAGCGGCGGGTCAGGTGGTGGAAGCGTTCGGCCACTTCCTGGTGGGCGGCAACTTCGCCATCGGTATCATCGTGTTCATCATCCTGATCATCATTAACTTTATGGTGATCACCAAGGGTGCCGGACGTATTGCGGAAGTGGGCGCACGCTTCTCCCTCGACGGGATGCCGGGCAAGCAGATGGCGATTGACGCGGATCTGAATGCTGGCCTGATCGGCGAAGAGGAAGCCAAACGCCGCCGTAAAGAGGTGACGCAGGAGGCGGACTTCTACGGCTCGATGGACGGTGCGAGCAAGTTTGTGCGCGGTGATGCCATCGCCGGGCTGCTGATTATGGCGATCAACATTATTGGCGGTCTGGTGATCGGCGTGATGCAGCACGACATGTCCGCCAGCGTGGCCGGTGAAACCTACACCCTGCTGACCATCGGTGATGGCCTGGTGGCGCAGATCCCGGGCCTGGTGATCTCCACCGCGGCCGGTGTGGTCGTAACCCGCGTGGCCAACGATCAGGATGTGGGCGAGCAGATGGTGGGCCAGCTGTTCACCTCTCCGCGCGTGATTGTGCTGGCGGCGGGCGTGATTGGTCTGCTGGGGTTGATCCCTGGCATGCCGAACTTCGTCTTCCTGCTGTTTACCGCCACGCTGCTGGGCGTCGCCTGGTGGCTGCGCGGCCGTGAAGGCGACGCGAAAAAAACCGCTGGCGCGCAGGCTGACGCCGACGCGGCAGAAGCCGAGGTGGCGCAGGTGCACGAAGCCACATGGTCTGACGTACAAATGGAAGATACCCTGGGTCTGGAAGTGGGCTATCGCCTGATCCCGATGGTGGATCACGAGCAGCAGGGCCAGCTGCTGACCCGCGTGCGCGGCATTCGCAAGAAGTTCGCCCAACAGATGGGCTTCCTCCCCCCTGCCGTGCATATTCGTGACAACCTGGATCTGGCTCCGACGCACTACCGCATTCTGCTTAAAGGGGTCACCATTGGTTCAGGCGACGTGCAGCCGGATCGCTGGATGGCGATCAACCCTGGCTGCGCAGAGGGCGAAGTTCCCGGTACCCCGTGCACCGAGCCGACTTTTGGCCTGCCGGCCCTGTGGATTGACGAAGTGCATCGCGAACTGGCGCAGACGCTGGGCTACACGGTGGTTGACCCGAGTTCGGTGGTGGCAACGCACCTCAACCATCTGATTACCACCCATACCGAGGAGCTGTTTGGCCGTCAGGAGGCGCAGCAACTGCTCGACCAGATCACCAAACATTCACCGAAACTGGTGGAGGATCTCATTCCGGCGGTCATCAGCCTGACCACGCTGCACAAGGTGCTGCAGAACCTGCTGGCCGAGCGCGTGCCGATCCGCGATATGCGCACCATCATCGATACGCTGGCGGAGTTTGCTACCGCCCAGAGCGATGCCGATGAGCTGACCACCCGCGTGCGGGCGCGTCTTTCCAGGGCGATCACCCAGCAGTGGTTCCCGGGTGAGGACGATATTCAGCTGATTGGTCTGGATCTCTCCCTGGAGCAGTTGCTGGTCCAGGCGACCCAGAGCGGCAGCGCGATTGAGCCAGGCATTGCCGAAAACCTGATGAAGCAGACCGAACAGGCGCTGCAGCATCAGGAAGGCTTAGGCGCGCCGCCGGTGCTGCTGGTGAACCCGGCCCTGCGCCTGATGCTGTCGCGCTACCTGCGCCGCATCTTCCCGCAGCTGGCGGTACTTTCGAGCCAGGAGATTAATACCCAGCGCAACGTGCGGATGACCTATCTGATTGGGGGTAAAGGATGACGCGATGGGTGCCTGGACTGCTTCTGATCTCGCCGCTGGTCATGGCAGCGGACGGCTCCTGGAGCAGCAGCAGCTTTGGCGGCACGATGACGCGGGGCCAGCAGGTGCTGAAGAGCAAACCGGTGCAAAGCCCCTCTCCCCTGCCCGCGGGGGCCGTGGCCTCCCGCGTACACTGGAAAATTGCGACCCATGGGCTGACCCCGCCAGGGTTTCGCATTCGCCTGTGCAGCGCGGCTCGCTGCCTGCCGCTGTCCGGTTTTTCCGGCGAGCAGCCTCTGCCTGCCGGTATGCCGGCAGGCGGACCGTTTCGTTTCGAGTATTATTCCGCGGCAGGCGGGCGTCTTGACGCCCCGTTAACGGTGCTGAGTAATCAGGTTACGGTGAGTTACCGTAACCTGAGGTGAATGAGTTTTGCCCGGCGGCGCTACGCTTGCACGGGCCTACAATGAAACGTGCCATTTATTGCTTTTTTAAACCGCATGGTGTCTGTAACGATTTCCAGCGCAAAGGGGTAAATGCGGCGGCGCTGATTACCTTAACGACCCTGTGTTCGTCTTTATTAATCAGGTATTTCGCATCCCGCACGGGATAAAGCCTATCGCCCGCAGTTACAGGTGCTGAAGAGGTGATGACCGCCACCAGCTTTAACTGCTCAGCACACAGGGTAAGCGCGTAGCGCTGCGCGGCCGCTAACTCGACAACATCGGTAACCCGCCACTCCATAGCGTCTCCTGTATTACAAACCCGGGTCCCGGGTTCAACAACGTAGCCGTCATGTTTGCCGGGTGCGCTGCGCTTACCCGGCCGGGATCGGTCAGAAATAGAAGGTAAATTGCGCAACACCGCCAATTGTGCGGTCGCGTCCGGCAATGGCGGTTACGTCAAACTGCATGGCGTCACCAGCGGAAAGCCCGACACCGCCCGTCACCACGCGGCGGTCGTTGCCGCGCATATCCAGACGATAGCCCGCCCGCAGCTGCACCCAGTCGGCGGTGCGCCATTCCGCGCCAAAGGCCGCGTACTGATTTTTGTCGATATACTGGAAATTGCTGACCGGCGTCAGGTCAATATCGGCCCCCAGCGTGACTGGCCCGGTTTGCCAGGCGGTACCGGCGGTAAGTTGTGGACGGATCACAAAAGCAGGCTGATAGCCGTTCACCTCTCGGGTTTTCACGCGGTTTTCAAACAGGTTTTGCGCGGAAAGCGCCACCATCCAGCCCGGCGTCGGCGAGGCAAAGAGACCGGCGTCGATGTTGGCGCTCATGGTCTGGTGCTGCCAGTTGCCATCGCGCAGATCGGAGCTGTCATAATTGTTGATGGCAACGTTGTAGTTCCACGTTTCAATACGCTGGATCTTCGGCGTGATGCCAACCCCTGCAGGGATATCCCCCACGGTAAACGGACGGGCAATCGACACGCCATATTCAGTGACCAGTGCCGCCATCCCTTCGGCGCGGGAGGTCAGCTTATCCAGATCTTCCTTCACCGGTATAATGGAGCCATTGGCAACGCCTTCGAGGTACTCCAGGTCGCTCTGACTGACCAGCGCACGGGCATTGCCCTTCGCCCAGCTGTTAATGGATAGCGCGATGGGCAGTGAATCATCCGGCACCGCCAGCACCATCGCCAGCCCGACATTCGCGTACGCATTTTCCCCGGAAAGACCAGCAACCATCTCCCCCAGTTTGCCTGCGGCCTGCGCCTCATTGCCGGTACCAATGGCGCTTTCCAGCCTGTCCCAGGCCGATTTGACATCATCAAAACCATCAATCAGGTTGGCCGGATCGCTGACCTGCGCGCCGAGGGACGGTGCAATCAGGCTGATTTTATCCTGCGAGCGCGACGTCGCCAGCAGGGCCGGGTTCACCAGTGGCGCCACGCCAAAGTGTGCCGACGCCACGCCAGTGCCCCCCATAGCGGTGCTGCGGGCATCAAAGCCGTTATAAGATGCCGAGGCAAACGGGACTGTTGCGCTAAAGCCTGCAATTAACAGGCTGCGCATAATAATATTCGTTTTCATTTTATTTCCAGAGTCATATTGAGTGGTGCGTGATAACGCACATTGCGTGTGGTATAAATTGCTCTTTATTATGCTATCAGGAAGTTCAATCTGTTTATCTGGCAATAACCTTAAAGACCTTTCCACTATTAACAACTTTAGTGAATAGAATAAATTATTTATTCCCCTATCATCCGAAATGCTTACAATTGTCATCGCTTATTAACGTTATAAAGGATTGCCTGTAAAAAACAGGCTGCCATAATAGATCCCCAACCATTATTTGTGAGAGAAAAACCGTGCACTATTTCGCTGTCGTGGTTTCATCAATAGTAATGTGTGGCTCTTCTCTGGCCACGTCCGTAAACGCCGCAACCCTGCCTGAACTGGCAGAGGCCTTAAATACACGGTTCGACGTGATGAAGGATGTGGCAGGCTATAAGGCGGCGAACCATCTTCCCGTTGAGGATCTCCCGCGAGAAAAAAATGTGCTCCTGAAGGCGCAGAGCGCTGCCCGTGACGCCATGCTGGATCCGCAGAGTATTGACGCGTTTGTCCAGACGCAGATGGCCGTCAGTAAAAATATCCAGTATCGCTACCTTGACCGCTGGCGTTTACAGCCAGAAAAAGCGTGGCAGCCCCGTCCCCTGAAAGAAGTCAGAGCACAAATTCTGCAACTGGATAATACGATCCTGAATCTGATTAGCCGTCAAATCCTGAGCGGGGGTGGGTTTGGTGAAGAGCAGGACCGCACGCTGGCCCGGTTGCTGGACGATAAGCAGCTCTCTGACCTGGAGAAGGCACAACTGATTGACGCGCTCGGGAAGATTAAACGTCGCTAACGATCTGCCTGAGCCCGTCATGATGTCGACGGGCTCAGGGTTTCATTACTTATTTTTCAATGCACATTGTGCAACATCAGCCTTTAAGGCCTTAATTTCATTCTGCTGTTCGCGTACGGCTTCAATCAGCGGGGCCACCAGCTTTTGATAGTCGACCTGTTTTTTCCCGTCTTGCGTTTTGACCAGTTCCGGGTAGACCTTTTCCACATTCTGCGCGATTAAGCCGACATCCTGGCTTTTATTCTCTTTCCAGGTATAAGAGACCCCTTCCAGCTGGAGAATTTTGTCCAGAGAGCCTTCGAGCGGACGAATATCTTCTTTCAGGCTTTCATCGCTGAAAGGACAGCATCTGGAGCCAACATCGGCCAGGGCAGAGGCAGAAAACAGCAGAGGTATAGCAATAAACGCGGATTTCTTTAACACCATAATCACTCCATAAATGTGTGTGAGACACTGGATATTCAGAGTTATGCATTTAAAAATAAGCGTGTCAGCAAGATATTCCCGCGCTGACAATTAAACGGTAGCAACATTTTTTATTTCAAACCATACGGGCTACCGGACAATAAGCGCTGATTATTGTCAGCAATTATCGCGAATAAACTGGTCGTCTGTCCGCTGTCTAAAAATAATCTTCCTGTGCAGTTCTATTCGT
This sequence comes from Enterobacter sp. HSTU-ASh6, assembly GCF_026319105.1. Classification (NCBI taxonomy): domain Bacteria; kingdom Pseudomonadati; phylum Pseudomonadota; class Gammaproteobacteria; order Enterobacterales; family Enterobacteriaceae; genus Enterobacter; species Enterobacter sp. HSTU-ASh6. Next base: position 11,217 of record NZ_WSPD01000002.1, on the reverse strand, counting down.
TTATTACACATTTGGAACCGGGGGGCATCGCGTAAAATATTGCCCCCATTACACTCACAAGGGTCATCATGAGAACTGTTATTTTGTTGATTGCGGCAGTGGGCCTGACGGCGTGCCAGACAAAGCGTGAGCTACCGGTTCAGGTGGCACCGCCAGCCGCCGCCGCAGCACCAGCACCGGTTGCAGAAGAGGTCACCCCGGTTACCGCAGTTTCACCAGAGGAGAGACTGAAAGCGTGTCATCAAAAAATTGATGCGCTTAAACACTACGATAAGAAGCGGGCAAACGCGGCACGTTATGCCCTCGCCAGGGCGATAAAAGCGAAAGCCGACACGCAAGCCAGCTCAGCGCATATTTCGCCTGAAGCGCTACACTACGCCCTGTACCATCAGGATCAGAGTGTCGAGGTGATCTGTACGCAGGTATCGCAGCGCCTGGACAGACTGATTCTGAACAAAGTGATGAAGACTTCTGCCTGATCTGCTTTTGCACGCATGTGGGATTTTTATCACTGAAAGGAAACGGGATAAGTGGTTGAATAACGGCAGAGAGGCTGGCCTCTTCTGCCATTCCGACATCTCAACGTTTTGTAGTTGCCTTCATGCCGGGTTCTTTGGCATGTTAACCTGACCTTTCAATTTTGTTCACGTGACGAGTTTGCGAGCAAAGCGATGATTAAGTGGCCCTGGAAATCAAATGATGCTGGTCAACATGCGGCGCTGCCGTGGGATGACGCGCTGGCGATCCCCGTGCTGGCCAGTCTCCAGCCGGATGAACAGTCAAAGCTGATTCAGCTGGCGGATCGCTTTTTGCAGCAAAAGCGGCTGGTCCCGCTGCAGGGGTTTGAGCTGGATGCCCATAAAAGTGCGCGCATCGCCCTGCTGTTCTGCCTGCCAGTGCTTGAACTCGGTATTGAGTGGCTGGACGGTTTCCACGAGGTGCTGATCTACCCTGCGCCGTTCGTGGTGGATGACGAGTGGGAAGATGATATCGGGCTGGTGCATAACCAGCGCGTGGTGCAGTCCGGGCAAAGCTGGCAGCAAGGGCCGATTATCCTCAACTGGCTCGATATTCAGGACTCGTTCGACGCGTCCGGTTTTAATCTCATTATTCATGAGGTGGCGCATAAGCTGGATACCCGCAACGGCGATCGCGCCAGCGGCGTGCCGCTGATCCCACTTCGCGACGTCGCGGGGTGGGAGCACGATCTGCACGCGGCGATGGATAACATCCAGGACGAAATTGACCTGGTGGGGGAAAGCGCGGCCAGCATCGATGCCTACGCGGCGACCGATCCCGCCGAGTGTTTTGCGGTGCTGTCAGAGTATTTCTTCAGCGCACCCGAACTCTTCGCGCCCCGTTTCCCGGCGCTATGGCAGCGTTTCTGCCACTTTTATCAGCAGGATCCGCTTAAGCGTCTGCGACAGCATGAGGAGTCTGGCGGCGCGTCTGCCCGCCAGGTCCACTAGCGCCTGCCGGCCGGGGTTCGCTCAGCTGACCATACCCCTACGCTCAGGGCCAAAAACAGCAGCGCCATTCCCCAGGCGGCCGCGATTAACGACGACTCACCGGATACGCGCGTTACCAGCGGGACCAGCAGCGCGCTGACGCCGTAGCCTAACGTATGGCTGGTGGCAATCACCCCCGCCCCTTTCCCTGTCGTCAACCTGTCGTTCAGCAGCAGCTGATAGCCGGGCGTCGCCATGGCCGCCCCCAGCGAGGTGATGACGATCCCCACGTAGAACAGCGCGACACCCGCAATACACATCACCCCAAGGCCGACAACCATCAGCCCCGCCGCCAGGCAGAGCAAGGTGACCGGGCTGAAATGCTGCGGGCGAACCACCAGAAACTGCGCAGCGAGCGTGGCCAGCGCGGCCAGGCTCAGCAGGACCGCGACATGATGACTAATCTCCCGGGCGTTACCGTTCAGCAACGGGCTAAGATGCGGTGACAGGCCAAGCTGCATCAGACTCACCAGCGCCGCCAGCAGCAGCGCCAGCAGCAGGAACGGCAGCATTGCTGCGGTTAGCCGGGTCGACTGGTGCGCCACCGGCGGCAGCGGCGGATCGGCGACTTCGCGCAGCACCAGCAGCAGAGCGATTAACGGCGCGATCGCCATCAGCCACAGCGGCGCCACCGGGTTAACGCTGAGCATCATCGCCGCCAGCGGCGGACCGAGCAGACGCCCGCAGCTGAGACCGGAGCTGATTGTCGCCAGCGCGGCCATTCTTTTCTCCAGCCCCGCACGCTGAATCGCCCACGTCTGGGCCGCAGGCACCAGCCCGGAGACCGTCAGGCCGTACAGCGTTCGCGAGAGAACCAGCCCCGCCAGCCCCCAGGCGGTATCCAGCCTCCCGTCGGCCATCGCCCAGACCACCAGCGCCATGACGACAAAACTGGCCAGATAGCCGCTGAGCGCGGCCAGCATCACGCTTTTACAACCGTGCCGCTCGCTCTGGCGTCCCCACCAGGGTGAAGCCGGTAAAAAGAGCATCGATCCGAACATCAACAGACCCGCCCAGACGGAGAGCGAGAGTCCGGTCAGGGTGACCAGCTGCGGCAGCATCACCAGCAAACCGTTTTGTCCGATCCCTAATAAACCTGCACACAATGCCAGGGGCCAGTTCGCTTTCGGGGTGAGATTGTCCGTCAGAGTGTCAGAAAGTGAGCGCATAGAATTGTGAACATAGTGTCAATAAATGTGTGGAAATCATGAACTTTATGAAAACAAATATTGCAAAAATAGTTGCGACTGTAAACAGAATGAATATCATAACGAGAATTATTATCAGTCATGGAATGAGGTACACCTATGCGTACTCTGCCCCGCTCTGCCGGTACAGACGTTGCGGCCCAATGTTTTTTAAACGCCCTGTTGCGCGAAACGAAGGACTGGCGCTATCTCCCCGCGACCTGTGCGGATGCGTTATCGCAGATCCATATCCCGCTCTCGCCAACCCAGGCCATTCGGGTTTCAGTACACTATTTTTCCCCAACCCAGCATCATCAGTACCGTTTCCCGGCAACGCTTATCCAGAGCGACAGCGACCATGGTGACGCCGTCACTTTCCCTCAACTTGTTGATTTAATTCTTGAAAAACCCTCTGTAAAAGGCTCACTGGATGCCGATACGCTGGCGCGTTTTAAACAGCGCGTCCTTGAAAGCCATGCCCACACCTGGCAGGCGATCGACCTGCGTCACCGCTGGGCAACCCTGCGCGACACGCCGCTGACGTTCGCCGAGGCGGAACAGGCGCTGCTGGTGGGGCATGCGTTTCACCCGGCCCCGAAATCGCACGAGCCGTTTAACGAAGCCGAAGCGCGTCGCTATTTGCCCGATTTTGCCTCCCGCTTCCCGCTGCGCTGGTTTGCCGTTGAGAGCGAACTGATTGCCGGCGACAGCCTGAACGTCTCCCTGCGCGAACGCCTGCTGCGCTTCGCCGCCCAGAGCGCGCCTGAGCTGCTCGGCCACTTCACCGACACCCGCTGGCTGCTGCCGATGCATCCGTGGCAGGCGGAGTATCTGCTGGAGCAGGCGTGGTGCCAGCGGCTGGTGACGAAGGGTGCTCTGCAGGATCTGGGCGAAGCGGGCGCACAATGGCTGCCGACAAGCTCTTCCCGCTCGCTGTACAGCGAAACCAACAGCGACATGATTAAGTTTTCCCTCAGCGTGCGCCTGACCAACTCGGTGCGCACGCTGTCGGTGAAAGAGGTTAAACGCGGGATGCGCCTGGCGCGTCTGGCGAAGACGGCGCGCTGGCAGGAACTCCAGGCGCGCTACCCCACCATGCGCGTCATGCAGGAAGACGGCTGGGCGGGTCTGCGTGACGAAAGCGGCACCATTCAGGAAGAGAGCCTGATGGCGCTACGCGTCAACCTGCTGTTTGATACCCCGGCTACGCAAACCAACGTGCTGGTGAGCCTGACGCAGGCCGCGCCGGACGGCGGTGATAGCCTGCTGGCTGCGGCGGTGCGCCGTCTTAGCCAGCGGCTGAATTTACCGCTAGCCCAGGCCGCGCGCTGCTGGCTGGACGCCTATTGCGACCGCGTGCTCCTCCCGCTGTTCAGCGCCGAGGCGGACTACGGTCTGGTGCTGCTGGCACACCAGCAAAATATCCTCGTTGAGATGCAGCAGGATTTCCCCGTCGGGCTCATCTACCGTGACTGCCAGGGCAGCGCCTGGACCGAAGGGGCCGACGCGTGGCTGCAGGAGGCGGGCGAAAGCGAGGTGGAAAACCGCTTCGGCGAGAGCCAGCTGCTGCGCTACTTCCCCTATTACCTGCTGCTGAACTCCACACTCGCCGTCACCGCCGCCCTCGCCGCTGCCGGTTTCGACAGCGAAGAGAGCCTGATGACCCGGGTGCGTGACGCGCTGGGCGGACTGCGCCAGACCGCGAAGCAGACCCGCTGCCTTGACTACGTGCTCGACAGCCCGACCTGGAACTGCAAAGGCAATTTCTTCTGCTACCTGCACGACCGCAACGAAAACACCATTGCCGACCCGGCGGTGATCTATTTCGACTTTAGCAACCCGTTTTACAAGGAGAAGGCGTGATGGCTAACGCGAATATCGTCCATTCCGGCTACGGCTTTCGCTGCACCACAACGGATAAATCTCTTCCGCTGAGCCTGGGTCTCGACGGCAGCGCGGTACTTGAGCGCCTGAACGACATCCCGGACGGCTGGCTGGTCGAGGCGCTGGATCAGCTGTTCGTCGCCGCACCGTCGCTGACCGGCATCACGCTGCCGTGGGCGGTCTGGCAGGATGAACCCCAGGCGCAGGCGCTGTTTCGCCAGGCTCACGGGGATTATCTGGCCCGCGAGACCTTCTGGCAGCTGCCGCTGTGGCTTAAAGACGAACGTCCGCAGGCCAGCGGTGGCATGCAGTTTGATGAGAGCCGTCAGCTCTACTTCCCGCTGCGCCCTCACCGTCCGCAGGGCGAAGTCTATCGCCGTTACGATCCGCAGATTAAACGCACCCTGAGCTTCCGCGTGGCGGACGTGGCGCTGGACGGCGAACGTTTTACCCAATGGATGAACAATCCACGCGTCAACGCCTTCTGGGAGATGGCCGGCCCGCAGGCCGAGCAGGAGAACTACCTGCGCCGTCAGCTTGATTCGACGTACTGCTATCCGGTTATCGGCTGCTTTGACGATCGGCCGTTCGGCTATTTTGAGCTTTACTGGGCGCCGGAAGATCGCATTGGTCGACACTATCGCTGGCAGCCGTTTGACCGCGGGCTGCATATGCTGGTCGGGGAAGAGAACTGGCGCGGCGCGCAGTATATCCGCAGCTGGCTGCGCGGCCTGAGCCACTATCTGTTTATGGATGAACCGCGCACCATGCGGATTGTCGCCGAGCCACGTTTTGACAACCAGCGCCTGTTCCGCCATCTGGCTACCGCCGGTTTCGACACCGTCAAAGAGTTCGATTTCCCGCACAAGCGTTCGCGCCTCATCATGAGCGAACGTCACCGCTTCTTCAGCGAGGTGGGCCTGTGAACGCACTCTGGCAAAAAGTGAACCGTGAGATGGTGGCGAAGATCCTCGCCGAGCTGGAATACGAACGCACCCTGCGCGCCGAGTCCCTGGACGCGGACCGCTGGCAAATCACCATGGGCAGCGAAACCTGGCAGTTTCACGCCACGCGCGGGATCTGGGGCTGGCTGCATATCGACCCGAACAGCCTGACCGCCGTGAGCGGCGCGGCCATTGAAGCCGAAAGCGCGCTGCTGCAGCTGGCCACGGTGCTGGAGATGAGCGATGCGCAAACGGCTGAGCATCTGGAAGATCTCTACGCCACGCTGCGGGGCGATATTCAATTGCTGCAGGCGCGTGAAGCGCTGGATGCCGACGCGCTTATCCACCTCGACCCGGACGAACTGCAGTGTCTGATGAGCGGCCATCCGAAGTTTATTTTTAACAAGGGACGCCGCGGCTGGGGGCTGGATGCGCTGCGCCAGTACGCGCCGGAATACCGCGGGCGTTTTCGCCTGCACTGGGTCGCCGTTAAGCGCGAGCAACTGGTCTGGAGCAGCGACGCCGATTGCGACATTCACAATCTGCTGGCCAGCGCGATGGACAACGCCGAGCGCACCCGGTTTGACGCCTGCTGGCAGGCGCTGGGGCTCAACGACAGCTGGCTACCGGTGCCGCTGCACCCGTGGCAGTGGCAGCAGAAGATCGCCATTCATTTCCTGGCCCAGCTGGCGCGCGGTGAGATGGTGGAGCTGGGCGAATTTGGCGATGAGTACCTGGCGCAGCAGTCCCTGCGCACGCTGACCAACGCCAGCCGTCGTACGAAATATGATATCAAGCTGCCCCTGACCATCTACAACACCTCCTGCTATCGCGGTATTCCGGGCAAGTACATTGCTGCCGGGCCGCTGGCGTCGCGCTGGTTACAGCAGCAGTTCACCAGTGACGCCACCCTTATCCGCTCTGGCGCGCAGGTGCTTGGCGAACCTGCGGCGGGGTATCTCTCGCATCCGGGTTATGCCGCATTGCCGAAAGCGCCCTATCGCTACCAGGAGATGCTGGGCGTGATCTGGCGGGAAAACCCCTCCTGCTATCTGCAGGACGGTGAACAGGCGGTGCTGATGGCGGCGCTGATGGAGACCGATAACGCCGGGCGTCCGCTGATTGACGCGTGGATCACACACTCGGGGTTAAGCGCCGAAGCGTGGCTGGAAAAGCTGTTTAAGGCGACGGTGATCCCGTTCTATCACCTGCTGTGTCGCTACGGCGTGGCGCTCATCGCCCACGGGCAGAACGTGACGCTGGTGATGAAAGATTACGTCCCACAGCGCATCCTGCTGAAGGATTTCCAGGGCGATATGCGCCTGGTGGATGAGGATTTCCCGCAGGCGCAGAGCCTGCCGGAGCAGGTGAAAACCGTCACGGCGCGCCTGAGCGCGGATTACATCATTCACGACCTGCAAACCGGCAACTTTGTGACGGTGCTGCGGTTTATCTCGCGTCTTACCCAGCAAAGCGGGGTCAGCGAAACGCGTTTCTACCAGATCCTCGCCGGCGTGCTGCAGCGCTATATGGCTGCGCACCCGGATCTGGCGGAGCGCTTTGCCAAATTCGATCTCTTCAGGCCGCAGATCATTCGCGTGATCCTCAACCCGGTCAAACTGACCTTCTCCGAACACGACGGCGGCAGCCGCATGCTGCCGAACTACGTCTCCGACCTCGATAACCCCCTTTTTCTGGCCTCACGGGAGTCAGCGCAATGAAAACCTATGATTTCATCGGCATTGGTATTGGCCCGTTTAACCTCAGCATCGCCGCCCTCGCAGAGGGGCTGGACGGCTTTAGCTCGCTGTTCCTTGAGCGTAAACCGCATTTTTCCTGGCACCCGGGAATGATGGTGCCGGACTGCCACATGCAGACCAGCTTCCTGAAGGATCTGGTCAGCGCCGTGGAGCCTACCAACCGCCACAGCTTCCTCAACTACCTGGTGCAGCGTAAAAAGTTCTACCGCTTTCTGACCACCGAGCAGCGCACCGTCTCTCGCGAAGAGTTTGCCGATTACCTGTGCTGGGCGGCGGAAAACCTCACCAACCTCGCCTTCAGCCAGCAGGTGCAGCAGGTCAGTTTTGATGAGAACAGCGGCCTGTTTGAGGTGGTAACCCAGCGCGATCGCTTCCTGGCACGCCACGTCTGCGTAGGGATTGGCAAACAGATCAATCTGCCCGACTGCGTCACGGTGCAGGACGATACCTGCTTCCACGCCAGCGAGATGATGCTGCGCACGCCGGATCTGGCGGGCAAGCGCGTGACTATCGTCGGCGGCGGGCAGAGCGGTGCCGACCTGTTTTTAAATATCTTCCGCGGGGAATGGGGACAGCCGCTGAGCCTGAACTGGGTGTCACGCCGCAACAATTACAACGCGCTGGATGAGGCCGCATTTGCCAACGAGTATTTCACGCCGGAGTACGTGGACAGCTTCTCCACGCTCGGTGAAGAGGCCCGTCGCCAGATGCTGCACGAGCAGAAGATGACCTCCGACGGGATCACCACCGAGTCCCTGCTGGCCATTTACCGCGCCATGTACCACCGCTTTGAAGTGCTGCGTGAAAAACCCTGGGCGCACCTGATGCCGTCCCGCTCGGTGACCGCGCTGACGCGGCTGCAAAACGGGCAGCGCCTGAGCATACAGCATCATCTCGACGGCGGCAGCGAGCAGCTGGAGAGCGACGTAGTGATTTTTGCCACCGGCTACCGTGCCGTACAGCCGGCGTTCCTCGCGCCTTTGTCTCACCGCCTCCATCTGGATACGGACGACGCCTTCTGTATCAACAACGACTTCACCCTTGAATGGGACGGCCCGCAGAGCAATCGCCTGTTTGCCGTGAATGCCGGGATGCACCGTCTCGGCATTGCCGAACCCCAGCTCAGCCTGATGGCCTGGCGTGCAGCGCGAATTCTGAATCGCGCGCACGGCGATGAGCCGTTTGAGCTGGCCACTACCCCCGGCGTGATCCACTGGCGCAGCACCGCCAGCCCGGAGAGCAGCCAGGTTTTTAAATCGTTAGCCAAAACGACTGAGTACTGACACACACATTCAGGATCAACATAACAATGAAACGTTCTCATCTTTGGGTTTTAAATCCGTGCTTGCTTGCAATGCTTTCTACCTCTGCATGGGCAGAAGAACAAAAGGAAGAAAATATCGTTGTCTCCGCCAGCCGCGCGCACCGCAGCGTGGCGGAGATGGCGCAGACCACCTGGGTTATTGAGCGGGCTGAAATTGAGCAGCAGGTTCAGGGGGGGAAAGAGATTAAAGACGTGCTGGCGCAGCTGATACCGGGCATGGACGTCAGCAGCCAGGGGCGTACCAACTACGGTATGAACCTGCGCGGTCGTTCGATGATGGTGATGGTGGACGGCGTGCGTCTGAACTCGTCCCGCAGCGACAGCCGTCAGCTTGACTCGATCGATCCGTTCAACATCGACCGTATCGAAGTGATCTCCGGCGCCACCTCGCTCTACGGCGGCGGCAGTACCGGGGGTCTGGTGAACATCGTCACCAAAAAAGGCCAGCCGGAGACTGAGGTTGAGTTCCAGACCGGTGCCAAAAGCGGCTTTAACAGCCATAACGATCACGATGAGAACGTGTCGGCGGCGGTCAGCGGCGGGAATGATAACGCGTCCGGCCGTCTGTCGGTCTCCTATCAGCGCTACGGCGGCTGGTATGACGGCAACGGTGACGAGGTGATTATCGATAACACCCAGACCGGCTTACAGTATTCCGACCGTATTGATGTGATGGGCACGGGCACCATCAACATTGACGATCACCAGCAGTTGCAGTTAACCACGCAGTACTACAAGAGCGAATCCGACGGCAAGCATGGCCTCTATCTCGGGAAAAACTTCTCGGCGGTAACGGGTGATGCCACGGCGTATAACAAAAATAACCTGGACTCTGATCGTATTCCTGGTACCGAGCGCCATCTGATTAACCTGCAGTACTCCAATACCGATTTCTGGGGTCAGGACCTGGTTGCGCAGATCTACTATCGTGACGAGAGCCTGACCTACTACCCGTTCCCGACCCTGAGCAAAGGGGCGGTGACCAGCATTGGCGCCTCCCAGCAGAAAACCGATTTTTACGGCGGCAAGCTGACGCTTAACAGCAAACCGGTGGATGACCTGACGCTGACCTGGGGTGTGGATGCCGATCACGAAACCTTTGATGCCAACCAGCAGTTCTTCGACCTGAGTAAAGCGGCGGCGAGCGGCGGCATGAAGCTGGACAACGCCTACAACGTGGGCCGTTATCCGGGTTACAGCATCACCAACCTCGCCCCGTTCCTGCAGGCGAGCTACGACATTGACGCCATTACCCTGAGCGGCGGCGTGCGTTACCAGTACACCGAAAACAAGGTGGACGACTTTGTTGGTTACGCCCAGCAGCAGGCCATCGCCACCGGGAAAGCCACCTCCGCAGACGCGGTACCGGGTGGGAAAACGGATTACAACAACTTCCTGTTTAACGCCGGGATCCTTGGCCGCCTGACCGAACAGCAGCAGCTGTGGTTTAACTTCTCTCAGGGCTTCGAAATTCCTGACCTGGCGAAATATTACGGTTCCGGCACCTATCAGCTTGTCGACGGGCACTATCGTCTGGTTAACAGCGTGAACGTGAACGATTCGAAACTGGATGGCATCAAGGTCAACGCGTATGAGCTGGGCTGGCGTTATACCGGGGATAACCTGCGCACGCAGGTCGCGGCCTATTACTCGCTCTCGGATAAAACCATCACCATCAACAAGACGGACATGACGATTAACCTCGAAGACGACAAGCGTCGTATCTACGGGGTGGAAGGTCAGGTGGACTATTTCTTCACCGACAGCGACTGGAGCACGGGCGCAAACTTCAACGCCATTAAGTCCGAAACCCGTGAAAACGGCAAATGGGAGAAGCTGACGGTTGACAGCGCCAGCCCGTCGAAAGCCAGCGCCTGGGTCAACTGGGCACCGGGCGACTGGACCCTGCGCGTGCAGAGTACGCAGACCTTTGACGTCTCTGATGCCGATGGTAAGAAGATCGACGGCTATAACACCGTCGACTTCCTTGGCAGCTACGCCCTGCCGGTGGGTAAAGTCAGCTTCAGCGTGGAAAACCTGCTGGACAAGGACTACACCACCGCCTGGGGCCAACGTGCACCGGGGCTGTACAGCCCAACGTATGGCGCACCGGGTCTGTATACCTATAAAGGCCGCGGGCGTACGTTTGGTCTGAACTACTCCGTCCTGTTCTAAGTCATCGCGCCGCCTGCCTGCGGGCGGCGCACTTCTTGTGTAATTTCAGCGCGATTTTGCTATAAAATCAGCGATTTGCTGAAATTGTCGGCAAACGATCAAAAAGGGTGTTTTCCCCCTTTGACAAGGCGTACTGAGGTCGTTACTATGCGCCTCGTTCACACCATTCCTCTGTAGTTCAGTCGGTAGAACGGCGGACTGTTAATCCGTATGTCACTGGTTCGAGTCCAGTCAGAGGAGCCAAATTTGAAAAGCCTGCTTTTAAAGCAGGCTTTTTGCTTTTCTACGCAAGGTAAATGCAAAACGGTAACCCGGTTGCCGTTTTTAGTGTGTGCACCCTCTCCCACGGGAGAGGGTTGGGGTGAGCAGCTGTGTTTAAAGTCAACGGCTGACGACTAACCTGCCACCCATTTTTTATTGTCCCGCACCATCGCA
>NZ_WSPD01000029.1:0-37679 GCF_026319105.1 Enterobacter sp. HSTU-ASh6 | reverse complement strand
AAACGGGTTCTTATGCCTTAGTTGTAAGTGTCTACCATGTCCCCGAACAAGCGTTCACTATGTCCCCGGACCGTACACCCGCAGGGAGAGGGAGAAAACCCTAAAAACGACAACAGCGTTATCGTCAGGCAGAAAAATTCATTTTAGTGATGCTTTCTCAGATACGCATTAACCATAATAGATATTTATATTTTTATTAACCATTATTTACTGAGTAGATAATGGTTAATATCAGGTCATTATCAATTACAAAACACCGTATATTACCGGCGTAATATTTCCTTATTGCTGCATTTCCTTAATAAGGATCATTTATGTCATGGAATAAACATGAAGCTGTGTCATATGCTCGTAGCCACGCACTAACCCATACTGGACACTATTGCGCCCGCGCAATCGCCGCCGCCATTCGAGCCGGAGGCTTTGAAATTGAAGGGGCCAACCTATCGCCAACTCCAGCCAGCCGTAACCTTATACAGGCATTATTAGAATGAATAAACTCATCTTTCTTGTGTTATTCAGCACAGCCGCATTGGGGGCCGAAGATTTTCAGATACCGATGCAGCGCGCCCTTGAATTCAATCGCTGGTACATCAAACAAGTGAACAACGATCGTTATCCTATTCAACAGGGAAATGAAATCGATAAGTTCGTTACGACCAGTACGATGAAAAAATTACGTCATGCAGACGATCCCCGGTATGCCGACGCTGAATTTTACGAGGCGGATTTTTTTATTAAATCGCAGTATATCGGCGAGGACTGGGCTGAGAATGTTGCCATTGATTCTTATGATTCTGATCCGGTTTGTGTAAACGTGAATATCACGTTTGGCAAAAAGACTCAGCACACAGTTATTGATTGCATGGTTAAAGAAGATGGAGTCTGGAAAATCCAGTCTGTCGCCGCTCGGGATAATAATTGACGCTCCCCGCTAACAATAATGTAGCCGCCTTTCTTGCCGGGTGGCGCTGCGCTTACCCGGCCTACACAACCCGTAGGCCCATGCAAGCGTAGCGCCGCCGGGCGGATCAGGCCGGCTCCATTTCATTGATTTTTCCCGCCGAAAAAGGTACGTTTTCGCCTTAATTCCAGCGTGGACATGCCAGCATTATGCCGATTATTCAGTCTGTTGAACGTGCATTGCAGATCCTCGACCTGTTCAACGAGCAGGCCACCGAGCTTAAGATCACCGACATCAGCAAACTGATGGGGCTGAGCAAGAGTACCCTCCACTCGCTGCTGAAAACCCTGCAGCTTCACGGCTATATCGATCAGAACCCTGAGAACGGCAAATATCGCCTCGGCATGAAGCTGGTCGAGCGCGGTCATTTCGTCGTGGGCTCCATCGATATTCGTCAGAAGGCAAAAGGCTGGCTGACGGAGCTGTCCCAGCGGACCGGGCAGACCACCCATCTGGGGATCCTGGACGGGCGTGAAGGGGTCTATATCGAGAAGATTGAAGGCAAGCTGGCCGCCATCGCCTATTCGCGCATTGGCCGCCGCCTGCCGGTTCACGCCACCGCCATCGGCAAGGTGCTGATTGCCTGGCTGGCCGAGGCCGAGCTTAACGCCCTGCTGGAGGGCTATCAGTACACCACCTTTACTCCCGCCACCCTCTCCTCGCGCGAAGCCTTAATGAGCGCCCTGGCGCAGACTCGCGAGCAGGGTTACGCCCTGGATAGCGAAGAGAACGAGCAGGGCGTGCGCTGCGTAGCGGTGCCGGTGTGGAACCATGAGTCCCGCGTGATTGCCGCCCTGAGCCTGTCGACGTTGACCTCCCGCGTGGACGATGCCGGGCTGGCGAGTTTCCGCGAGCAGCTTCAGCAGGCCGGGCTCCAGCTCTCACGCGCGCTGGGCTACCCGGCCTGAGCCGTTAGGCCGGCTCGTAGGTGAAGTAATCGAAGTCCGCGTGGCAGCCGTCGCCGCTGATATCCTCGCAGTGCAGCCCCACAAACGCGCCGGTGAAGAAACCGCGCCCGCCGATGTAGTCGTCCGACAGCTTCCACGCCTCATAGGTGACCGGCACGGTATGCCACGTCTCGCCGTCAAACGAGTAGCTGTAACGGTAGACCAGCGTATCCACGTCCACCCGCAGCCAGACACTCTCCGCGCTCTCCGGCACCGGAATGGGCTGCTCGTGCAGCGGCCACGACGGCACGTTGTGGTCGAGCTGGATAACTTTGATGGTTCTCCCCTGCCCCTCCTCGTAGTCCACAAAGCAGTAGCTCCAGTTTTTGCTGTTGTAGTAGCAGGTCAGCCCCGCGCTCTGCTGGAAGTGGACCGGCGAGAACTGCATCCGCGTTTCTGAGCGGAAAGCGAAGTGCTGCCAGCGGCGCGCCACGGTTGACTGGGTGAAGGTCGAGTTGAGCGAGTCGTTGCCGTAGAGCCGTAAGAAGCCCGGGCGCGCGGTGAGCGAACCGAGGGTGTCGTCGAACGGAATGCGCAGGGTCTGTAGTTCCGGGTCAAGCGAACTGGCGTCGAAATCCTCCCGCCAGTTGCCCTGAACGGCAGCGGGCTGCTCGGCCAACTGAGGGCCTTTCACGGTCAGCTGCGCATGCTTGCCGCCTTCCACATACGGCCAGCCGTCGCGCCATTCAATGCGGGCGATGCCGGTCTCGCGCCCCAGCGGACAGTAGCCGCGCCCGCCGGAGGCCAGCAGCGGCACGCCGGGCAGGCGCAGCGGGCGGCTGGTGAGGTAGGCCATGTACCATTCTCCGGTATGGGTCTGCAGCAGCGAGCCGTGGCCGCTCTTCTGCAGCGGGTTCTCCGGCAGGTGCCAGCTGGTCATCATCGTCACGTCCGGGTGCAGCTCGTACGGCCCGTCGATGTTTTTGGAACGCAGCACCACCACGGCGTGCTCGTAGCTGGTGCCGCCCTCGGCCACCATCAGGTAGTACCATCCCGCATGGCGATACAGGTGCGCGCCCTCGGTGTAGCAGAGCGGCGTGCCGGTAAACAGCGTTTTGCGCTCGGGCGAGAGCGTGCCGGTCTGCGGATCGAATTCCTGCAGCACGATGGTGTTGTGCGGGTTGCTGTGGTGGCGCGGCCCCCACGGGCGGTAGAGGTAGTACTTGCGGCCATCGTCGTCGTGGAACAGGGACGGGTCAAACCCGCCGTTGCCCATCGGGATCGGCTCGCTCCACGGCCCCTCGATGGACGGCGCGGTGACGAGGTAGTTGCGGCCGTTTTTCCACGGCGAGTCGACAATCTTCACGTCGGTATAGAGCAGCCAGAATTTGCCGTCGGCGTAGCTCAGGCACGGCGCCCAGATGCCGCCGGAGTCCGGGTTGCCCTTCATGTCCAGCATCGACACGCGGTCCAGCGGGGTGCTGACCAGCGACCAGTTTTTCAGGTCTCGGGAGTGATAGATGCGCACGCCGGGGAACCATTCGAAGGTCGAGGTGGCGATGTAGTAGTCCTCGCCCTGGCGGCACAGGGACGGATCCGGGTTAAAGCCGGTCAGAATGGGATTAGTAATTTGCATAGTGCCTCCGGTTAATGGGATGCGGCTGTCGCGGCGTCGGGAACGGCCTCGCCCTGCGCCGCACGGTGCTTGATCAGCTGCTGGCTGATGGCCTCCACGCGGGCATCGGTGAGCTTGTAGAACGACAGCATGATGAACATGCCCGCGTAGAGCACCACCGGCACCACGCAGAACAGAATTTTGATGGTGGTGAGCACCTCGACCGGCTGCACGCTGCTGCTGGCGGAGTAGTTGACGTACGCCAGGATCCAGCCCACAACCGCCCCGCCAATCGCCAGGCCAATCTTCAGGCTGAACAGGTAGGTGGAGAACACCAGCCCGTCGAGGCGGCGCCCGCTACGGCTCTCCTCGTAATCCACCACGTCAGAGGCCATCAGCCACTGCAGCGGCGTGGTGGTGTTAAAGACGAACAGGAACAGGATGTTGAGGGCGAAAATCAGCGCGATATGCTCGGCCGGGGTGATGAAAATCAGCAGGCTGATCAGCGAGTAAACGACGATGATCCACTTAAAGGCGGTGACGCGGTCGAAGCGGCCCAGCAGGCGGGAGGAGCAGAGCGAGCCGAACATGGTGGCGAGGCTGCCGTAGAGTAAAAACTGGGTCGCCATCTCCGGGTGATCCATCACGTATTTCACGAAGTAGAGCGTCGCCCCGCCGCGCACCACGTTGGAGCAGGTCGCCATCATCTTGAACGCGCACATGATGCGCCACTGGCCGTTACCGAGCAGCAGTTTGAGATCTTTTGCTACCGACGAGCCCGGCTGCACCTCAAAGGTGTAGCGCTCTTTAGTGGTGAAGAAGCAGACGTAGAGCAGCACCACGCCGGTCAGGCCCAGCACGCACATGGCGCCAAAATAGCCCACCTGCTCGTCCCCTTTGCCGATGATGCTCACCAGCGGCAGCGCGATGCCGCTGATGGCAAGTGAGCCCGCCGCCGCGAGGAAAAAGCGCCACGACTGCAGGGCGTGGCGCTCTTTCGGGTCGGCGGTGATGACGCCCGGCATGGCGCAGTACGGCACGTTAACGAAGGTGTAGACCAGGGTCAGGAGAATGTAGGTCACGCAGGCATAGATGATTTTTCCCTGCGCGGAAAAGTCCGGCGTGTAGAAGGTCAGTACGCAGACGATGCCAAACGGGATGGCGCCCCACAGCAGGAACGGGCGGAACTGACCGTGCCGCGTGCGGGTGCGGTCTACCAGCAGCCCCATCAGCGGGTCGGTCACCGCATCCAGCACGCGGGAGATTAAAAACAGCGTGCCCATAATGCCCGCCGACAGGCCGAAGACGTCGGTGTAGAAATAGGCCAGCAGGAACATGGTGGCCTGCCAGACGAAGCCGCAGGCGGTGTCACCGAGCCCGTAGCCAATTTTGTCTTTCATGGTTAATTGCGTCATCAGAATTACACCCTTATGTAGTGTGCTGAATTACAACATCGTGTTAATGGAGTGTAATGAGCTGTTCAATTAACCAGCAATGGTCATATCTTATTTCTGAATTACGTTATTTTGCTTTTGTGACGCCAACGATATATCACAAGCCATTGTTTAAATTGACAAAAAACAGAAAAGCAAAAGCCGTCCACGGACTATATTCCGTAGACGACAATCGCGTGAAAAATAATTAAATGCCGAGCGCTTTTTTACCGGCGTTAATTACCTCAATGATTTTATCGGTGTCATAAATACAGCCTTTCCAGGTGCCGCCGCTTACCGACTGCAGTGCCGCCCACAGCCGGGTATCGTCCGGCAAAAAGTCGTGGGCGTGCAGGTCCGGGTGCGTCTGTCTTACTGCCAGCTCGCGCGCGCCCTCCTCCGGCGTCAGCGGGTTTTCTGCCGTGCCGATAAAGTTGACGCTGCCCGTCAGGGTCAGGCGGTCGACCACAATCTCGATGATGTCGTTGTCGCGCAGCTTGCCAATCGGCCCGCCCGCCAGCGCCTCCGGCGACACGTGGCCGAAGCAGGCACCTGTCGATACCCCCGAGAAGCGCGCATCGGTGATTAACGACACCGTTTTGCCCCACGAGATATGCTTCAGCGCGGAGGTAAGCTGGTAGGTCTCTTCCATACCGGTGCCGGACGGGCCGCCGCCGATCACCACCATGATATCGCCCTGCTTAATCTCTTCCCGCTTGATGGCCTTAATCGCCTGCGCTTCCGAGACAAACACCCGCGCCCTGCCGGTGTGGCGGTAAACGCCATCGTCACCCACTACAGACGGATCAATAGCCGTGGCCTTGATCACCGCCCCCTCCGGCGCGATGTTGCCCGTCGGGAAGCAGACCGTCGAGGTCAACCCTTTCACTTTTGCCTTCTCCGGCGGCAGGATCACGTCATCCGGCTCCACGCCGTCCTGCGCGCGCAGGCACTGGCGGAAGCGCTTACGTCGCTCGGACGTCTGCCACCAGTCGAGGTTCTCACCTACCGTCTGGCCGGTCACGGTCATGGCGTCCAGGTGCAGCAGCCCGAGATCGCGCAGGTGGAGCATCACCTCCGGCACGCCGCCGGCCAGGAACGCCCGTACGGTCGGATGGTAGTCCGGGCCGTTGGGCAGCACGCTCACCAGGCGCGGCACCTTACGGTTGATGCGCGTCCAGTGTTCAACATCCGGGATCGTGCAGCCCGCCGCGTGGGCGATGGCCGGAATGTGCAGCAGTAAATTGGTCGAGCCGCCGAACGCCGCGTGGATCACCATCGCGTTTTCGATGGCTTTATCGGTGAGGATATCGCGCGTGGTGATGCCGCGGTTATCCAGCTCGCTCACCGCCCGCGCCGACTGGCGGGCGATCTCCAGCCACACTGCCTGTCCGGACGGTGCCAGCGCGGAGTGCGGCAGCGCCAGACCTAGCGCTTCCGCGACCACCTGCGAGGTGCCCGCCGTGCCGAGGAACTGGCAGCCGCCCCCCGGCGACGCGCAGGCGCGACAGCCCAGCTCGGCGGCCTCCTGCAACGAGAGTTCATGGTTGGCGAAGCGCGCGCCGATGGTCTGCACCTTGCCCGCGTCTTCCCCCACGGTCGGTGGCAGCGTCGCCCCGCCCGGCACCAGAATGGTCGGCAGGTCGTGCATCGAGGCCAGGGCGATCATGGTGGCGGGCAGCCCTTTGTCGCAGGTTGCCACGCCAATCACCGCCCGGCGCGTCGGCAGGGAGCGGATCAGGCGGCGAAACACGATCGCCGCGTCGTTGCGGTACGGCAGGGAGTCGAACATGCCGTGCGTGCCCTGCGAGCGCCCGTCGCACGGATCGCTGACGAAGGCCGCAAACGGGATCCCGCCGTTGCGGGTGATCTCCTTCGCCGCCGCCTGCATCTGCATGCCGATCTCCCAGTGCCCGGTGTGGTAGCCCAGCGCGACCGGGCGTCCGTCACCGGCGCGGATGCCGCCCTGGGTGCCGATAATCAGCACCTCTTTACCGGTCAGCTTATTGGCATCCCAGCCCATCCCGGCGTTCTGCGTCATGCCGAACAGGTTGCCGCTGGGGGATTCCATCAGCATCTGCGGGGTCAGCGGCAGCGCCCCCTGCGGCCCCGCCGCATGGGTGATCACCGCATAAAACGCATCATCCTGCGGGGTGAAAATTTTCTCGATGGTCATGGTTATCGTCCGGCTCAGCAGAGCTTGAGCTGTTGCAGCAGGGTTTTCAGCTGCGCCTTACGCGGCTCGTCCAGCGGTGACGCGGGCGGCAGCACGTGCGTGGAAATCGGGCGGCCGCAGAGCACAATCGCCTCTTTAATCACGTTCACAAACGGCGTATCCAGCTGATACATCTGCGGAATTTGCAGTAAGGTCTGATGATACTCAGCCGCCTTCGCCACGTCTTTATCCCGCCAGGCTTTCAGCAGATTTACCGACACCTGCGGAGCAAAGTTGCCGCTCGCCGAGATCGCCCCGTCGCCGCCGAGCAGCAGGGTATTAAAGAGATGATCGTCGTAACCGCACAGCACGGTGAAGTGCGGATGCGCCGCTTTGACGGTGTGGATCATGCTGCGCAGGTGGGCGACGGAGTCGATGGTGTCTTTGATGCCGATAATATTGCTGCGCGAGTCGGCCAGGGTTTTCACCAGCGCCGGGGTCAGATCCTGCCCGGTCAGCGCCGGGAAGTTATAGAGGATCACCGGCAGCGTCACGCTGTCGGCCACCTGTTCGAAGTAGCGAATCAGGTTCGCTTCCGACACTTTCCAGTAGTAGGGGTTGATCACCACGATGCCGTCCGCACCCGCCTGCTGGGCGTGCTGGCTCAGCTCAATGGTTTCCCGGGCGTTGGTGCCGCCGGTGCCGATCAGCACCGGCACGCGACGATCGACATGATCGATAGCAAAGCGGGCAATGGTTTTACGCTCTTCGGCGCTGAGCTGGGAGAATTCGCCGCCGCTGCCGAGGAAGAACAGGCCGTCAACGCCTGCGGCGATCAGATCGTCGATCAGTGCGGCGGTGCCCGGTTTATCGAGCTGGCCATCGGCGGTAAATATGGTGGAGACAGGGGGAATGATCCCCGTGAACAACGCGGACTGCGGCATGAGATCTCCTTGCTGAATCATTTTGTTCTACATTATAGAACAGCGTTCATTAATTTAACGATCATACTATGACGCAGAAAAAGCGCAGGTAAATGGGAAGGGTTGAGGGAGTGCGGGAAATTTAAGCTGGATCACATTATGCGAGGGGAAGTGCCCCAGCGCATGTTTATCGGGCGCGGTGTTAATTTGCTGTTAATCCCTCGCAGGCATTTATGCAGTAGTTATGCATAACCTCAGCGCGGCGTAATGACACCGTGGCGCTAAGTTGCTGATCGTACTGCTTTCATCATAAAACTCGCGGCAGCTTCACACTTTATCATTTTGATAATTTGCTAATAAATCCCATAATTATTTATTGATTTTTCTTAAGTCAAAAATAGTTAATTGATAATTATGCATAGTCATTCCAAGGAGATAATTAAATCATTTAAAATCAATCATATAACAAATTATGTCAAAGCATTAAATTCTACAAAATAATAACAAACCCAAATAATGCCAACGGATCCTGCTTAGCTATTCACCCGCCAACAATATCAAATTAATCATTATCTGATGCGAATCATGCAAACGAAAACAAATCCTCTGATCGCTAATTTCACGTGAGCAACATCACAATACGGTTTATTTAAGCGCCTACTATTGACCACGAAATCAATTGAGCTTAGCCGCCATGCAATTAAGTAAATATGGCGCATGCCCTTTTTATTCTGAAAAACAGTTAAAGGAATAATTATGGAAAAGCATTATGTCGGTTCTGAAATTGGTCAATTGCGTAGCGTTATGCTGCACCGCCCAAATTTAAGTCTGAAACGGTTAACGCCGTCGAATTGCCAGGAGCTGCTTTTCGATGACGTGCTCTCGGTTGAACGGGCGGGTGAAGAGCATGACA
This sequence comes from Enterobacter sp. HSTU-ASh6, assembly GCF_026319105.1. Lineage (NCBI taxonomy): Bacteria > Pseudomonadati > Pseudomonadota > Gammaproteobacteria > Enterobacterales > Enterobacteriaceae > Enterobacter > Enterobacter sp. HSTU-ASh6. The sequence continues at coordinate 28,789 of NZ_WSPD01000029.1, read as the reverse complement.
TTTTCGCAAACACGCTGCGCGAGCAGGGTGTGGAAGTCCTGCTGTTGACCGACCTTCTGACGCAAACCCTTGATATCGCAGAGGCGAAAGCCTGGCTGCTGGAGACGCAAATCTCCGACTATCGCCTCGGCCCCACCTTTGCCGGCGACGTCCGCGGCTGGCTGGCGGATATGCCGCACCGCGAACTGGCGCGCAGATTAAGCGGCGGATTAACCTACGGTGAAATTCCGGCGGCCATTAAAAATATGGTCGTCGATACCCACACGGCGAATGATTTTATTATGAAGCCGCTGCCAAACCATTTATTTACTCGTGATACTTCGTGCTGGATTTATAACGGCGTGTCCATTAACCCGATGGCCAAACCGGCGCGTCAGCGCGAAACCAACAACCTGCGGGCAATATATCGCTGGCACCCGGCATTCGCCGACGGTGAATTTATTAAGTATTTCGGTGATGAAAATATTAATTACGACCACGCCACTTTAGAAGGCGGTGACGTATTAGTGATTGGCCGCGGCGCGGTGTTGATTGGCATGTCCGAACGCACCACCCCGCAGGGGGTGGAGTTCCTCGCCAACAGCCTGTTCAAACACCGCCAGGCTGAGCGCGTGATCGCCGTTGAGCTGCCAAAACACCGCTCCTGCATGCACCTCGACACCGTGATGACCCACATCGATGTCGACACCTTCTCCGCCTACCCGGAAGTGGTGCGCAAAGACGCCCAGTGCTGGACGCTCACCCCGGACGGCCGCGGCGGCCTGCTGCGCACCCAGGAAACCGACCTGCTGCACGCCATTGAAAAAGCCCTCGGCATTAATCAGGTGCGTCTGATCACCACCGGCGGCGACGCCTTTGAGGCCGAACGCGAGCAGTGGAACGACGCCAATAACGTACTGACCCTTCGCCCGGGCGTGGTGATCGGCTACGAGCGCAACGTCTGGACCAACGAGAAGTACGACAAGGCCGGTATCACCGTGCTGCCCATCCCGGGCGACGAACTGGGACGCGGGCGCGGCGGCGCGCGCTGCATGAGCTGCCCGCTGGAACGCGACGGAATTTAAGGAGCCATCATGGAACGAAAACCCACTCTGGTTGTGGCCCTGGGCGGCAACGCCCTGCTCAGGCGCGGCGAACCGTTAGAGGCCGACATCCAGCGCCAGAACATTGAGCTTGCCGCCCGCACCATCGCCGGGCTAACGGCGCAGTGGCGCGTGGTGCTGGTGCACGGCAACGGGCCGCAGGTCGGGCTGCTGGCGCTGCAGAACAGCGCCTACGACAAAGTTGCCCCTTATCCGCTGGACGTTCTCGGCGCGGAAAGCCAGGGGATGATCGGCTACATGCTCCAGCAGGCGCTGAAAAACAGCCTGCCCCAGCGCGAGGTGAGCGTCCTGCTCACTCAGGTGGAGGTGGACGCCGCCGACCCGGCCTTCAGCAACCCGACCAAGTACATCGGCCCGGTCTACAGCGAAGCGCAGGCAAAAACGCTGGCCGCGGAGAAAGGCTGGGTGTTCAGGCCCGACGGCGGCTATTTCCGCCGCGTGGTGCCCTCTCCACAGCCGAAGCGCATCGTTGAGCGCGACGCCATCTCGGCGCTTATCCAGCGCGACCACCTGGTGATCTGCAACGGCGGCGGCGGCGTGCCGGTGGTGGAAAACGCCAACGGCTATCGCGGGATTGAGGCAGTGATCGACAAAGACCTCTCCGCCGCCCTGCTGGCGCGCCAGATCGAGGCCGATGCCCTGCTGATCCTCACCGATGCCGACGCGGTGTACCTCGACTGGGGCAAACCGACCCAACGCCCGCTGGCGCAGGTGACGCCGGAACTGCTCAGGGGCATGCAGTTCGACGCCGGATCGATGGGGCCGAAGGTGGCCGCCTGTCGCGAGTTCGTTGAAACCTGCAACGGGATTGCCGGAATTGGCGCGCTGGCCGACGGCGCGGAGATCCTGGCGGGCGAGAAAGGCACGTTGATTCGTAACTGCACACACATTTTAAAAGGGATTAACCCATGACCATCAACCTGAAAAACCGCAACTTCCTCAAACTGCTGGACTACACCCCGGCAGAGATCCAGTACCTGATCGACCTCGCCATTGAGCTGAAGGCCGCCAAAAAAGCCGGGCGCGAGAAGCAAACCCTGGTCGGGAAAAACATCGCCCTGATCTTTGAAAAAACCTCCACCCGCACCCGCTGCGCCTTTGAAGTGGGCGCGTTCGACCAGGGCGCGCAGGTCACCTACCTCGGCCCAAGCGGCTCGCAGATCGGCCATAAAGAGTCGATGAAAGACACCGCCCGCGTATTAGGCCGCATGTATGACGGCATCGAATACCGCGGCTATGGGCAGGCCATCGTCGAGGAGCTGGGCGAGTACGCGGGCGTGCCGGTGTGGAACGGCCTGACCGACGAATTCCACCCAACGCAAATCCTCGCTGACCTGATGACCATGCTGGAGCACGCGCCGGGTAAAACCCTGCCGGAGCTGAGCTTTGCCTATCTCGGCGACGCGCGAAACAATATGGGCAACTCGCTGATGGTCGGTGCGGCAAAAATGGGGATGGATATCCGCCTCGTCGCGCCGAAATCCTTCTGGCCGGAAGCAGGTCTGGTTGAGCAGTGCCGCGCCATCGCTAAAGAGACGGGGGCGCGCATCACCCTTACCGACGACGTGGAAGAGGGCGTGAAGGGAGCGGATTTCCTCTACACCGATGTGTGGGTCTCCATGGGCGAGCCGAAGGAGGCCTGGGCCGAGCGCGTCAGCCTGATGAAGCCGTATCAAATCAACGCGCACGTCATGAAAGCCACCGGCAACCCGAACGTCAAGTTTATGCACTGCCTGCCGGCGTTCCACAACGAGCACACAAAAGTGGGCCGTGAAATCGAGATGGCCTACGGCCTGAAGGGGCTGGAGGTGACGGAAGAGGTCTTTGAATCACCAAACTCCATCGTCTTCGACGAAGCTGAGAACCGCATGCACACCATTAAAGCGGTCATGGTGGCGACACTCGGCGACTAATCACCGCCCGGCGCGCCGCGGGGTGCGCCGGGTTTAAGGAGAACATCATGGGCAAGTTCAAGTTTCCCTCCGCTTACACCATTCTCTTCTTTCTGATTGCCGTCGTCGCCGCGCTGAGCTGGATCATCCCGGCCGGTCAGTACCAGATGGCAATGAATGAGGCATTAGGCAAAGAAGTGCCGGTTGCCGGTACCTATGCGCACGTGGCGGCACATCCGCAGGGCCTCGTTTCCGTCCTGATGGCGCCCATCGCCGGGCTGTACGATCCGCTTTCCGGCCAGGCCGGGGCGATCGACGTGGCGCTGTTTATTCTGATCATCGGGGGATTTCTCGGGATCGTCACCAAAACCGGGGCGATTGACGCCGGGATCGAGCGCGTCACCACCCGGCTGCGCGGACGCGAAGAGTGGATGATCCCGATCCTGATGGCGCTGTTTGCCGCAGGCGGCACGATTTACGGCATGGCCGAGGAGTCGCTGCCCTTCTACACCCTGCTGGTGCCGGTAATGCTGGCCGCCCGGTTCGACCCGGTTGTCGCCGCTTCCACCGTGCTGCTCGGCGCGGGGATCGGCACGCTCGGCTCCACCATTAACCCGTTTGCGACGGTGATCGCCGCCAACGCCGCCGGGATCCCCTTCACCAACGGCATCATGTTGCGCATCGCGCTGCTGGTGATTGGCTGGGTCATCTGCGTGGCGTGGGTGATGCGTTACGCCCGTAAGGTGCGTCAGGACCCGTCGCTGTCGATCGTCGCCGACAAGCAGGAGGAGAACCGCGCCCATTTCCTCGGCAACAAAGGGGAGCAGTCGCTGGAATTTACCCCGGTGCGCAAAATCATCCTCGTGATTTTTGCCCTCGCCTTCGCGGTGATGATTTACGGCGTGGCGGTGCTGGGCTGGTGGATGGCGGAGATCTCGGCGGTGTTTCTCGCCAGCGCCATCATCGTGGGGCTTATCGCCCGCATGAGCGAAGAGGAGCTAACCTCGACGTTTATCAACGGCGCACGAGATTTGCTGGGCGTCGCGCTGATTATCGGCATTGCGCGCGGTATCGTAGTCATCATGGATAAGGGCATGATTACCCACACCATTTTGCACAGCGCGGAAGGGCTGGTCAGCGGGTTGTCCACGGTGGCGTTTATCAACGTGATGTACTGGCTGGAGGTCGTGCTGTCATTTCTTGTGCCTTCTTCATCCGGCCTGGCCGTTCTGACGATGCCGATCATGGCACCGCTGGCCGATTTCGCTAACGTCAACCGCGACCTGGTGGTGACGGCTTACCAGTCTGCCTCCGGCATCGTTAACCTCGTCACGCCAACCTCAGCCGTGGTGATGGGCGGTCTGGCTATCGCCCGGGTGCCTTACGTGCGTTACCTGAAATGGGTGGCGCCGCTGCTGGCGATCCTGACGGTGGTGATTATGGTGGCGTTAAGCCTGGGGGCGGTGTTGTGATGTGTTGACGTTGTAGGCCCGGTAAGCGTAGCGCAACCGGGCGTTTTGTTTCAGCCACTTACATGGGAAATAGTTATGACGGAATATGGTGATTACTCTCCAAAAGAACAACTCCAGTTGACGGTCTGTCAGCGCCTGATTGCAGAAAAGAGCTATATCTCCCAGGAAGAGATCCGCCGCGACCTGCAGGAGAGAGGGTTTGACAGCATCAGCCAGTCGACCGTTTCGCGTCTGCTGAAGTTGCTCGGAGTCATAAAAATTCGAAATGCTAAAGGGCTAAAGATTTATTCGTTGAATCCTCAACTGCGCCCTGCTCCCGACGCCGCACGCACCGTTTCGGAAATGGTGGTGAGCGTCGAGCACAATAGCGAATTTATCCTTGTGCACACCGTGGCCGGATATGGCCGCGCGGTGGCGCGCATTCTGGATTATCACCAGCTTCCGGAAATTTTAGGCGTGGTGGCCGGCAGCAGTATCGTCTGGGTCGCCCCCCGGGTGGTGAAGCGCACCGCGCTGGTGCATAAGCAAATTAATTATTTACTCAGAACGAATTAATATTCACAAAGAACCGTTTGCATTGAGTAAAGCGTGCATTAAATCGCTTGATCCGCAAAGCGAGCTGCGTATAATGCCCCACAATTTGCCGGGAGGAAGCATGGTCAAGCGTGTACGACACAACGTCTTACCGCGTCTGAAATCAGACGCTGGCCTGCCGTTTTTCTTCCCGTTGCTCAATCTATTCCCAGAGCCCCTCATTTGAGGGGCTTTTTTTTGCCCGGCGTCAGGAGATAAACATGAATCCGCTTTATCAAAAACACATCATTTCCATAAACGACCTCAGCCGCGAAGAGCTGGAACTGGTTCTGGAAACCGCGGCAAAACTGAAGGCTAATCCGCAACCGGAGCTGCTGAAGCACAAGGTGATTGCAAGCTGCTTCTTTGAAGCCTCCACCCGCACCCGTCTCTCCTTTGAAACCTCGATGCACCGCCTGGGCGCGAGCGTGGTGGGCTTCTCGGACAGCAGCAACACGTCGCTGGGTAAGAAAGGCGAAACTCTGGCGGATACCATTTCAGTGATCAGCACCTATGTGGACGCGATCGTGATGCGTCACCCGCAGGAGGGCGCGGCGCGCCTGGCAACCGAGTTTTCCGGCGGCATTCCGGTACTGAACGCCGGTGACGGTGCCAACCAGCACCCGACGCAGACCCTGCTGGATCTGTTCACCATTCAGGAAACTCAGGGCACGCTTGAGAACCTGAACATCGCCATGGTCGGCGACCTGAAATATGGTCGTACCGTCCACTCCCTGACCCAGGCGCTGGCGAAATTTAACGGTAACCGCTTCTTCTTCATCGCCCCGGACGCGCTGGCCATGCCGCAGTACATCCTCGACATGCTGGACGAAAAAGGCATTCAGTGGAGCCTGCATGCGAGCATCGAAGAGGTGATGAGCCACGTGGATATTCTGTACATGACCCGCGTGCAGAAAGAGCGTCTTGACCCGTCCGAATATGCCAACGTGAAGGCGCAGTTTGTGCTGCGCGCCAGCGACCTTGAGGGGGCGCGCGACAACATGAAGGTCCTGCACCCGCTGCCGCGCATCGACGAGATCACCACAGATGTGGATAAAACGCCGCACGCCTGGTACTTCCAGCAGGCCGGGAACGGCATCTTCGCCCGCCAGGCGTTACTGGCACTGGTTCTGAATCGCGAATTAGCTCTGTAAGGGGAGACGACCATGACACACGATAACAAACTCCAGGTTGAAGCCATCAAGCGTGGCACCGTGATTGACCACATCCCTGCGCAGGTGGGCTTTAAGCTGCTGACGCTGTTCAAACTGACCGAAACCGACCAGCGCATCACCATCGGCCTGAACCTGCCGTCAGGCGAGATGGGCCGCAAAGATCTGATCAAGATTGAGAACACTTTCCTGACCGACGAGCAGGTCAACCAGCTGTCGCTGTACGCGCCGGAGGCCACCGTCAACCGCATCGACGAGTATGAAGTGGTCGGCAAATCCCGTCCGAGCCTGCCGGAACGCATTGAGAGCGTGCTGGTTTGCCCGAACAGCAACTGCATCAGCCACGCTGAGCCGGTGTCCTCCAGCTTTGCAGTGAAAAAACGCGCCGATGACATCGCACTCAAATGCAAATACTGCGAAAAAGAGTTTTCTCATTATGTGGTGCTGGCCAACTAATTGAGGTTGGTAATGAAATCCCGGCTGTTATAATGGCCGGGAACATTCTTAACGCTGTCATTCTGGAGAAAACATGAGCAAAGTACTCGCGACGGAAAATGCACCCGCGGCTATCGGCCCCTACGTTCAGGGCGTTGATCTGGGCAGCATGATCATCACTTCAGGTCAGATCCCGGTGAACCCGAAAACCGGCGCGGTGCCGGAAGACGTAGCGGCACAGGCGCGTCAGTCGCTGGAAAACGTGCAGGCTATCGTGGAATCCGCAGGCCTGAAAGTAGGCGATATCGTGAAAACCACCGTTTTCGTGAAAGATCTGAACGATTTCGCGACCGTTAACGCCACTTACGAAGCCTTCTTCACCGAGCACAACGCCACCTTCCCGGCGCGCTCCTGCGTGGAAGTGGCCCGTCTGCCAAAAGACGTGAAGATTGAAATCGAAGCGATTGCGGTACGTCGCTAAGCGGTTCAACAGATCATGGGCGGCGTTGGCCGTCCATTTTTTTTGGCTATTTTTCCTCTCACCACCGCATGACGTTTCCCGCTCGCCATTAATAACATCTCACTGCAGATTAATTATTAATGGACTAACAATGAAATTATCAAAAATTGCACTGGCGGTGGCGACCCTGACCGTTGCCTCCTCCGCACTGGCCCACGGTTATATAGAATCTCCTGCCAGCCGCGCTTATATGTGTAAGCTTGGGCAAAATATTGATTGCGGTTCCGTTCAGTATGAACCGCAGAGCGTGGAGAAAACCTCCGGCTTCCCGACCGGGGCGATGCCGCCTGACGGCCAGCTTGCCAGCGCGGGAATTGCGAATTACTCCCAGTTGGATAAACAGAGCCTGAACGCATGGACGAAAAGCCCCATGACCGCCGGCCCGCATGAATTTGTCTGGTATCACACCGCGCCGCACAAAACCACCAACTGGCGTTACTACATCACCAGACAAAACTGGGATCCGAATAAACCCCTGACCCGCGATCAGTTTGAATTAACCCCGTTCTGTACCGTGAATGGCAATGGCCAGGCCCCCGCGATGCGTAAAGCCATGACCTGCAATGTGCCGGCACGCACGGGTTATCAGGTGATTTATGGCGTCTGGGAAATTGCTGATACCGCGAACAGTTTCTACCAGGCCATTGACGTTGATTTCGGTAACGGCGGCAATGTTACCCCGGATGACGGTGCCGGCATCGAATCAGAGTGGAGCAAAGTCCTCAGCGGCCAGATTGCGGGAAATAACCTGAACGTCGGCGATAAGGTCATTGCCCGCTTCTTCGATGCGCACGGTGAAGTGACGTCCCTGCGCACGGAAATGACGATCGCCACGGCCGCGCAGGGGGATGCTAACCAGTGGTCTTACGATCTGGCGCAGAAAATTAACACCGCGCACCAGGACATTCGCGTTGGCGTGAGGGATGAGGGCGGCGAGATTAGCCCGGTTCATGGCGCGAACAGCGTATTCGTCAAAGAGGGCAGCGCCCTGCAGTCCGTTGCGATTTCGTACGAAGAGCAGAAGGTGGAGGTCAACGAAACTATCGCCGTCAGCAATTTGCACTACAGCAAAATCGAGAACGGCAATGCGACCATCACCTTCCACGTGAACACCCACGGTAACGTCGATTTCGAAGCCCACGTCATGAACCATCACGGCGCGGAAAAAGGCTATCTCAAGCAGGCGATGAACAACGCGAATCAGGACGTCACCCTGACGCTGACCGACGTTGAAGCGGGCCATCACATGCTGAAGTACTACGCCACCAATCAGGACGGCACGCTGTTTGCGCAGGATGTACTGAACCTGATGCTGGAAGATGACGCGGCGGCGGACAACAGCCCCGGTCAGCATGACTACATCTTCCCGGACAATATCGCGTCGTATAAAGCGGGTACCGTGGTGCTGCAGCCGAAAGACGGTAAGACCTACCAGTGTAAGCCATTCCCGTACAGCGGCTACTGCGTGCAGTGGAGCAAGTATGCGACCCAGTTTGAGCCGGGCACAGGTTCACACTGGAAAGAGGCGTGGGTTCTGAAGCACTAGTCCCCTCACCCTAACCCTCTCCCCAAAGGGGAGAGGGAATCGATCGAGCCCCTTTGGGGAGAGAGGCGTATTTTTGCTATTGATTCCGCGTCGCTCTGAGTAGCGTCTCCAGCGGATAGACCGCCGCAATCACCACCTCGTCCTGCACCTTCGCCGCGTTATCCAGCTCGCCCTGAATCGAGGCGATTTCTTTATCGTCCAGCGTGCCCTGCCGTGCCACCAGGTCGGTGAGCCGCAGGCCAATCGACGCAAGCTTGTCGACCTCCTGAATCACCGGTTTGATCGCCTTCAGCTGATAGCTGTTTTCGCTTAACGCCAGCGCATCGCTGGTGTTGCTCTGCCAGCGGTTGAACACATGGCGCAGCGCCTCGGCGCTTTCCGCATCTTCCGCGTCGCTCACCAGACGATCGGCCCATTTGTTCATCTGCCGCACGGTGGCGCTTTCGGCGTTCAGCGCATCCGCGAAGCGGTTGAGCGGTTCAAACTGATGGTAGTTTCCGGCCTGGAACTTCAGGTGCTGCCGGGTGTAGTACTGCGCCGGCTCAACGGCCTGGGCGAGGATTTGCAGCGGCAGGGTGTCGGCATTGCCAGCAAGGCGCGTGAACTGCACCTGCTGCTGGGTGTGCTGCTGCAGCCCGACCGACACCGTCGACCAGCTGTCCATCGCCTGCAGGCGGGTGTACATGTTGTCGACGTCGTTGACGTCCTGTGCGGACCACAGACGCTCCGCAACCGCAAACGTACGCGGCCACAGGCGGATATCGAGCACCGGCGCCACCACGTTTTCTGCCCACAGCGCGGCTTCACCGCCGAGCAGGTTAACCTGATGCGCGGCGTCCGGCACCACCGGCGGCGTCCCTTCAGGGACCTCGTCCAGACGCGTGCCGCTAATCGGATAACGGACGTTCCCCACCAGGAAGTAGCCGGTGAGCTTATCGTTATCCACCGATACCACCGGACGGGTTTCCCCCATCCAGGTGTCGACGGTAAAGGTCACCTGGTTGTCATCGCGCCAGGCAATGTCCTGCACCGCGCGGCGGGATTTGCCGGCAAAATCAATAAACCCACGCCAGCCTGATTCCCCTTTCACCAGCGTGAAGCTTCCCTCTACCGGCTTCCCCTTCAGGCGCGGCATAGAGAAGGCCCAGCTCTGGGCGCTGTCGGTGTCTGCGATGACATCCACGCCGTTTAAGCCCTGCGGGACGATCTCGTTGCGGTAGTGGTAGGCGGTGGACTGCGGCTGATCGAGATAGAAGCCCGTAGAGAGGATCCCTTTATAGCCGTTCTGCGCCACCTGCCCCAGCGCGTCCTGCCCCTGCCAGGACTGGATCAGAATGCTTTTCGGCAGATCGGGATGGTAGATCTCGTCCCAGCCGACCATCTGCCGGTGATGTTTCTCAAGGATCGTTTCCAGCCTGCGGTTGAAATACGCCTGCAGCGCCTGGCTGTCAGCAAGCTTCTTATCGCGCATAAACTGCTGAATGGCCGGGTTCGCTTTCCACTGGCTGTCGTCCACCTCGTCACCGCCGATATGCAGATATGGATCGGGGAAGATCGCCGCCAGTTCGCTGACCATCGCCTCAGCAAAGGTATAAGTCGCCTCTTTGGCCGGGTCCAGCACCGGCTTCAGCACGCCCCAGTGGCGCTCCATCTGATACGGCCCCGGCGCGCTCATCAGCTCCGGGTAGGCTACCGCGATGGCCGAGGCGTGGCCCGGCATGTCGATTTCCGGCACCACGCGGATGCCGCGCTCGGTAGCGTAACGCACGACCTCGCGCATCTGTTCCGGAGTGTAGTACAGGCCATCACTGGCAAGCCGGGTCAGTTTGGGATAGCGCGTCGAGCTGAAGCGCCAGCCCTGATCGTCGGTGAGATGCCAGTGCAACACGTTTAGCTTGGCCGCGGCCATGCCGTCAATCTGGCGCTTGATATCCGGCAGCGGGATAAAGTGGCGCGCCGAGTCCAGCAGCAGCCCGCGCCACGGGAAGCGCGGGGAATCCTCAATCGACACCCACGGCAGAGAGGTGTTTTCCGCGCCGTTTTGCATCAGCTGGAGCAGGGTTTCCATGGCGCGCAGCGCTCCGAAGCGAGTGTTGGCGGAGATATCCACACCGTTGGCATCCACCGTCAGCTTATAGCTTTCGTCGCTGTCCGGCAGCGGCTGCGGCTTTACTTTTTTGGCAATGGCAATGCGGATGGTCGGTTTTTCCGGCTTATCAGCCTGCGGCTGGAGCGTCCAGCCGGTTTGCAGGGCGATACGCTGACGCAGACGGTTCACCGCATCACCGAGATCGTCCCCGCTGACGCTTACGGAAACATTGTTGCTCAGCACCAGTGCGCCCTGGGTGGTTGGGCGTTCGACCTTCGCAGGCCAGGGCATCAACGGGAGATCGCCTGCCGGGGCGGCAAACGCCGACGCGCCGAGCAGCAGCCCGGCGGTTAAGAGACTGTACCGTAACATGAATGTTCCTTATCTGACGGGCCAAATAAAGGCAAAACATTCTGTTAACATGCGCTCAATTTGTCGTCAAGCGAATGCGCCGACGGAGATCACAGGTTATTGAATTTGGGAGGAAACGTATCCCCTCTCCCCAATGGGCCGAGGGGGTCATAGTCCCCTCTCCCTTTCAGGGAGAGGGTTAGGGTGAGGGTGTGTTTTTACTGCCACCCATACCGACGCGCATAGAACCCTTTCACCATCTGCGTCAGCACCATATAACCGGCGAGGATCGCCACCAGCCACGGGAAGTAGCTCAGCGGCAGCGCCTGCAACTGCAGGTAACCTGCGAGCGGCGAGAACGGCAGCGCGATACCCAGCGCCATCACAATCCCCGTCATCACAATCAGCGGCCACGCGGCATGGCTCTGGAGGAACGGAATGCGGCGGGTGCGGATCATATGCACAATCAGCGTCTGCGACAGCAGTCCCACCACGAACCAGCCGGACTGGAACAGGGTCTGATGTTCCGGGGTGTTGGCGTGGAACACAAACCACATCAGGCAGAAGGTCAGGATGTCGAAGATGGAGCTGATGGGGCCAAAGAACAGCATAAAGCGACCCAGATCCGCCGGGTTCCAGCGCTGCGGTTTCTGGATCTGCTCGTCGTCGACGTTATCAAACGGGATCGCCACCTGAGAGACATCGTACATCAGGTTCTGGATCAGCAGATGCAGCGGCAGCATCGGCAGGAACGGCAGAAAGGCGCTCGCCACCAGCACGCTGAAGACGTTACCGAAATTGGAGCTGGCGGTCATCTTGATGTACTTGAGCATGTTGGCGAAGGTGCGACGGCCTTCAATGACGCCCTCTTCCAGCACCATCAGGCTCTTTTCCAGCAGGATGATATCCGCCGCTTCGCGGGCGATATCCACTGCCCCGTCAACGGAGATACCTATATCCGCCGCACGCAGCGCGGGCGCGTCGTTGATGCCGTCACCCATAAAGCCCACCACGTGCCCTTCGCGACGTAGCAGGGTAACAATGCGCTCTTTGTGCATCGGCGTCAGACGGGCAAACAGCGTGGTGCGCCGGGCAAGCTGAGCCAACTCGTCATCGGAGAGCGGTTCAATGTCGCTCCCCACCACCACGTCACCCGCGTCCAGCCCCACTTCATGGCACACTTTGGCCGCCACCAGCTCGCTGTCGCCGGTGAGGATTTTCACGGTGATACCGCTCGCCTTCAGCGCTTTCAGCGCCGGAGCGGTGGTCTCTTTCGGCGGATCGAGGAAGGCGATATAACCCTCGAGGATCAGATCGGATTCGTCGATTCGCTGATAGTCCCCCTCGCGCGCGGGCAGGAATTTGCTCGCCACCGCCACCACCCGCAGCCCCTGTCGGTTCAGGTTATCGGTAACGCGCCTGATGCGGCGCAGCATGGTGTCATCCAGCGGCACGATGTCGCCGTTATAGCGCACCTGCGTCGACACGTTCAGGATCTCCTGCAGCGCCCCTTTGCAGATCAGCTGATGGACATCTGCCTGCTCGCTCACCACCACCGACATCCGGCGGCGCTCGAAATCGAACGGGATCTCATCCACCTTCTGCCAGCGGCCGGAGAGCGTGCGGGCAGCCTCCTCGTCCACCCCTTCCAGCACCGCCACGTCGAGCAGGTTTTTCAGCCCGGTCTGGTAGTGGCTGTTCAGCCAGGCGCTGTGCAGCACGCGCTCGCTGGTTTTGCCGGAAATATCGGTGTGGTTCTCCAGCACGATTTTGTCCTGCGTCAGGGTGCCGGTTTTATCGGTGCAGAGAATGTCCATCGCGCCAAAGTTCTGAATGGCGTCGAGGTGTTTGACGATCACTTTCTGTTTAGAGAGCTTCACCGCCCCGCGCGCCAGCGTGGAGGTGACGATCATCGGCAGCATTTCCGGGGTTAAGCCGACGGCCACAGAGAGCGCAAACAGCGCCGCTTCCCACCAGTCGCCTTTGGTGTAGCCGTTGATCAGCAGCACGATCGGCGTCATCACCATCATAAAGCGGATCAGCAGCATGCTGACGCGGCCAATCCCTTTCTGGAAAGCATTCGGTTCGCTCTCCTGCTCGCTGACGCGCCCGGCAAGCTGACCAAACCAGGTGTTGCCTCCGGTGGCGGTGACGATCGCCTGCGCCGTACCGCTGACCACCGTGGTGCCCATAAAGCACAGGGTGTCGCACTCAAGCGGGTTCATCTGCTGCGGGTCGCGGCTGCGCGCCACCTTTTCAACCGGCAGGGACTCCCCGGTCAGGGAGGCTTGGGCCACGAACAGATCCCGTGCCTGAATGATGCGTAAATCCGCCGGGATCATATCCCCCGCGGCCAGCTTCACCAGATCGCCCGGCACCAGCTGGTCAATGGGCAGTTCAACCCAGGCGTTTTCACCGAGATCGTTGATCACGCGCGAGACGGTTGCGGTGTTGCTGACCATCGCTTTCAGGGCATCCGCCGCTTTGGTGGAGCGGGCCTCCTGAATAAAGTTCAGCAGCGTGGAAATCCCCACCATCAGGGCGATCACGCCTGCGGCAAACAGATCTTCAGTGGCGTAAGAGATCGCGCCAAGCACGGTCAGCAGCAGGTTGAACGGGTTGCGGTAGCAGAGCCACAGATGCACCCACCACGGAGACGGTTTTTGCGCCGGGATTTGATTATCACCGTGTAGGGCGCGGATTTTTTCCACTTCTGCCGCGTTCAGCCCTTCCGGATGCCCACCAAACGCGCGCCAGACTTCGTTTTCATCCATCGCCGCCACGTTCAGGCAGCGTTCGGTCAGGGACGCGGGGATCGCAGCGCCCGCCATGTTTTTGGCCGTGGGCAGCGGGTCGCGCTGAACAAGACGGTGTGGCAGGTGGCGGCTCAGCAGAGCCTGCAGCTGCCGGGTAATATTTTTAAACATAGTCATTCCTCCGCATCCGCAAGCGCGGACGCAGCTTTTCCTTCAGGCGTGGCAAAGCCGTACCTGAGCGGCACTCAATTTTTCAAGCAGGAACGTGTATGACGCTGCTGCCTCACATCACCGGTGAGTCAGCAACGGGCTGGCTTACCGGAAAGAACGTCTTCTCCCGTTCAGGAGAGGTGTGGGATCGGGATCCATAAAGCCTCCGGTAAGTAAAAATAAGGGGTACGCCGCGCAGTATAAGGATTTAACCGTACCCTAAGCGACGCTTCGGGCGGTATTATACCCCCCCTCAAATAAACCGAACGTAAACCAGACTTTGCCCATAGCGAATTGGCGCTATAGCATTAGGCTCATTTGACACCGTTATCGTTGTTACAGGGAATACAGCATGCAGAACCGCCTTACGATTAAAGACATCGCGCGTTTAAGCGGCGTGGGGAAATCCACCGTGTCGCGCGTGCTGAACAACGAAAGTGGGGTCAGCGAACGCACCCGCGAACGCGTTGAGGCGGTCATGAACCAGCACGGCTTTTCCCCTTCCCGCTCCGCGCGCGCCATGCGCGGACAGAGTGACAAAGTGGTGGCGATCATTGTCTCGCGTCTGGATTCGCTCTCTGAAAACCTCGCCGTGCAGACCATGCTGCCCGCCTTCTATGAGCAGGGTTATGACCCGATCATGATGGAGAGCCAGTTCTCTGTGCAGCTGGTTGAAGAGCACCTGGGTATGCTTCAGCGGCGCAACATTGACGGCGTGGTGCTGTTTGGCTTTACCGGCATCAAAGAGGAGATGCTGAAACCCTGGCAGCCGTCGCTGGTGCTGCTGGCGCGCGATGCCCACGGTTTTGCGTCTGTCTGCTATGACGACGAAGGGGCGATTATTACCCTGATGCAGCGCCTGTATGACAAAGGCCATCGCCACATCAGCTACCTCGGCGTTCCCCATGCGGACGTCACCACCGGCAAGCGTCGTCATGAAGCCTACCTGGCCTTTTGCAAAAAACACAATCTCTCCGCCGTGGCCTCCCTGCCGGGGCTCGGCATGAAGCAGGGCTACGAGCAGGTCGCCAGCGTCCTGACGCCGCAAACCACCGCGCTGGTGTGCGCCACGGATACCCTGGCGCTGGGTGCGAGCAAATATTTACAGGAACAACGCATCGATAACCTGCAGGTGGCGAGCGTGGGCAGCACACCGCTGATGAAGTTTTTACACCCGGAAATTATCACCGTCGATCCGGGCTACGCCGAGTCCGGCAGGCAGGCTGCCGCGCAGTTGATCGAGCAGATCAACGGACGCGCTGAGCCGCGTCAGATCGTTATTCCCGCCCACCTTTCATAACCCCCATAAATCGGTTTATTGTGATCTTCGCCCGATTTCGGGAACGTTCCCATTTTCGCCGTCACGCTGAAGGAGTAGGCTTGCGCTCAGGTCATTACACCCCTCCCATCTGTCATGAGGTTTCATGATGAGTAAAGTCAAACAAGCAGATATTGATCAGTTGATCGTCCTGGTCGGCGGCCGCGAAAACATCGCCACCGTCAGCCATTGCATTACCCGCCTGCGCTTCGTGCTGAACGATCCGGCTAAAGCCAACCCGAAAGCCATTGAAGAGCTCTCGATGGTGAAAGGCTGCTTTACCAACGCCGGGCAATTCCAGGTGGTGATTGGTACCGAAGTGGGCGATTACTATCAGGCTCTGCTGGCGACGACGGGGCACTCCTCCGCCGATAAAGAGCAGGCGAAGAAGGCCGCGCGTCAGAATATGAAATGGCACGAGCAGCTGATCTCCCACTTCGCGGAGATCTTCTTCCCGCTGCTGCCGGCGCTGATCAGCGGAGGCTTGATTTTAGGCTTCCGCAACGTCATCGGTGATGTGCCGATGAGCGACGGCAAAACCCTGGCGCAGATCTATCCGGCGCTGAAAACCGTATACGACTTCCTGTGGCTGATTGGCGAAGCGATCTTCTTCTATCTGCCGGTGGGAATTTGCTGGTCTGCGGTGCGCAAGATGGGCGGTACCCCGATTCTGGGTATCGTGCTGGGCGTCACGCTGGTCTCTCCACAGTTAATGAACGCTTACTTACTTGGTCAGCAGGTCCCGGAAGTGTGGAACTTTGGCCTGTTTACCATCGCCAAAGTGGGCTATCAGGCTCAGGTCATTCCGGCCCTGCTGGCTGGTCTGGCGCTGGGCTTCATTGAAACGCGTCTGAAGCGCATCGTGCCGGATTATCTCTATCTGGTGGTGGTGCCGGTCTGCTCGCTGATTCTGGCCGTGTTCCTGGCGCACGCCTTTATCGGTCCGTTTGGCCGCATGATTGGCGACGGCGTGGCCTTCGCGGTCCGTCATCTGATGACCGGCAGCTTTGCGCCGATTGGTGCCGCGCTGTTTGGCTTCCTGTACGCCCCGCTGGTGATCACCGGCGTACACCAGACCACGCTGGCCATTGATATGCAGATGATCCAGAGCCTTGGCGGAACGCCGGTCTGGCCGATTATCGCCCTGTCTAACATCGCTCAGGCATCGGCGGTCACGGGCATTATCCTTGTCAGCCGTAAGCATAACGAGCGTGAGATCTCCGTTCCGGCCGCCATCTCCGCTTACCTCGGCGTCACCGAACCGGCCATGTACGGCATCAACCTGAAATACCGCTTCCCGATGCTCTGCGCGATGATCGGTTCCGGTCTGGCAGGCCTGGTGTGTGGTCTGAACGGCGTGATGGCGAACGGGATCGGCGTCGGGGGTCTGCCGGGCATCCTCTCTATCCAGCCCGCTTTCTGGCAGGTGTTTGCCCTCGCGATGGCCATTGCGATCATCGTCCCCATGGCGCTCACCACCGTGGTTTATCAGCGTAAGTTCCGTCAGGGCGCGCTGCAGATTGTTTAACATTATCTTTCGGGGCGCAGTTGCGCCCCTTCGCATTTGCAGGAACGCATTATGAATACCCTTCCTCACTGGTGGCAGAACGGCGTCATCTATCAGATCTACCCAAAGAGTTTTCAGGACACCACCGGCAGCGGCACCGGTGATTTACGCGGCGTGACGCAGCGGCTGGACTACCTCAAAACCCTCGGCATCGATGCCATCTGGCTGACGCCGTTCTATATCTCCCCGCAGGTGGATAACGGCTACGACGTGGCGAATTACACCGCCATCGACCCGGCCTACGGCACGCTGGATGATTTTGATGCGCTGGTTGCCGGTGCGCACGCGCGCGGCATTCGCGTCGTGCTGGATATGGTGTTTAACCACAC
Organism: Enterobacter sp. HSTU-ASh6; assembly: GCF_026319105.1. NCBI lineage: Bacteria > Pseudomonadati > Pseudomonadota > Gammaproteobacteria > Enterobacterales > Enterobacteriaceae > Enterobacter > Enterobacter sp. HSTU-ASh6. Next base: position 11,456 of record NZ_WSPD01000029.1, on the reverse strand, counting down.
CTCCACGCAGCACGCCTGGTTCCGGGAATCGCTGAACAAAGCCAGTCCGTACCGCCAGTTTTACATCTGGCGCGACGGCACACCGGAGCAGCTTCCTAACAACTGGCGCTCCAAGTTCGGCGGCAACGCCTGGCGCTGGCACGCCGAGAGCGAGCAGTATTACCTGCACCTGTTCGCCCCGGAGCAGGCAGATCTCAACTGGGAGAACCCGGACGTGCGCGCCGAGCTGAAAAAAGTGTGCGAGTTCTGGGCCGACAGGGGCGTGGATGGCCTGCGTCTCGACGTCATTAACCTGATTTCGAAAGATCAGGATTTCCCGAATGACGAAACCGGTGACGGCCGCCGTTTCTATACAGACGGGCCGCGCATCCACGAGTATCTGCAGGAGATGAGCCGCGACGTCTTTACCCCGCGTAATTTGATGACGGTGGGCGAGATGTCCTCGACCTCGCTGGAGAACTGCCAGCAATACGCGTCGCTCGATGGCCGCGAGCTGTCGATGACCTTTAACTTCCACCACCTCAAGGTCGATTATCCCGGCGGCGAAAAATGGACGAAGGCGAAGCCGGACTTCGTCGCGCTGAAAACCCTCTTCCGTCACTGGCAGCAGGGCATGCACAACAAAGCCTGGAATGCGCTGTTCTGGTGTAACCACGACCAGCCGCGCATTGTGTCGCGCTTCGGTGACGAAGGAGAATACCGCGTTCACGCCGCGAAGATGCTCGGCATGGTGCTGCACGGCATGCAGGGCACCCCGTATATCTACCAGGGCGAAGAGCTCGGTATGACCAACCCGCATTTCAGCCGCATCACCGATTATCGCGACGTGGAAAGTCTGAATATGTTCGCCGAACTGCGGGCCAACGGTCGCGATCCGGACGAATTACTGGCGATCCTGGCGAGTAAGTCCCGCGACAACGGCCGCACGCCGATGCAGTGGGATGCCTCGCACAACGCGGGGTTCAGCGAGGGCGAGCCGTGGATTGGCGTCTGCGATAACTACGAAACCGTCAACGTCCGCGCGGCGCTGGATGACCCGGACTCGGTGTTTTACACCTACCAGTCTCTCATCAGCCTGCGTAAAACCCTGCCGGTGCTGACGTGGGGGGATTATGAGGATCTGCTGCCGGAGCACCCATCCCTGTGGTGCTATCGCCGTCAGTGGCAGGGGCAGACGCTGATGGTAGTGGCGAACCTGAGCGATAAACCTCATGAATGGACGACTGACCTCCTGAGCGGCGCGTGGCAAACGGTGATAAGCAACTACCCGTCGCCGCAGAAAACGACGCTGCGTCCGTTTGAGGCTGTCTGGTGGCTACAGGCGTAATACCTTCACCGGGCGCATCCGTTGCGCCCGGTGTACTTTACTGTTTTTGTTGAATAATTAATCAGATTTTTCCTTTCCGCATTTACAATCGCTACAGCGCCCGCCGTTTGTACTCTCGTCTTTTTACTTTGTTCTGAATCAAATAAATCGCAAACATGTTTGATGCAAATCACTATATGTAGCACTTAAAATGCACGCCGACCCAACATCTTGTATTAATCGTCTACTATTCCAACAACAAGACGGCGACTCCGCTCTCCGGAATTGTGGATAACAAGGGTCAGAAACGAGGGAAGTGACTGGCCGGTCTCAGGATCTGTCCGGTGAATACTTCTCCGCCTCTGTGGATAACCTGTTTTTAAAAAATGGAGTGATCATGACACCGCATGTGATGAAACGTGATGGCTGTAAAGTGCCGTTTAAATCAGAGCGCATTCAGGAAGCCATTCTGCGTGCAGCTAAAGCAGCGGGAGTCGATGACGCAGATTACTGCGCCACCGTCGCAGACGTCGTTAGCCGCCAGATGAATGAACGCAGCCAGGTCGATATTAACGAGATCCAGACCGCTGTTGAGAACCAGCTGATGGCGGGGCCCTACAAGCAGCTGGCGCGTGCTTACATTGAGTACCGCCACGATCGTGACGTACAGCGTGAGAAGCGCGGCCGCCTGAACCAGGAGATCCGTGGCCTGGTGGAGCAGACCAACTCCGCCCTGCTCAATGAAAACGCCAACAAAGACAGCAAGGTTATCCCTACCCAGCGCGATCTGCTGGCCGGTATCGTGGCGAAACACTATGCCCGTCAGCATCTGCTGCCGCGCGACGTAGTGTCGGCGCACGAGCGCGGTGAGATCCACTACCACGATCTCGACTACTCGCCCTTCTTCCCGATGTTCAACTGCATGCTGATCGACCTGAAAGGCATGCTGACCCACGGCTTTAAAATGGGTAATGCCGAGATTGAGCCGCCGAAGTCGATCTCCACGGCGACGGCTGTTACCGCCCAGATCATCGCGCAGGTCGCGAGCCATATTTACGGTGGGACCACCATTAACCGTATCGACGAGGTGCTGGCCCCGTTCGTGACGGCAAGCTTCAATAAACACCGTAAAACGGCCGAAGAGTGGCAAATCCCGGACGCCGACGGCTACGCGCACTCCCGTACCGAGAAAGAGTGCTATGACGCGTTCCAGTCTCTTGAGTATGAAGTGAATACCCTGCATACCGCCAACGGCCAGACGCCGTTTGTGACCTTCGGTTTTGGTCTGGGCACCAGCTGGGAATCGCGTCTTATCCAGCAGTCCATTCTGCGCAACCGTATCTCCGGGCTCGGTAAAAACCGCAAAACCGCCGTGTTTCCGAAACTGGTGTTCGCCATCCGCGACGGTCTGAACCACAAATCTGGCGATCCGAACTACGACATCAAACAGCTGGCGCTGGAGTGCGCGAGCAAGCGTATGTACCCGGACATTCTGAACTACAACCAGGTGGTGAAGGTCACCGGTTCATTTAAAACGCCGATGGGCTGCCGCAGCTTCCTCGGCGTGTACGAAGACGAAAACGGTGAGCAGATCCACGACGGGCGCAACAACCTGGGCGTTATCAGTCTGAACCTGCCGCGCATTGCGCTGGAAGCGAAAGGTAACGAAGACGCCTTCTGGACGCTGCTGGACGAGCGTCTGCAGCTGGCGCGTAAAGCGCTGATGACCCGCATTGCGCGTCTCGAAGGGGTCAAAGCCCGTGTCGCCCCTATTCTCTATATGGAAGGGGCCTGCGGCGTGCGTCTGAAAGCGGACGATGACGTGTCTGAGATCTTCAAAAACGGTCGCGCGTCAATTTCGCTGGGCTATATCGGTATCCACGAGACCATCAACGCGCTGTTTGGCGATACGCATATGTACGACAGCGCCGCGCTGCGTGAGAAAGGCATCGCTATCGTCCAGCGTCTGCGTGACGCGGTGGACCAGTGGAAAGAGGAGACCGGCTACGGCTTCAGCCTCTACAGCACGCCAAGCGAAAACCTGTGCGACCGCTTCTGCCGTCTGGACACCGCCGAGTTTGGCATTGTCGAAGGCGTGACCGACAAAGGGTACTACACCAACAGCTTCCACCTCGACGTGGAGAAAAAGGTGAACCCGTACGACAAGATCGACTTCGAAGCGGCGTATCCGCCTATCGCCAGCGGCGGCTTCATTTGCTACGGCGAGTATCCGAACATTCAGCACAACCTGAAGGCGCTGGAAGACGTGTGGGATTACAGCTACCAGCACGTGCCGTATTACGGAACCAACACGCCGATAGACGAGTGCTATGAGTGCGGTTTTACCGGTGAGTTTGAATGTACGAGCAAAGGCTTTACCTGCCCGAAATGTGGTAATCACGATGCGGCTCGCGTCTCCGTGACCCGCCGCGTGTGCGGTTACCTCGGCAGCCCGGACGCGCGTCCGTTTAACGCCGGTAAGCAGGAAGAGGTGAAGCGCCGCGTGAAGCATCTGGGGAATGGGCAGATCGGTTAATCCGCTGCCACGTTAATGCCCGGTGGCGCTGCGCTTACCGGGCCTACGGACCACACTCTTTTGTAGGCCGGGTAAGCGCAGCGCCACCCGGCGTGGTTATTCGCAATGAACTTTCACCAGTACTACCCCGTCGACATCGTTAACGGCCCCGGCACCCGCTGCACCCTGTTCGTTTCCGGCTGCGTGCATGAGTGCCCCGGCTGCTATAACAAAAGCACCTGGCGCCTCAATTCCGGCATGCCGTTTACCGCTGAGATGGAAGATAAAATCATCAGCGACCTGAACGACACGCGCATTCACCGCCAGGGGATCTCACTTTCCGGTGGCGACCCCCTGCATCCGCAAAACGTGCCGGATATTCTGAAGCTGGTGAAACGCATTCGCCGCGAATGTGCGGGAAAAGACATCTGGGTCTGGACGGGCTATAAGCTGGATGAACTGAATGCGGCTCAGAGGGAGGTCGTGGACCTGATTAACGTGCTGGTCGACGGCAAGTTTGTGCAGGATTTAAAAGACCCGTCGCTTATCTGGCGAGGCAGCAGTAACCAGGTCGTGCATTATCTGCGGTAAACGCTAAAGCCGTTTGTTTGCGTCATGATAAACGGCCGAATGTTCTCTTTTCCCAATGGCAATAACAACGACTTTCACTACTTCGTCCTGAACCTGATAGACCAGGCGATAGCCGGACGCTTTAAGTTTTATTTTGTAACAATCAGGCAGGCCGTGTAAAGAGCTGATTCGTTCCTGGGTTTCGCCAGCACCTCGGCAAGTTTTTTCTTAAACTGCGCTTTCACCGTATCACCCAGCTTATGCCACTCCTTTAACGCCCTCGGGTCAAATACCAGTTCATAAGTCATCCAGACTAACCTTAACGCCCTTTTGCGGATTAGCCAGTCGCTCCCGGACCGTCTGTATCAGCGCATCTTCACTGTCGCTAATCGTGACCGTTTTCACGGGCATGCGCCCCGTTTCAGCAACGTATTGAAACAGTAACCGCACGGCTTCCGTTGGGGTGATGTTGAGTTTTTCCAGCACGGCGTAAGCCTCGTTTTTGAGTTTGTCATCCAGACGGACGTTAAGCGTGGCCATTATGCCTCCAGTAGAACGGAATATGTAATGCATTTTAGCATTACATTCGCATTACATCGAATTCTGGATAACGCCTCTCAAAACCGACTCAAACTCTCCATCGCCACCGCCTTAAACCCGGCAAAATCCCTGCAGCCACAGAGCCGCGACATCGCCCGTTCGCGCAGGAAGGTGACGAAGATATCGTAAATCGCCATCGCCTCTTCGTACTCGCTTTTGCTGATGGCGAGCAGGAAGATGACGTGCGCGGTTTCGTCTCCCCACGGGATGCCCTGCGGGGCGAGGACGGTATAGACCACCGTTTTCTGCGCCAGCAGGCCGAGGGAGTGCGGCAGCGCGATGCCATCCCCGAGCATGGTGCTGACGATGGCCTCACGCTCAACGACCGACTCCAGAAAGGCTTCCCCCACAAAGCCCTCTTCTTCAAGCTGTTCGCACAGCTCCCGGAACAGGGTCTGCTGGTCAACAGGCGTGTTAATAATGCGGAAATGGGCTGCGTCAAAGTATTTATCCAGCATCCACGGGCGGGTGCGGTCCACCAGCACCAGCTTGCCGATCTGCTCCAGCTGGTAATCCGTCGGGAACGGGGCAATCATCACCACCGGTTTCGACTTTTCGCTGACGCGGACGGTGGAAATAACAAAATCTTCGCTGATGGATTCGGTCAGTTCGTACTCGCGCAGGGTGAGGGTGCGCGTCATCTCAATTTGCGGGTATTTGCGCTGCAGCACCGCCTCAATCATGCGCACCATGGCGTTACCGGCGTCACACACCAGCAGCACGCGCGGCTGGCGCTGGTAGCCAATGTTGTAGTGGCGCTCCAGCCCGACGCCGATGTGCAGCACCAGGAAGCCAATCTCGTTTTCGCTGATCACATACGGCGTATATTTGCCCCAGCTCGACACCGCCGCCAGGGTCATATCCCACGCCATCGGGTAGTGCTGCTTGATGTTATCAAGCAGCGGATTCGGGATCATGATTTGATACCGCACGCGGGTGATCATGGTTTTGATGTGCGTGAGCAGATCCGCATGCAGCTGTTCGTCGCTGAGCAGGTTGTAGTTATAGTGGGTGTTAATGTAGCGCAGGATATAGTTAACCAGCGCTTCGTCGTCGTCGGCATTAATGGCGCTGGGCGCAATCTCCTGGATCTGCCGCGCGGCGATGTGGACGCACAGCCAGCTCTCCTCCGAAGGTGAAAGCGCTTTGCCCGCCAGCTGCTGGAGGGTCACGGCGATATCTTTCGCCGCCTCTCGCACGTTCTCTTCCACGTCTTCAGCATGGAATTCCGGCAGCGGGTAACCTTCGCTGATGCGGCGCACCGACACCGCGCAGTACAGGCGCAGGAACAGCTCGCCTTCGTCGGTCAGGCGGATGTGATGATGCGTCAGTGCGTCATGCAGCACCGGTACCATCTGCTCCGCCACGCCCGCATTCAGCGCAACCTCCGTCACCAGTGGATTCAGGCTGTCCTGCTGGGCCAGCTCCCAGAGCAGATCGGTCAGGCACGCGCGGATCGCCATCTCGCTGCCAAACAGCTTCATCCCGTGGCGAGGACGGGTTTCCAGCGTCAGGTTATAGCGGTGGAACCACTCGCGCACCTCGGCCATGTCGCTCTGCAGCGTGGCGCGGCTGACGAACCACTCGTCCGCCAGATCCTCAAGCTTGAGGGAAAAGGCCGAGGTCAGAAAACGCACCACCAGATAGTGCACGCGCTCCGGCCCGGTCCGCGGAATGCGCAGCGCACGCGGGTGGGAGGCCTGCAGCTGCTGATAGCGCTCGGCATCCTCAATTTTGAGCTGGTAGCCGTTGCCCCGGCTCAGAATGAACTGCGCGCCGTGGCCTGCCAGCAGCGCGTTGAGGGCGGTGATATCCGCACGGACGGTTCGCGTGGAGACCGACAGCCGCTGCGCCAGCTCGTCCTGTGGCAGCGTCTCGTTTTGCAACAGATCGAAAAGTTGCGCTAAACGTTGGTTCGGGAATCGCACGTCGTTGTCCTCTTACGGCTTAAGGTGAAATGACCATCTGGGATGGGCTGCCGACCGGGGTATAGTCTGGCTCAACGCTTAGCCTGCCGTCCTGACCGACGCGGAAACGGGTAATGTTGTCGCTGCGCTGGTTCATAACGTACAGCCAGCGGCCCTGTTTATCGAGCGTCAGGGTGCGCGGGTAATCGCCTCGCGTCCAGACATCATCCTGATGCGTCAGCGTGCCCTCCGCTGTTACGGTAAAGTGCCCGATGCTGTTATGCAAACGGTTAGCCACATACAGCTGTTTACCATCGGCGCTTAACGCCAGCCCCGCCGCAAAACTGGTGCCTTTGTACCCTTCCGGCAGGGCAGACACCGTTTTGCCCTCTTTCAACGTACCGTTGGCCTGCACGGCATAGTGGGTGAGCGTCGACGCCTCTTCGTTAATCAGCCACAGGGCGTCCCCCTTCGGCGTGAAGACGAAATGGCGTGGTCCGGCCCCTTTTGAGGAGGCGCGAATAAACGGCGGATCGTTTGGCGTCAGCGTGCCGGTTCGCTCGTCCAGGCGGTACTGGTAGATGCGATCTAACCCCAGATCGGTGGAAAACACGTATTTCCCGCTGGGATCGGCGGCGATCATGTGCGCATGAGGTCCGTTGTGATCGCTGATGGCAAAACTGCCTTCAGCGGCCGCTTCCGGTTTTGCCGCGCCCGGTTCGCCCTGATCCTGATGGATGTCCGTGGCCTCCCCCAGGCTGCCGTCTGCCTTAACCGGCAGAACGGCAATCGACCCGCTGACGTAGTTGGCCACCAGCAGATGCTGGCCATTTGGCGTCAGCGAAAGATAAACCGGCCCGGCCCCGCCGGACGCCACCTGATTGAGCTCGCTCAGCTCACCCTTATCGCCGATGCGCAGCGCCTGCACCACGCCCTGCTCCACTTCGCTTGCCAGATAGAGCGTTTTGCCGTCGGGCGAGACGGTCAGCTGCGCGGCGTTCGGCAGTTTGCTCACCAGCGTTTTATTGCCGAGCGCGCCGGTTTGCGGGTCGATGGTAAAGCGGTACAGCCCTTCCCCGTTAGGGTTATAGGTACCCACCCAGGCGTACTGCGTCTGGGCGACAGCGGCGCTGGCAAGTAAAGAGAGTGAAGCGACAAGCAGGTTACGGGTGTGCATGGTGGCTCCTGTTGAAGGTATTACTTAACGAGTTTCTTCGTCATTTCAAGCAACGTACGCACATCTTCCGGACGCGTATCGCCGCTGGCTTTGTCGATAATCGAGCTGTAGATATGCGGGATGATTTTGCTCACGCCTGCGTCCAGGGCGATCTGCAGGATCTCCTCAAAATTCTCCAGATCGATTCCCCCGGTCGGCTCCAGCCAGAAGTCGTGACGGGCGCAGGCTACTGCTACAGCCTGATATTCGTCACGGCACTTGAGCCCGCCCATCGGGAAGTATTTGATTGAGCTGCCGCCGAAATCTTTCAGCAGGGCAATCGCGGTTTCCACCGGCACAATGCCGTCCATAGCTGCGCTGCTCAGCGGGCCGGTGGAGATTTTCACCATGCCGACGGTGCCGGTCGGTGAGACCAGACCGTTGACCACGGAGTCGTTCTGCCCCAGCAGTGCGCGGCTGGTGGCGACGCCGGTAAAGACCTGATTGACGTGCTGCGGCTGCACCTGGCGGGCGATTTCGCTCACCATCGCCGACTGGTTCGGGTCGCCTGCGCCAAGTCCTACCGAGAGCGCGTTGTCAATCAGCGCCGCGTACTCACGCATATCAGCGACCGCGCTGGCTACGTCCGGATAATTTTTGGAGAGCACGCCCACCAGCACATGACCTTCCGCCGCCTCGTAAATGGCGCTGGCATTAGCCTTCGAACCTGCCAGCACGTTCAGACAGACGCGGTCACGGTAAAAATTGGGGGTCAGTTTCATGCCTTATTCTCCTGTCCTAACACTTCACTAATGCGACGGTACACAATGTTCAACTGGTCAGCATTCACGCTGCGCACGTCCGCTTCGATGATCCCTTCGTTGGCCTTGTAGCCACGGAAGTAAATGGCGTATTCGCCCTGCTTCAGGGCATTCACCAGCTCGCCGGTGCCGATGCCGGTAATGGCTTCGTCGAACTTAATCTCGGTGCGCGCGATATCGCGACCCGCGCTGTCCCAGACCACGCGCGCCGTGACGCCGTTCAGGGTGTTGAGTGCGTCGATAAACGGCGTCATCTTCGCCACCATTTCCGCACCGCTCTCTTTGGTCGCCGTCAGGTAGTGTTCGATGGCGCAGGTCAGGCCGAGGATCCCCTCTTTGCCGACCTTCATCGCGCGGCCAATGCCCGCCGTCTGGCGCTTCACCCACTCGACGTAGCGGGTCTTGCCGATCACCAGCCCGCTGGTAGGCCCTTCAATCGCCTTCGCGCCGCTGTAGATCACCAGATCGGCCCCGGCTCGGTAGTAGGTATGCAGATCTTCTTCCGCTGCCGCGTCGACGATCAGCGGAAGATCGTGCTTACGCGCCACTACCGCCGCCTGCTCGACGCTGAGCATGCTTTTCTGCACGCAGTGGTGCGATTTGATGTACAGGATCGCCGCGGTGCGTGGGGTGATTGCCGCCGCCAGCTGATCGGCGGAACATTCGTTGGCATAGCCCGCTTCCACCACCCTGCCGCCCCCCAGCGCCACCATGGTGCCCACCGGCGCGCCGAAGTTAACGTTGTGCCCTTTCGGCAGGACGATCTCGTTGTTCTCAACGGGCGTCACGTGCAGGTTTTCCAGCAGCCAGTCGCTGTCTTTCACCAGCACCGCCGCCACCGACTGGGCAATGCCCGCCGAGGCGCAGGAGACCACCGTCGCCCCTTCAACGTCCAGCAGATTCGCGATGTATTCCCCGGTTTTGTTAACCAGATCCTTCATCTCAAAATAGTGATTCATGCCGTCCATCGCCGCCTGAACCACTTCCGGGCGCGGCGTGGAGACGCCCAGCGCCGTCATGCGGCCGGAGGTGTTGATGACCTGCTTTAAGTTGTATTTCTCATAAATCGAAGGCATGTTCCGTGCTCCCTTGTTCGGTCATGTAGCCCTTGCCCGCGCGGATCGCGGCAAGCGGCACCAGAATGTGTTCAGCCTGCAGGCTGTCGTTTTCGGCATCCGTCAGCACCGTCGACTGACGTTTAACGGTGAACAGCGTCAGGTCGGCGTCAAGGCCGGGTTGAATGCGCCCTTTGCGCGCCAGTCGCAGTCCATCAGCCGCGTTCGCGGTCACGCAGTCAATCACCTGCGGCAATGACATGCCGATGGCGAGGAATTTAGACATCACGCTCGCCAGCGACCCGACCGGGCCATTGATGCGGTTGCGGCAGTAGATATCCGAGCTGATGGTGTGGGGCAGAATGCCCATCGCGATGGCGCGTTTCGCCACCTCAAAGCTGAAGCTCGCCGTACCGTGGCCAACGTCCAGCCGTACGCCGCGCTTCAGCGCAGACGTAATGGACGCCCGCAGCTCGCCGGAAGGCGTCAGAATGCGGTTGGGTTTGCCGTTATAGCAGTGGGTGATGATGTCGCCCGAGCTCAGCAATTCGGCGATTTCGTCGAGGTTTGGCGGGGTATTGCCGATGTGCACCATCAGCGGCAGGTCGCCGTTCTCTTTCTGGATGGCTTTCGCACGCGCAAGCGGCGTAATGCCGTTGTCACCGACCACGCTGCTGCTCATGCGCGCTTTCAGGCCGACGATAAAATCAGGGTGGCGTTTTACCGCCTGTTTCACCGCGTCGGCGTCAACATTGGCCATATTGGCCAGCTCGTTCTGGGCAATCAGCCCTACGCGGGAGATGTTCAACAGCGCGAACACCTCGGTGGTGGCTTTGCGGGTAATTTCATAGAAATCGTCCACGTCGTCTGCCCCGGTACTGCCCGCATCCACCACGCTGGTGACGCCGGTGGCAATCCCGACGCTGTCCGGTTCGTCGTGGTAAATCGGGGAGTTCGGGTAGCAGTGAACGTGCGAGTCGATCCAGCCTGCGCTGACGAACACGTCACCGTTCAGCTCAACCGTCTTATGCGCGGGAGCATCAATCTCGCCCAGCGCCGCGATCGAACCGTCCTGAATGGCGATATCGGTCAGGGTATCGTCGGCAAGGCGCGCGCGGCGCAGGAGTAAATCAAACATGGGGTTCTCCTGATAAGGCGGGCGCCAGCGCGCCCGCAGGTATTAAAGGGCGACCGGGAAGAGCCAGCCTAAAATCATTGCACCCAGAATGGCGCCACCGGTAATGGGCTTCTGCCAGATGTAGAACAGCAGCGCGCCCAGCAGGGAGCCCACGCCAATCGGGATGGAGGCAGTCATGGCGCTGAGGATAATCAACGGCCCCAGGAAGCGGCCGGAGGCGTTACCTGCGCCCATCATGACGTCTGCGCCGTAAGTGGAGTTGCTCTGGTTGATGGTGAATTTACGCGCCAGGATGATGACGTAGCCAATCGCCAGACCAATCACCAGGCCGGTGATCAGCGCGGCAATAAAGTTGGTCACCGGGAACATGATGCCCGCCCCCAGCAGC